>NZ_LBJV01000064.1:0-186421 GCF_028128855.1 Bradyrhizobium sp. CCBAU 11430
GCAGGATGGAGCCTCAGAGATATGTGCATGCCCTAGTGCGAACGCAGGGACCCATACCGCGTGATCTGTCCCTAAGCCGCAATGCTGGTACCACGGGAAGGCCCCTTCACTTCCAATCTCAGTCAAACCTTTCTTGTGGTTATGGGTCCCTGCTTTCGCAGGGACGACACTTCATTTGACGCTCCCTCCCGGCCAACTCTCGCGCGCACCTCCGCATTTCCGACGCGCTCTCCCTCGCCAGTCATCCTCCGTAAACTACTGCGCTTAAGGGAATTTTCCGGCCTCTTCGCTACCCTCGATGGCTGAATTAGGTTGCGTTAAGTCTAGTGCCCGCCGAGACCCCGCCAACCCATGATTTCGACCCGCGATAACGAGCTTGGTGCACGCCGCGAGCAAGGCCCGGAGGCCCTGGTCGCGCTGAGCCAGCTTGCGCTCGACCACATGGAACAGGGTGTCTGCGTCTACGATGCCGACAACCGGATCGTGCTCGTCAACCAGCGCTATTTGAGCCTGTTCAACATGTCGGCCGAGATCGTGCGGATCGGCACGAGCTATCGCGACGTGCTCGCTCACAGCGCCTCGCTCGGCAACTTTCCGGTGAGCGAGATCGAGACGCTCTACACCAGGCGCGTGGAGCAGATCGCGGGGGGAAAGCCGTTCCGGACCGAGCAGCAGCTTGCGACCGGCCTCGTCATGTCGCTCGAGCTGAAGCCGCTTCCCGGCGGCGGCTGGATGACGATCTGCGACGACGTCACCCGCCTCGCCCGGCTCGAGGCGGAATTGCGCGTGCAGACGGAGCGCAGCCAGCACGCTCTCTCCAACATGTCCCACGGCCTCATCATGTACGATGCCGACAGCCGTGTCGTCGTCTGCAACGAACGCTTCCTGAACCTCTACAATCTCGACCCCGAGATCGTGAAGCCAGGGGTCCCGCATAGCACGGTGATCGACCATTGGATGTCACGCGGCAATTTGCCGGGCATGGCGGCCGACGATTTCCAGAACTCCAGGTTGGAGGACGTGCGGGCCAGAAAGGCGAAATCCCTGCTGGTGATGCGCCATGACGGACGCATGGTGCAGGCGGTCTCGCGCTTCCTGCCCGACGGCGGCTGGGTGACCGTGCATGAGGACGTCACGGAGCGGCTGCAATACGAGGAAACGCTGCGGCAGCAGAACTTCATCCTCGACGCGGCGCTGGAAAATATGGCGCATGGGCTCGCCTTCTACGACAGCGACATGCGCCTCCGCGTCTGCAACACCACCTACCGCAAGATCTACCTGCTGTCGCCGCAAGAGACCAGGCCCGGCACGCATCTCGCCGAGTTGATCGAGCGCTCGATGGCGAACGGCGCGTTCTCTTCCGAATACAGCCCGCAACAGCTGCTGGAAGCCGCCAGTGCGAGGATCGCCAATCACGACGCCTCTCCGATGCGCCGACGGATGTCGAACAACACCGTGATTTCGGTCAGGTACTGCGCTCTGGCCCAGGGCGGCTTCGTCGCCACTTATGAGGACATCACCGAACGCGAGCACGCGATCGAGGAGCTGAGCGAGCAGTATCGCCGCTTCGACGCGGCGCTGAACAACATGAGCCAGGGCCTGTGCATGCTCGATGCGAGCCTGCGCGTCATCGTGTGCAATCGCCGCTACATCGAGATGTACGGCCTGTCGCCTGATGTCGTGAAGCCCGGCGTCTCGATGCGCGAGATCATGGAGCATAGCTGCGAGCTCGGTATCCATCAGAACACCACAGCCGCGCGGCTCTATGCCGATTACGTCGAGCGGCTACGCGAGGGCGAGCATACGCTGCACCGCCATTTGAGCGACGGCCGCATCATCAAGCTCAATCACAAGCGGATGGAGCATGGCGGCTGGGTCGTCACCTACGAGGACGTCACCGAGCGCCACAAGGCCCAGGCGCGCGTCGCGCACATGGCGCGGCACGATTCGTTGACCGACCTGCCCAACCGCATGCTGTTCCGCGAGAAGATGGGCGAGGGACTGAACCAGGTCGCGATCGCCGGCGGCGCCATGGCCGTGCTGTGCTTCGACCTCGACAATTTCAAGACCGTCAACGACCGCCTCGGCCACGCCGCCGGCGACCGGCTGCTGCGCTGGGTCGCGGCGCGGCTGAAGGAGAATGTCGGCGAGCACGATACCGTCGCCCGGCTCGGCGGCGACGAGTTCGCCGTGCTCCAGCGCGGACCGCAACCGCAATCGGCGGAAAAGCTGGCCCGGCGCCTGGTCGAGGTCATCGGTCATCCGCCGCCGCTGGAAAGCCAGTCGATCCATGTCGGCGTCTCCGTCGGCATCGCGATCGCGCCCGACCACGGGCTCGATGCCGACGAGCTGATGAAATGCGCCGATCTCGCGCTGTACCAGGCCAAGGCCAAGGGGCGTGGCGCCTATCAGCTGTTCGAGCCCGAGATGGAGGAAGAGGCGCGCAGTCGGCACGCGCTGGAGCACGATCTGCGCGGCGCGCTTGAGGCGCGTGAATTCCATCTGGTGTTCCAGCCGCAGGTGCGGCTGGATTCATCCGAGCTCACCGGGTTCGAGGCGCTGCTGCGCTGGAAACATCCCTCGCGCGGCTTCGTCTCGCCGGCCGAGTTCATTCCGATCGCTGAAGAGACCGGGCTGATCGTTCCGATCGGCGAATGGGTGCTGCGCAGCGCTTGTGCGACTGCCGCATCCTGGCCCGATGTCACCGTCGCGGTAAATCTGTCGCCGGTGCAGTTCCGCTCGCGTGGGTTGGTGGCGATGGTCACGAGCGCACTTGCCGAAGCCGGCCTGCCGCCGCAACGGCTCGAGCTCGAGGTCACCGAGACGGCGCTGCTCGACGACAGCGAGGCGACGATCGAGATCCTGCACCAGCTTCGCGCGTTAGGCGTGCACGTCAGCCTCGACGATTTCGGCGTCGGCTATTCCTCGCTGAGCTATTTACGCAAATTTCCGTTCGATCGCATCAAGATCGATCGCTCCTTCGTCGGCACGCTCGGCGAAAGTCCGGAGAGCGTTGCCATCGTCCGCACCATCGCGAGCCTCGGCTCCGTGCTCGGGGTCGAAACGACCGCGGAGGGCGTGGAGACCGAGGAGCAACTCGACTTCGTCCGCGAATGCGGCTGCACCGCCGTACAGGGCTATTATTTCGGCAGGCCGTGCCCGGCATCGGAGGTCGGCCGCGCCATAGAGACGCTGAGTTCGGTCCGGCGCGTGGCGTAGCGGCTTTCTGCTCCCTCAAATTCCGTCTCTCGGCACACGAAAAAACGACGAATTGTCGCACGTGCCGCCTCGACCGGGATTGCCGCACCGCCCGGCGCCCGCGATCCGCGCAATGCGCTTTTCTTCTCCGTCGATTTCAGGAACAATCGCCTCGCAAGAACGAGAAACGGCGACCCTCAAAGAGGCCGCCGCGAGGGGAGGAGTTTCAATGCCGCGATACGGGCTGAAGACGATCGCATTTGCCGCGATGCATGCTGTCATGGGCGCATTGCTCTCGACTGGCACCAGCGCGCAGGACTATCCCAGCAAGCCGATCACGCTGATCGTGCCATGGCCGGCCGGCGGATCGACCGATATCTCCATGCGCGCCATCGCCGACAGCGCGTCGAAGGTGCTGGGGCAGCCGATCGTGATCGACAACAAGGCCGGCGGCGGCGGCACGGTGGGCCCGGCGACCATGGCGGCGGCCGCGAAGCCGGACGGCTACACCATCTCGCAGATTCCGATCACCGTGTTCCGCCTGCCCTTGATGCAGGAAGTGTCGTGGGATCCGGCAAAGGACTTCACCTACATCATCCATCTCACCGGCTACACCTTCGGCGTGACCACCAGCGCGGAGTCGCAGTTCAAGAGCTGGAAGGACGTCGTGGAGTTCGCCAAGGCGAATCCGGGCAAGGTGACCTATGCCACGCCGGGCGCCGGCACCTCGCTGCATATCGGCATGGAGCAGATCGCCGCGATGTCCGGCATCAAGTTGACGCAAGTCCCTTTCAAGGGCGGCGCGGAGACCAATGCCGCGGTGCTGGGGCAGCACACGATGCTTCAGGCGGACTCCACGGGATGGCGGCCGCTGGTCGACGCCGGCAAGTTGCGGCTGCTGATGGTGTGGACCGGCGCACGCTCGCCGAACTATCCCGACGCGCCGACGCTGAAGGAGCTCGGCTATCCCATGGTCTATGATTCCCCCTTCGGCATCGCCGGCCCGAAAGGCATGGATCCAAAGATCGTCGCCAAGCTGCACGATGCCTTCAAGAAGGCGGTCGAGGATCCGGCGGTCGTGGCTACGCTTGCCAAATACGACATGGTGCCGAACTACAAGAACACCGAAGACTACAAGAAGTTCGTGGTCGAGGTCACGGAGTCTGAGCGCAAGGTGATCGAGACCCTCGGGCTCGCGAAGAAGTAGGACTGAGCCAGTTCCGTGTCCCGGACGCGGTGCAGCGCTTCTTCAGCGGTGCATCGCAGAGCCGGGATCCACCTTTGCCACGAACCTATGGGCCCCGGCTCTGCAGCGCAGCGCTTCGCGCTGCGCAGCGTCCGGGGAACGGCCGAGAGAGCGCCGATGAACAGTCAAACCAACGTCAAACTCCGCCTCAGCAATTCCGAGCTCTGGGGCGGGCTGATCGGGCTTGGGCTCGGCGGCTTCGTGATCTGGTCCGGTATGAAGCTCAAGCTCGGCACCATCAACGACCCCGGCTCCGGCTACGTGCTGTTCTACACGGGCATCCTGATGTGCGTGTTCGCAGGCGCCATCATCGTCTCGGCGGTCACCGAGGGTGCACCGACATTGGCCTCGCGCTGGGAGAATGTGCGCTGGAGCAAGCCGCTCCTGTTGATTGGCTGTCTCGTGGCATTCTCCATTGCGCTGGAACCACTCGGCTTCCTGCTGTCGTCGATCCCGTTGGTGCTGCTGCTGTTGCGGCTGATTGATCCCGTTCGCTGGACGCTGGCGATCCCGATCGCCGTGCTGGTGCCATCAGGCATGTGGTGGGTGCTCAAGCGGCTGCTGTTGATCCAGCTGCCCTCGGGCCTGTTCGGGATCGGTTGACCCTATGGATACGCTTGTCAACGTCGCCCATGGATTCGGCGTCGCGCTGCTGCCGGTCAACCTGCTCTACTGCTTCATCGGTGTCTTCATCGGCACGCTGGTCGGCGTACTGCCGGGCATCGGGCCGATCTCGGCGATGTCGCTCCTGCTGCCCGTGACGCTGTCGGGCACGCCGGAATCCGGCATCATCATGATGGCTGGCATCTATTACGGCTCGATGTATGGCGGCTCGACCACCTCGATCCTGGTCAACATCCCCGGCGAAGCTGCTTCCGTCGTCACCTGCATCGACGGCCACCAGATGGCGAAGCAGGGACGCGCTGGCCCTGCACTCGGCATTTCCGCCTTCGGCTCCTTCATTGCCGGCACATTCGCGCTGATCGCCTTGATGCTGGTCGCGCCGAAGCTTGCCAGCGTCGCCATCGCGTTCGGCCCGGCCGAATATTTCAGCCTGATGGTGCTCGGCCTCGTGGTGCTCACCTTCCTCACCCAGGGTTCGATGCCGAAGGCATTGCTGATGGCATGCATCGGCGTCGTGCTCGGACTGATCGGGCTCGACAGCATCACGGCACAGCCGCGTCTGACCTTCGGCCGCATGGAGCTGATCGACGGCATCGGGCTCGTGCCTGTCGTGATGGGCCTGTTCGGCGTTGCCGAGGTACTGCTCAACACCGAGCAGGCGATCAAGCGCGACATCATCAACACCAGGATCACCCATCTGCTGCCCACCAGGGAGGACTGGAAGGCGAGTGCAGGTCCGGTCGGCCGCGGCACCATCCTCGGCTTCTTCCTCGGCATCCTGCCGGGCGGCGGCGCGGTCGTGGCGTCCTTTGCCTCCTACGCGCTGGAGAAGCGGCTATCGAAGACGCCGGAGCGTTTTGGCCATGGCGCGATCGAAGGCGTCGCCGGGCCGGAATCGGCGAACAACGCCGCGGCGGGCGGCGCCTTCATTCCGCTGATGACGCTCGGCATTCCGCCGAATGTGGTGATGGCGCTGCTGCTCGGCGCGTTCGTCATTCACGGTCTGCAGCCGGGGCCGCTGCTGATCACGCAAAACCCCGGCCTGTTCTGGGGCATCGTCGCCAGCATGTATATCGGCAACGTCATGCTGCTGATCCTGAACCTGCCGATGATCGGCATGTGGGTGCAACTGCTCAAGCTGCCCTACAACATCCTGTTTCCCCTGATCATCCTGTTCACGATCCTGGGCGTCTACTGCTCCAGCAACAACGTGTTCGATGTCTATGTGATGATCGCGTTCGGCATCATCGGCTATTTCATGCGCAAGCTCGGCTATGAACCGGCGCCGCTGGTGCTGGCCTTCGTGCTGGGACCGATGATGGAGAACAACCTGCGCAAGTCGCTGATCCTGTCGCAGGGCGATCTCTGGACCTTCGTGCAGCGGCCGATCTCGGGGGTGTGTCTCGTGTTTGCCCTGGTGCTGCTGATCGCGCCACTATTGCCGTCGCTGCGCAAGAAGCGCGAACTGGTGGCGCTGGATGAGGGGGCGTGACGTTTCGTAGGTGGGCAAAGCGAAGCGTGCCCACCATTCGCGCCGAATTGTTGGAGAGATGGTGGACACGGCGCAAGTGCGCCTTTGCCCACCCTACGGCATCTCAGCTTGCAGCAGGCAGCGCACTATCCGTTGAAGCGCCCCACGGGCGCTCGGCAGACGCCAAGCCAATCAGGCGGCCCTGGATGTAATCACAGCCCCAGTCGCGCAGCATGTTGGCGGCCTCCTCGTTCTGCACCCATTCAGCGACGGTCTTGATGTCGAGGCGGCGGGCGAGATCGATCAGGGTCTGCACGAAGGCGCGATCGTCGGCGGAATGTGTGATGTTCTGCACGAACGCGCCGTCGATCTTCACGATATCCACGCCGAGCTTGCGCAAGTTTCGAAATGAGGTGTAGCCGGCGCCAAAATCGTCGATGGCGATACGGCTGCCGAAATGCTTGAGGCGGCCGACGAAGGCGCGGACGTCATCGATGTCCTGGATCGCGACCGTCTCGGTGATCTCGACGATCAGCCGCTCGGCAACGCCGGGATGGGCCTGCATCAGCGATTCGATTCCCGCCCACCAGTCCGGATCCATGGTCGTATCCGGCGAGATGTTGAGGCTGAGGCAGATGTCGGGCGCGGCTGCGAGCTCGGCCACCACGAGCTCGAGCACGCGGTGATCGACCAGGCGGATCAGGCCGAGCCGTTCGGCGACCGGCACGATATCGGGCGCGAGCAGCACCTGGCCGTCGCCCTGGTCCATCCGCACCAGGCATTCATGGAAAGCGCGCTCGCGCGAGCCGGCCGACACCACCGGCTCATAGGCGAGCTTGATGCGGCGCTCGTTCAGTGCGGTGACGATTTCGTCGGTGACGCGGATGTTGACGCGGCGCTGCGCATCGCGTGTGGCATCCGGACGCCATACCGCGAACGAGCCGACGCGGCGGCGCTTGGCGGCATCCAGCGTCTCATGGGCGCGGTTGACGGCCTCGTCGGTGTTGCGGGCATAGCGCGGTACGCTGACCGCGCCGATCGAGGCGGTGACCGAGACCGGACCGGATTTGGTCGGCACCACCTCGTCGCGGATGCCGGCGAGGAAGCGCTCGGCGGCGACATTCATGTCGTCGACGGTGCAGTTCTTCAGGATCAGGCCGAACTTGTTGCCGGAAAAGCGGCCGAGCACGTCGCCGCCGCGCAGGCGCGAGCGGATGCGCTTGGCGACGTCAAGGATCACGGCGTCGGCAACGTCGAAGCCGAAGGCGTCGTTGACGCGGGCGAGATGGTCGATGCCGACCAGCATGAAGGCCGCAGTCGAGCGGAAGCGGGTCGTCTCCTCGATCGCCTCGGCCAGCGCGGCAATCAGATGAGAGCGGTTGAGCTCGCCGGTCAGCGGATCGAGCCGGGCCAGCTTGGTCAGTTCCTCGTCGCGGGCGTGGCGCTCATTGTTGATTCGGACCGAGCCGATCGCGCGCACCGGGCGGCCGTCGGGGCCGGCGAACCAGCGGCCGGTCTCCTCGATCCAGATCACGGGATCGGCGGCGCTCATGCGCACGCCGTACTCGACCCGGTAGGGCGTGCCGTCGGCACCATGCACGGCGTAGGCTTGTGCCAGCGCCGCGGTCCGCAGCGATGACGCGGGCTCGATCAGCTTGGCAAATTCGGCGCCCGTCGCCAGCCGCTCGGCGGGAATGCCGGGAAAGACGCTGGCGACCTGGTCACCCCAGACGATCGCATCACTGCCGATGTCCCAGGCAAACACGGCCTGGCCGAGGGCGGCCAGGATGTCGGAGGCTTGCGGTAATGCGGGGATCAAAATCGCCTCGTTTCGGGACAGGGGGAAAGTCCTGAGCTGACACAGGATAGAGCCAGATTCGTCCCCAACCCTAGGCAAAGTTGATAAACAATTTGGAAACCACGTTTCTACACGCCGGGGGAACCAAACCGGCCCGTCCGGCATAGGCCTTGCGAGTACTGACACGCACCCGGCGCCAGCGTCCCGAAACGCGACAGGCTCTGCCGGATCAACGGTGATAGCGATGTTGAGTACCGATCGAACGGACGCGGCGGATAACGGCACGGGCACGGCCCTGGTGCCGCTACTGCCGGTTTTGCAATGGGTCCACAAGACGCCGTTGCCGCGTCCCGATCCGAGCTTCGTCGCCCAGCTGATCGCCAATGCCGAACATCTGCCCCAGGCAAGCAGGCTGCGCCGCGCCTCTTCCGAAGATGCGCAGACGGCCTATGGCAGCAAGCGCCCGCTTCAAAGCGTCAGTGCGCGCACGCGGCAGGTGGCTTGAGATCGATCAGCGCGGCGGCGTGTCGGGGGACGGAGACGTGCCGTCGCCCGGCTGCAAATGCGGCGAGGGGACTTCCGGCGATGGCATGCTCGACACCGGCTTCGGTGCGGGAGGATCCATCAGCACGGATTCGGCGACCGACTGTGCCGAGGGCGCGGGCGGTGCCGCCGGTGCTGCGATCGGCGCGGACACCGGCTCGAACTTGGGCTCGGCCACGGCATCCCCCGCCGGAGCTTCCGCCTGACGCTTGGCCTTGCGTGGCGCCGGCACCGTTGTCTCGGCGACATAGGTGACGCGGCGGCGCGTGCGCTGGGCAATGCCGCCGAGGAAATCGGCCATCGCGAGCAGCACCAGCAGGAAATAGGTCGAGTTGCCGAATTTGGGCCACATCACGAATTCGGCAGCGGCCGCACCGAACAGGATCAGTGACAGCAGATGATCCATCAGGAATTTCGAGCCGGGCCGCGCGCCCTTAATAACTTCGAGCAGCAGCAGCACGATACCGAGCGCCAGCATCACGTCGGCGAGCGTGACCGGCCAGGTCTCGCCTGACACCATCGGCACCTTGAACAGCACATCCGTGAAGGACACGGTCGGCATCAGGAAGGCGATGATGTTGTAGACCGCGAGCGGAATCAGAAGCAGCGGGAAACCGACCATCGGCGAAATGCCTTCTCGATCAAGATATCCAGACAGGACAATGCGGCGGCGAAGCATTAGCTCCGCCGCCGCCACTGTCATAGCTCATGGGTTGGCCGAAATCAGGCAGGCCCAATTATCCTGCCTGGAGAAAGGTCCTTAACTCAGGACTCTTTCTTCTTCAGGACCTGACGGCCCTTGTACATGCCGGTCTTGAGGTCGAGATGATGCGGACGACGCAGCTCGCCGGAGTCCTTGTCTTCCACATAGGTCGGCTTCTTGATGGCGTCTGCCGAGCGGCGCATGCCACGGCGCGACGGCGAGGTTTTTCTTCTCGGAACGGCCATTTCAATATCCTCTAGGGATTGGTGTTATCAGGGCATCGTCCGCGAGGGACGGCTCAGCACCCGCAATCCGAGGCGAGCTGAATGCCGATCAAGGCCGCGCTTATAGAGGAAGGCTGGCCGCAAAGCTAGGCTCTTGGGCCGGAAAATACGCCCGGAAAGGGCCCAAAATCAACGATTTTCCCGCCAGCAGGTCGCAAGCGAAGAGGCCTGCGCCCTTGCCACATAGGTCCCGGCCAGCCGCCGGACGCCCGGACCGGGGGTTTTAGCGCTGCGTTTGACCGGATTCGGCAGGATCGAGGCCAGAAGGGCCGCCTCGCGCGGGGAGAGGGCGCCGGCCGATTTGCCGAAGGCATAGGCGCTGGCCGCCCCCACCCCGAACTGGCCCTGCGGGCCGAGCTCGGCGATGTTAAGGTAAATCTCCAGGATCCGCGACTTGGGCAGGACGAGATCGATCCAGAGCGCCAGCGGGAATTCGAGCGCCTTGCGGACGAAATCCCGGCCCTGCCAGAGGAACAGATTCTTCGCGACCTGCTGGGTGATCGTGGAGGCGCCCCGGAACGGCATACCATCCTCCTGCGCGTCGTCGATCGCCTCGCGTAGCGCGCCCCAATCGATGCCGTGATGCTTGCAGAAATGGGCATCCTCGGCTGCAACCACCGATCGCGGCAGCGAGGGCGACATCGCCGCCAGATCGATCCATTCCCGCTGCATCGGCGCGCCGCGAAGCGAGCGCCACGCCATCAGCGTCGAAACCGGATGGCCGGTGCGGTAGAACGGCGCGATCACATAGGGCGCGAGAATGACGACCGCGAGCGCTACCAGCAGGATTTTGACGATGCGCAAATCGACCTTTCCGGCACGGAACGAAACGCGGCCACGGCTCTCCCCATTAAGTCTGTGATAATCCGGGCCTTTTCCAGCACTTTTTAGGCCTTCCAAACGATTGACTGGGGCGGGCGCATAAAGGATTGTCCCGCCGAATTTTAGTTCTGGAGCCCTTCTTGATGACCGGCACGTCCCCGTCCGATTTCGCCAAGCGTCTGGACAAGACCGCTGATGACACCGAGGCCCTGCTCGGGCGCCTGTTGTCGGACGACATCCTGCACGATGAGATCGCCCGGCCCAAGCGACTGATGGACGCAATGCGCTATTCGAGCCTGAACGGCGGCAAGCGTCTGCGCCCGTTCCTGGTGGTCGAGAGCGCGGCTGTGTTCGGTATTCCCCGTGAAGCCGCGTTGCTCGTCGGCGCCGCGCTCGAATGCATCCACTGCTATTCGCTGATCCACGACGATCTGCCGGCGATGGACAATTCGGACCTGCGCCGCGGCCGCCCGACCCTGCACAAGAAGACCGATGATGCGACCGCGATCCTCGCCGGCGACGGTCTGTTGACGCTCGCCTTTGACATCGTCACCCGCGACGAGATCCATCGCGACGCCAATGTGCGGCTGCTGCTGACGCGCGCGCTGGCGCGCTGCGCCGGCATCGGCGGCATGGTCGGCGGCCAGATCCTCGACCTCGCCGGCGAAGGCCGCTTTGGCGGCAACGAGCCGATCGATGTCGCCCGCATTCAGCAGATGAAGACCGGTGCGCTCTTGCGTTACGGCTGCATCGCCGGCGCGATCCTCGGCCAGGCCACGGAAAAGGAATATCAGGCGCTCGACGATTACGGCCGCGCGCTCGGCGAAGCCTTCCAGATCGCCGACGATCTGCTCGATGTCGAAGGCGATGCGGCGGCCCTCGGCAAGCCGGCCGGCGCCGACGCCGCACTCGGCAAGACCACCTTCGTCACCCAGCTCGGCATCGAAGGCGCCAAGCAGCGCGTGCGCGACCTGCTCGCCCGGGCCGACAGCGCGGTCTCGATCTTCGGCGATCGCGCCGCAGTGCTGCAGGCCGCTGCGCGCTTCGTCGCCGAGCGGAAGAGCTGACACGCATCGATGGCGGCCGAGGGCAAAGAAGACCCCGTCCTCGCCCGCTTCCGCCAGATGTCGCGGCCGATGCGGCTGCTCTATGCGCGGCCGCGGACATTCATCGCGCTCGCGGCTGGCGTCCTTGTCTGTCTGCTCTTGCCGGGCTCACACCGGCTGGTGACACGGCTCCTGTTCGGCTGGGATGCGCTGATCGCGGTCTATCTCGTGCTGGTCTACGCAATGATGCTTTGCAACGACCATCAGCACATCCGGCGCGCCGCCGCGATGCAGGACGACGGCCGTTTCGTGATCCTGCTGGTGACGGCGATCGGCGCCTTCGCCAGCATCGCCGCGATCGTCTCGGAGCTCGGCACACCGCACCGGGGCGTGTTGGAGCTGACCATCGCCATCAGCACCATCGCGCTATCATGGGCCGCCGTGCACACGACCTTCGCGCTGCATTACGCGCATGATTATTATCGGAACGCCCCGGGTGGTCTTCAGTTCCCGAGCGGCGACAAGGAAGACCACGCCGACTACTGGGACTTCGTCTATTTCTCGTTCGTGATCGGCATGACCGCGCAGGTCTCCGACGTTGGCATCACAGACAAGACGATCCGCCGCACGGCCACGGCGCACGGGATCGTGTCGTTCATCTACAACACGGCGTTGCTGGCACTGACGGTCAACATCGCGGCGAGCGCGATTGCGACCTGACGTCGTCCCGGCCTTTCGGGACGACGATCTGGATCATGCACACCCTAACGACACACTTCGGCATTGGCATCGTTGCCGGGACCGCCGCCGCCGCGATATTCGAGGTGGCAACCGCGGCTGACCGGACGGCAGCCGGTGCTATTGCAGATGACTTGCCCGCCACCTGCGGCGCGACCGGCGCCGGCAGCGGCAGCAATGCCGGCCGCGGCACCATAGCCGCCCGCCGCGCCGCCGGCCTGAGGACGCTGCCGGGCGGGACGTTCATCACCGTCGTCGCGCTTCGCCGTTGCAGGCTTGGCCGGCTTGGCGGCTCGCTTCTTCTCGCACTCATTGTCGTCGTTGACCGCATAGCCCTCACGGCAGACGATCTTCGTGCACTTGTCGCCATCGGCCTTGAAGCCGTGCTCGCAGACCAGCGGGCAGACGCGCGACGGCTTGGCCTTGACCGCATCCAGCGCGTCAGTGCTCGCTACCTTCACGTCGAGCTTGGTGCCGGCATAGCGGTTGAACTGCGACAGCGAGCGTTGCGAGGACGTACTCCAAGTGCCGTCGGCAGCGCCCGAGAAGCAGCCAACGCGGCCGAGCTCGGTCTGCACCGAGCGGCTGAGATCGGCCGGCGCGGTCGCCGGCGTCAGGGTGGCAACATTGGTGCCTGCAGGGCTCGCCGTGCTGGCCGGCGCCGCGCTCGGGGCCGCAGCGGCGAGGTTGACGCGCTGCTGCTCGGCGGCAGCTGCCTGCTGCTGCGCCTGCTCCTTGGCCTTCTGCGCGGCGAGCTGCGCCTGCTCGGCGGCCTTCGCATCGGCCGCGGCCTTGGCCTGTGCATCCTTCTGCGCGCCAAGCGCGGCGAGACGATCACGTTCCGCCTCGGCCTGTTTCGCCTTCTCGGTGGCAGCCGCATGGGCCTGCTCGGCACCAATCTTCTCGACCTGAAGCTTGGCGAGGCTGGCATAGAAGCCATCGGGATGCTGGGCGAGGAAGGCGGCCCACGCCGCCTTGTTACCGACCTGGAGCGCGAGCTCGTAATCGCGGCGGATGTCGGCCTGCGGGTTCGGTGCAGGCGCAACTGTTGCTGCGGCCGTCACCTTGACCGGAACCAGCGGCACGTCCTCACCACCGAGCGAGCCGTAGACGAACGGCTCCTGTTTGTTACCGGTCGACTTGAGCACGTCGTCGCGCACGAAGCCGAAGGCGCGGCGGACGTCGAGGCCCGGCGTCGTCAGATGCTTCGACAGCGCGACCGTAAAGGGACTGTTGGCCCCGTCGCCGTCCTGGGCGGTGAAGCCGGCCTTCGCCGAATAGGCGATCAGCGTGTTGGGGCTGGTCGGCTCGACCTGGGCAAGCCCCCGGCCGATACCGCGCGCGGCCACCGTGCGCTTCATGGTCTTGCCGAACGGATTATCGCGGCAGGCGTCCAGGATCACCAGCCGAAGCTGTTTTGCCGGTTCGACGGCGACCAGGACGCGGTCGAGCGAGAGCGCCTCGTCGTAGACGTCGGTGTCGCGCTCGAGCTTGGCGTCGACGGGGATCAGATAATTCGAGCCCTCGACCTCGATGCCGTGACCGGCATAATAGACCACGGCGATGTCCGCATTGCGGGTCGCATCGGCAAACTCGCGCAGCACGCGCCGCGTATCCAGGGCCGACAGGTCGTGGCGGAAATCGACGCTGTTGAAACCGGCCTCTTTCAGCGTCTTCGCCATCACGGCACCGTCGTTGACGGGATTGGCGAGCGACGGCGCGTGCTGATAGGCCGAGTTGGCGATCACCAGCGCGACGCGGTTGCCGGCAAAGGCGGGATCCGTGCCGAACAGCAGCACGGCGGCGAGGAGAAGCGGGCAGAGTCTGAGCAGGTTGCGCATGACACGACTTCCGAAGTTCGGGACGTTTCGGTCCCCCTTGTGACCGCTTTAGCAGGATCCGGTGCCGGCGCTTGTGATGGAGGTCACCAAGGCCGGGCCGGCGACAGCCCGAAGGACCCCCTTTGTTTGTCGCGCCAGCGCGGTCGGGGTTCGCTGCCAAACCGGCGGACAGACCGAACTCCCCTAGCCATCGCCAATATGCCCCCGATATTGCGGCAGATTGTCCGAAATCTCGTGCCAGGGCGCCTTCGAGGCTACGAAAATGTGGGCGCTTGGCCGGATCGAGGGGGCATCAACCAGGGTTCCCATGGCGACATGGACCCATTGTCCTTCCCGCACCCGGGAATAAAGCAGTGAGCCGCATCGCCCACAATGGGCGTCATGGGTAGTGTCGTCGCCGAAAATCATCCGCTGATCCCCTCCCCCGACAATGCGGAGCTTGTCCTGCGCGATGCCGGCGAACGGCTTGAAGGCGGAGCCGGTGGTGCGGCGGCAGTTCGAGCAGTGGCAGTTCATCGCATAGGAGAACGCGTCGGCCACCTCAAAGCGCACGGCGCGGCAGTAGCATTCGCCGATCAGCATACGAGCGTTCGAAGTTTCTGATCCGGTCATTCCAACACCCTCGCGCGATTAGCGAGAGACACCCATAGCGCATTTCGAAGTGTACGACTAAGTTCCGCCCAAGCCATCATGCAAAAGGATGACCCATGAGCCAGAACCGTTCGAGTATCGAAGCCGTCGTGCAATCCTATTTCGACGGGCTTTACGAGGGTGACGCCGAGAAGCTCGGCACCATTTTCCATCCCTCCGCTGACTTGCGCTGGGTCGAGAAGGGCGAGCTTCAGGTCCTGACCGTGCCCGACTGGCTCGACCGCGTCCGCAAGCGCGCCTCCGCCAAGGCTGAAGGCAAGCCGCGCGAGGATTTCATCGTCACCATCGACCGTTCGGACGAAAGGACCGCCTTCATCAAGGTCCGTTGCCAACTGCCTCCGCGCTTCTTCACCGATTATCTGGTGGCGATGAAGCTCGCCGACGGCTGGCAGATCGTGTCGAAGTCGTATCGGTATGACCTGAGGGAATGAGGAGGGCCTGACGTTCCGCTGCCTGAATTCGGACGCGCTCGCCCTCCATTCTGCATCATTGCAAGCATAACTCTCGCGGCGTCATTGCGAGGAGCTCTTGCGACGAAGCAATCCAGAGTCTCTCCGCGGAGGGATTCTGGATTGCTTCGCTGCGCTCGCAATGACGGCGCGGATGAAGCGTGCGTAATCTCTTCCATCTCTTCTCCCGAAAGCTCCCCATGCATCTCGATCGTCGCTCCCTCCTCGCCTCGCTGTGCTGGATCGCCGCCTCCCCCGCGTTGGCCGCTGAGGCCCTGCCTGAGCTCGAAACCTATGAGCGCGACAGCGGTGGACGGATCGGGGTCTATGCAGAGAACCTTGCGACCGGAAAAAACTCGCATGGCGCGCCGACGAGCGCTTCGTCATGTGCTCGACCTTCAAGGCCTCGCTTGCGGCTTGCGTGCTGGCCCGGGTCGACCGCGGCGAGGAGCAGCTTGCGGCCATGATCGCTTACGGCAAGCCTGACCTCTTGGACTACGCGCCGACCGCCAAACAGAATCTTGCGGCCGGCGCGATGTCGGTCAGCGACATGTGCAAGGCGATCGTCGAGCTCAGCGACAATACCTGCGCCAATCTGCTGCTGGCGAGGATCGGCGGCCCCGCCACCCTCACCGCCTTCTGGCGATCGCTCGGCGATACCACATCCCGGCTCGACCACAACGAACCCGAGCTCAACCGCTCGCCGCCGGGCGATCCCCACGACACCACAACGCCGGCAGCGATGGCGGGAAATTTGCGGCGCCTGGTGGTGGGCGAGGCGCTGTCGCCGGCCTCCCGTGCCCTGCTCACCGACTGGATGGTGAACTGCAAGACCGGCGCGAACCGGTTGCGCGGCGGCCTGCCCGCGGGCTGGACCATCGGCGACAAGACCGGCAACAACGGCAAGGACGCCTCGGGCGATATCGCGGTGGTCTGGCCCAAGTTCGACAATAAGCCCGGGACGCCGATCCTGATCGCGGCCTATACCCAGGGCGGCACACCGAATGCGGCGCAGATCGAAGCCGCCTTTGCACGCATCGGGCGGATGGTGGCCGAGCGGCTGGCGTAAGCCACGCGCATTGACGTTGCAGCCGCTTCCGGGTCAAGACAGACCATCATGGAAGCGAAGTTTCAGACCTTTCTCATCCTGCTCGCTGTACTGGCAGGCGTGGCGCTGGCCGCACGCCGCTTCAACGTCGCCCCCGCCATCCTGCTGATGCTGGCGGGCGTCGGCCTCGCCTTCGTGCCGGGCATGCCCCCGGTGGAATTGCCGCCGGAATTGGTGCTGCTGATGGTGCTGCCGCCGCTGATCTACTCGGCGAGCGTTGCCATGAGCTGGCGTGAGTTCAAGAACAATTTGCGTCCCATCGTGCTGCTCGCGGTCGGAGCCGTGATCTTCACCGCAGCGATGGTGGCGGCCGCCACGCACTATATGATCGGCCTGCCCTGGACCATCGGCTTCCTGCTCGGCGCCATCGTCGCGCCGCCCGACGTGGTGGCGCCGCTCGCGATCGCGCGCCGGCTCAACATGCCGCGGCGGCTCCTGGTCATCCTCGAGGGTGAGGGGCTTGCCAATGATGCCACAGCGCTGATCCTCTACCGCTTCGCGCTGGCCGCCATCATGGTCGGGCATTTCTCGCTGCCGCTCGCCGCCGGCGAATTCCTCCTCATCGTCGCCAGCGAGATCGCCTTCGGCATCGGCGTCGGCTGGCTCTCCCTTCGCTTCCGCAAATGGTCCGGGGATCCGCAGGTCGAGCTGACGCTGTCGCTGATCACCCCCTACGTGTCCTACTGGCTGCCCGAGCATATCGGCGGCTCCGGGGTGATCGCGACGGTGGCCTGCGGTCTCTATGTGAGCTGGAACGGCCCGCTGCTGATCTCGTCGGCAACGCGCCTGCAGGGCATCTTCTTCTGGGACCTCGTGATCTACCTGATCGAGGGCGTGCTGTTCCTGCTCACCGGATTCCAGATGCGCGCGCTCTACGAGAAATCGAAGGCGTTCCCGCTCGACGACATCCTGATCGCGACTGCCGTGGTCCTCGTGATCGTCGTCGTCGCGCGCTTCGCCTGGCTCTATCCCGCAACCTATCTGCCGCGGATGCTCAGCAGATCGTTGCGCGAGCGCGATCCGTCGCCGCCCTGGCAATGGCCGTTCGTGCTCGCCTTCACCGGCGTGCGCGGCGCGGTGTCGCTGGCGGCCGCGCTGGCACTGCCGTTCACGCTGCCTGATGGCGATGCATTTCCGTATCGCGACCTGATCCTGTTCGTGGCCTTCGGCGTCATCTTCGTCACACTGATCGGCGTCGGGCTGACGCTGCCACCAGTAGTGCGGTGGCTCGGCGTCGCCGAGGCCGGCCGCAACGAGCATGCCGCCGAGCACGAGGCCGAGATCGCCGCACGCCGCCAGGCGCTCGATGCAGCACTGAAATCACTCGACGCGCTCACCGAGCAGAAGGACGTTTCCGACGAGGTCATGCGGCTGCTGCGCGCCCGCCACGACATCCGTGTCAACCAGCTGCCTGATTCACTCGATCCCACCCACCACGACGTCTCCGCCGCCGGCACCGCGCTGACCCGCGACCTGATCGCCGCCGAACGAAAATTCATCCACGATCTCCTGCGCGACGGCCAGATCACCGACGAGACGCGGCGGCGGATCGAGCGCGATCTGGATCTGGAGGAAGCCAGCCTGGCGAACCGGGAGTATCGGCGGACGCCGCTGTAGGCGCGGCCAGTCATTGCGAGGAGCCGTTGCGACGAAGCAATCCAGACTGCCTCCACGGAAAGACTCTGGATTGCTTCGCTGCGCTCGCAATGACGGCGGGAGCAACTACCGCCTCGCGCAAAACTCCACTATGGCCGACGCCACGGCCGCCGCAATCGTCTCATGCCGCTCGGGTGCGTTCATCGCCATTTCCTCGTCGCGGTTGATGATGGAGCCGGCCTCGAGCAGCACTGCGGCACTGCTGGTCCGCGAGAGGACGACGAGCCCGTCATAGCGGTAGACGCCGAAATCCTTGTCGAGCAACTGGCGCCGGTAACGGCCCATCAGCGGCAAAGTGTATTGGCTGGCATAGTGCAGGCCTTGCTCCTTCAACTGTCTGCCGATCATCCGGGCCAGCACCAGGCTGGTGGCGAAGTGCGAATTCTGCTGCGACACGAACAGCGAGTGGCCCGAAAAGCGATCGCTGAAATAGCTCTTCGCGCCATCGAATTCCCAGGTCTCGAGCAGCTTGTCCGGCACCGAATCGTGATGGATCGACAGGAAAAGATCGGCGCGCGACCCATTGGCGCTGCCGACACGTTTGAACAGGCTGGGCCGAGCCTTGCCGTCCGTGACGAGCAGGCGTGTTGCGGCAAAGCCTTCGGACTTGAGTTTCGCCGTGATGAGTCTTGCGAGACGGAAGTTGAAGCCGAACTCCGGATCGTTGCGCGCGCTCAGTGCGCCGTAGGAGTCCGGCGTATGCCCGACATCCACGACGATCCGGAATTTCGGCATCTCACATTTGGCTGGCGCGGGCGAAGGCCTGGGCCTCGCTTTCGCGACCTTTCGGGCCGGGGCGGCCAGACCCGCATCGATCGATGGAAGCAATAGCGCGACCAGCGACACCAGGAGAATTGCGACGATGTCCCGCCCTGACGACAAATCCTACTCCGCTGCCGCGATGCGTGGCCGGCCGACGAAGCCCGCGACATCGCCGAATCGTTCGAGCATGACCGCGGGCAGATCCTTCGACTTGCTGGTGACGCAGGCGCCCGAGCGCACCGCATAGCGATCCTGATGCGCCGCCTGCGGAGGCGGCTCACCCTGCTGCAGCGCCCGCGCCAGATCCATCACGGCCTTGCGAAAATGCATGATGCCGAGATCGGTCGGCCCGAGATGCTCGCGGGTCCGGTCGGCGATCGGCCCTTGGCTGTCCTGCACGGCGGCGTCCTGCTCGGAGACACCCTTGATGCCGGTGTAGCTCCGGGTCTTCTGGAGCTTGCGGTCAATCAGATAGTCGTTCCCCTTATGGCGCAGCGGCACGTAATGGTCGTCGACCTCCGCGATCACGCCGTTGCCGCGGTCGTAGGCGTCGCGCTCTGCTTGCGTCAGGGGGCGCTCCGGATTCCAGGCATAGGTGTAGATCCAGCAATTGGTGTCGGTGACAGGCACGAAGGTCTGGCCAAAAATGCTCTCGCCCGGCATCGCGCTCGGCGCGTAGGCGTGGAACGGCATCAGGAATTGCGCAATGCGCCAGTAGATGCTGTCGCCGCCGGTGAGCCGGCCGCCGGCAATGGTCAGTCCGGCGTCGTGCGGGCTGATCTTGATCACCGGACGCGGGTCTTCCGCGATCCAGCGCATGTGATCGCTCGCCATCCGCGCGATCGGATTCACAAAGTGCTTCTTGATGTCCAGGATCTCGTTCTCCTCCTTGTCGAAGGAGAGATGGGCAAAGGTGAAATGCGCAGTGTCGATCGAGCCTTCCAGCGCCTGCACCCAGTTGCAGTCCTGCCATTTCTTGCTGACGTAGCGGTGCGAGGCGGGCAGCAGTGCCATTTCGAGATCAGGCAATTCGGGTGTGGCCTCGAGCGGCCCCATATAGGCCCAGACCATCTCGCCCCATTCACGCACCGGATAGGATTTGATGCGGATCAGGTCCTTGGCGTTGAGGTCGGGGTAGGAGGTCGGCATGTCCAGGCAGCGGCCGTCGGTGTCGAATTTCCAGCCGTGATAGACGCAGCGGATGCCGCACTCTTCGTTGCGCCCGAGCCAGAGATTGGCGCCGCGATGCGGGCAATACTGGTCGATGACACCGACGACGCCGCGCGTGTCGCGGAAGGCGAGCAGTTCCTCGCCGAGGACGACGATCTTCTTCGGCTCGCCATCGGGCTCGGGAAGCTCTTCTGACAGCAAGACGGGAATCCAGAAGCGGCGCAGCAATTCGCCCATGCCCGTTCCGGGGCCGGCCTCGGTCAGGAATTTATTGTCCTCTGCGCGAAGCATGGAAGATCCTCCCGATTTGTTTTTAGGAAGATTGGCGCGGACACGGGAGGACGTCAACGCAAGAACGGGCTCTCGTAGGGTGGGCAAAGGCGCGCTCTTCGCGCGCCGTGCCCACCATCCTGTCACGTGTGCGGCGAGATGGTGGGCACGCTTCGCTTTGCCCACCCTACGGCACCGTCTCCTTAAACCGGCCGCTCCCCCTTCACCGTCACCCGCGTACCCGAGCGCGTGTGGGGCCAGTAGTCCCACATCGCGCGGTGCTGGGTGCAGCGGTTGTCCCAGAAGGCGATGGCGTTCTCGGTCCAGCGGAAGCGGCACTGGAACAGCGGGTTCTCGGCGTGCTGGTAGAGATAGGCGAGCATCGCGTCGCTCTCGTCCCGCGGGATACCGTTGATGTGGCGGGTGAAGCCGCGGTTGACGTAAAGCGCCTTCTTGGCCGTGACGGGATGCGTCCGCACAACGGGATGCTCGGCGCTCGGATAGGACGGACGGTCGGCGACGCCATAGTTCGCATAGAGCCCGCGATAGATCGGCTCGCCGTCATGCAGCGCGGTGAGGCCATCGAGATAGGCCTTCATGCGGTCGGACAGCGCCTCATAGGCGGCGTACATGTTGGCGAACAGCGTGTCGCCGCCGCGCGGCGGGCACTGCTTGATGTAGAGGATCGAACCCATCGGCGGTTCGAGATCGCAGGACACGTCGGAGTGCCAGCCCTCGCCGTTGGCGCGCGGCGAGTTCTTGTCGGCGTAGATCTTCATCAGCGCCGGGTCTTCGTCCTCATGCGGCGCGGCGGGATGGAAATGCAGCTCGCCGAACTTGCGGCCGAAGGCGAGATGCTGCTTCGGCGTGATTTGCTGGTCACGGAAGAAGATGACGAGGTTTTCGGCGAGCGCGCGGTGGATCTCGTCCATCTGCTGGTTGGAGCGCGCGTCGTCGGAGACGAGCCTGCCGATGTCCACGCCCGATATTTCCGCGCCGATGATGGGGGTGAGCTTCTCGACCGCGATGGTCTCATAGGGCGCGCCGTCATCGGCCGTGTGGCGATAGCGCGGGCCCTGCTTGCCGGCGAGTGAGCTCATGGCGTGTCTCCCGATCATTCTTGATTGGGAGCCATCGTAGCGCGCGGTGAGGGATGTGCAATCTGCACCGCACACTCAGTTCGTCGTCCCGGACAAGCGCAAGCGCAGATCCGGGACCCATAGCCACAGGGAGGGGTTTGACGCGAAATTGGTAACTCCGAGTCTTCGCCAAACCACTCCCTGTGGTTATGGGTCCCTGCTTTCGCAGGGACGACAGCGGAGTGTGGAGCGCTAGCGGAGTGAAATCACTCCGCCGCGGTCACCGGCACCTTGGCGCCCTGGCCGTAACGCTGCTCGATGTAGTCGATGACCAGCGCCTTGAAGTCGGCGGAGATGGTCGGCCCGCGCAGGGTGCGGAACTTCTTGCCGTCGACGAAAACCGGCGCGGCGGGCGCTTCGCCGGTGCCCGGCAGCGAGATACCGATATTGGCGTGCTTGGATTCGCCGGGGCCGTTGACGATGCAGCCCATCACCGCGACGTTGAGTTCTTCGACGCCGGGATATTTCGTCTTCCAGGTCGGCATCTCGTCGCGGATGAAATCCTGGATCGAGCGCGCCAGTTCCTGGAACGTGGTCGAGGTGGTGCGGCCGCAGCCGGGGCACGCCGCGACCAGCGGCACGAAGGTGCGGAAGCCCATGGTCTGCAGCAGCTCCTGGCCGACCTGCACCTCGCGGGTGCGATCGCCGCCGGGCTCCGGCGTCAGCGAGATGCGGATGGTGTCGCCGATGCCCTGCTGCAAGAGGATGCCGAGCGCGGCCGAGGACGCCACGATGCCCTTCGAGCCCATGCCGGCTTCGGTGAGGCCGAGATGGATGGCATAATCGGAGCGGCTGGCGAGGTCCTGATAGACCGCGATCAGATCCTGCACCGCCGAGACCTTTGCGGAGAGGATGATGCGGTTCTTGGGCATGCCGAGCTCTTCGGCGCGCGCGGCCGAGAGCAGCGCGGACTGCACCATCGCTTCGCGCGTCACCGCGCGCACGTCGCGCGGATTGGCCGAGGCGGCGTTCTCGTCCATCAGCTTGGTCAGCAGCTCCTGATCGAGCGAGCCCCAATTGGCGCCGATGCGCACCGGCTTGCTGTTCTTGTTGGCGATCTCGATGATGTCGGCGAACTGGGTGTCGCGCTTGTCCTTGAAGCCGACATTGCCGGGATTGATGCGGTACTTGGCGAGCGCCTCGGCGCAGGCCGGATAGGCCGCGAGCAGCTTGTGGCCGATATAGTGGAAGTCGCCGATCAACGGCGTGGTGATACCGCGCTTGGCGAGGCCGTCGCGAATGTGCGGCACGGCGGCCGCGGCTTCCTCGCGGTCCACGGTGATGCGGACCATTTCGGAGCCGGCGCGCGCGAGCGCCGCGACCTGGGCAATGGTACCGTCGATGTCGGCGGTGTCGGTGTTGGTCATCGACTGCACGACGATCGGCGCACCGCCGCCGACGGCGACGTCGCCGACCTTGACCTGGGTGGTGTGATGGCGCGGCGCTGGCCCCGCGATGTCGGAATCGATGGTGGTTTCGGGCTTGTTCATGGGGTCCAAATATCAGGTTTTGGTGACGTTCAGCAATGCATCGCGCGGCGCCGCAGCGACTTGGCTGGGACGGTTAACCAGAAAAAGCCCAGCAATTACAAGGACGGCAGCCGCCCCGAACGCCAAGCTTAGGGTGTCGTGCATGATGAAATAGCTACCGACGACGCCAAACAAAGGGGTGATGAAGGTAAAAGCCGACAATTTGCTGGCCGAATAGGCCTTCACCAGCGCGAACCAAAGCGTGAACGTGGTTCCAACCACCCAGATCGCCTGAAAGGCCATCAGGCCGAGCGACAGCGGCGCCGGGGTATGCGTGATGGTCTCACCGAACAGCCATGCCGCCAGTCCCAGGATCGGGATCGAGATCGCCACCTGATAACCCAGCGCCTTCTCGGGCGCGGCGAACCGCAACCTTGTGCCCTTGGCGACCAGTGTCGTCGCCGCCCACAGCGCGGCGCCACCGACGATCATGAGGTCGCCGAGCAGGACATGCGAATCGACATTGGGCTGCGGCACGCCAATCGCGAGGGCGACGCCGGCAAAGCTGATGGCAAGGCCCAGCCATTGCGAGGCGCCGAGCCGCTCGCCAAGCACCTGATAAGAGCCGAGCGCGACGAAGAACGGCGCGGTGTAGAGGAACACCACTGCGCGCGAGGCTGAGGTGAGACGCAGCCCCTGGAAGATCAGCACGAATTCGATGCCGAACATCAGCCCGGCAATCAGGCCCGGCTTCCACGTGCCATCATTCTCGAAGAATTTGACGCCGCGAAGCGTGCCGATGAGGAACAGCACCGGCAGCGCGCCCGCCGAGCGGATCGTGGCCTGCAGCATCGGCGGAATGTCAGGCAGCACCAGCTTCACCGCGATCTGGTTGAACCCCCAGGTCAGGCACAGCATGAGCATCAGGGCGATGGCGCCGGCACTGAGGGGACGTGCGGCGGAATAGTTGGCTTGTGGCGAGGACATCTCTTCCCGATTACCGGCTTTGCGCCGTTGTTGCTCTATGCAGCTTTCTGACAATGGGTGCAGACGCCCGTGATCTCCACCACGGACAATTTAGGCGCAAAGCCCGAGCTGCGCGCCGCGGCATTGAGGTCCCCGGCGAAGGACGCCGACGGGATCTCGCCGACCAGGCCGCAGCGCTCGCAGATCAGGAACGCCACCGCCGAGGTCGCGTCGTGGTCGTGGGCGGCACAGGCAAGGTAGGCATTGCGGCTTTCAATGCGGTGCACGAGGCCGTTGGCCATCAGGAAATCGAGCGCGCGATAGACCGTGATCGGCGCCGGCCGCGACATCGATTTGGCAAGCTCGTCGATCACCTCATAGGCGCCGAGCGGGCGGTGGCTGGAGAGCAAGGCCCCCAGCACCTGACGGCGTATCGGCGTTAATTTCTGAGCGCGCTGCTTGCAGACCTCCTCGGCATGCGCCAGCGCATCCGCGGTGCAGCGGCCGTGATCGTGGTCAGGCGCGGGAAATGCCGGCTTTGCGAGGGTCATGCGGCCACGTTCTAGCATTTGAGCCCGGGAACCCAAAGCACGACCCTGCGACCGGCTGCCAGCCATGCTCGCGCTGCGGGACAGCATCCTGATAATCCGCCATGGAATAATCATAAGCTTGCTTATTATATCCCAAGCTTATTGGAGACCAAGCTTATGACCCGCGGGTCCGTCGACCAGAACTTCCTGTTCACGCTCGGTGAGCTCTACCGCCTCTTGCGCGTTTATGCCGACAAGGAGGCATCGCGGTTCGGCATCACCCGGGCGCAATGGGCGGTGCTGGCCAAGGTCGAGCGCAGCGAGGGCATGAAGCAGTCGGAACTCGCGGAGCTGCTCGAGATGCAGCCGATCACGCTGACCCGCCTGATCGACAAGCTCTGCGACAGCGACTGGATCGAGCGCCGCAGCGACGCTTCGGACCGCCGCGTCAAGCGCCTGTATCTGAAGAAGGCTGGCCGGCAATTGCTGGGCCGGATGAGCGGGCTGAAGTCCGAGCTCACCGCCAACGCGCTCGACGGCATCACGCCGGCGGACGCCCATCGCCTCCTGGCCCAGCTCGAAACCATCAAGGAAAACGTGCGTACCGCGATCCAGACCAGCGGCGCGGAACAGGCGCGTAAGGAGCAGCGCTATGGCTGACCAAGTCCTCAAGTTCCAGCCCGAGCAGAAGACCGACAGCGGCAAGCCCACCAAGAAGGCCGGCACCGATCCGCGCCGCCGCCTGGTAGCCGGCCTGCGGCGTTACCGCCGCTTCCTGCTCCTGGTCGTGCTGCCTGTCATCGCCGCCATCGGCGGCATCACTTTCTACCTGCATGGCGGCCGCTATGTCGGCACCGACGACGCCTATGTCGGCGCGCAGAAGGTGCTGGTGACGCCCGACATCTCCGGCAAGATCCAGAAGGTCGTCGTGAAGGAAGGCCAGTCCGTCAAGCAGGGCGACGAGCTGTTCGAGATCGACCCCGCTCCGTTTCGCCACGCGGTGGACGAAGCCAAGGCGCAGCTCGCGCAGGCCCGCACGACTTACGACAACCTCGTCGCCAACATCAAGATCTATGGCGACATGCTGGGGCTTGCCCAGCAAGGCATCGATTTGAAGCAGCGCGACGTCGAGCGCAAGCAGGCGCTGGTGAAGAACAATTACGGCTCGCAGCTCGATCTCGACAATGCCTCGAATGCGCTGGTCACCGCCGGCGCACAGGCGCAATACATCAAGCAACAGCTCTCCAACGCCAAGACGCAGCTGCTCGGCGACCCCGAATTGCCGCTGGAGCAATTCCCATCCTACGCCCAGGCGAAGGCCAAGCTGGACGATGCCCAGCGGAACCTCGACCACACCGTGCTGCGCGCGCCGATGGACGGCGTGGCGACGCAGGTCGAGCAAATCCAGCTCGGCCGCTATGTCGCCGCCGGCACGCCGGTGTTTTCCATCATCGACGTCGCCCACCCCTGGGTCGACGCCAATCCAAAGGAGAGCGACCTCACCCACGTCACCGAAGGACAGCCCGTCACGCTCGAGGTCGACGCGTTCCCGAACCACGTCTTCAAGGGCAAGATCGGCTCGCTTTCGCCCGGCACCGGCGCGCAATTCGCGATCCTGCCGCCGCAGAACGCTACCGGCAATTTCGTCAAGGTGGTGCAGCGCGTGCCGATCCGCATCTATTTCGACGAGACCGACAAATATGTGCGGAAGCTGAAGGCCGGCATGAGCGTCTACGCCACCATCGACACCGGCCATCAGCGCTCGCTCGCCGGCCTGCTCGGCTTGTCGGCGACAGCGAGCCAGGATAAAGACTGAACGCAAGGACTGACCCGATGTCCGGTCCCAATGCCAGCCTGATGGTCCCCGGCCTGCGCCGGAACATGGTGACGATCTGCGCCATGACCGCGACCATCATGCAGGCGCTGGACACCACCATCGCCAACGTCGCCCTGCCCTACATGCAGGGCACGTTGTCGGCCTCGCAGGACCAGATCAACTGGGTGCTGACCTCCTACATCGTCGCCGCTGCGATCATGACGGCGCCGGTCGGCTGGATCGCCAACCGCTTCGGCCGCAAGCGCATCTTCATCATCTGCTCGGCCGGCTTCACCATGGCCTCGGTGCTGTGCGGCCTCGCCCAGGACATCAACCAGATGGTGCTGTTCCGCCTGCTGCAAGGTGTGTTCGGCGCCGCCCTGGTGCCGCTGTCGCAATCGGTGATGCTCGACTATTACACGCTCCAGGAACGCGCCAAGGCGATGTCGATCTGGGGCATGGGCGTGATGATGGGTCCGATCATGGGTCCATCACTCGGCGCCTGGCTGACCGAGACTTATTCCTGGCACTGGGTGTTCTTCGTCAACCTGCCGTTCGGCTTCATCACCGTGCTCGGGCTGATCGTCTTCATGGACGAGACCGACAAGAATCTCAGCCTCAGATTCGACTGGTTCGGCTTCGCCGCGCTGGCGGTCGCGATCGGCTCGCTTCAGCTCGCGCTCGACCGCGGCGAGCAGCTGGGCTGGCTGGAATCCAATGAGATCCTCGCGGAGTTCATCGTTTCGGCCGTCGCCTTCTATTTCTTCCTCGCGCACTCCTTCACGACCTCAACGCCGTTCATCCGGTTCGCGCTGTTTCGGGATCGCAACTTCGTCACCGGTTGCGTGTTCATGATCGTGATGGGGCTCGTGCTGTTCTCGACCATGGCGCTGGCT
Organism: Bradyrhizobium sp. CCBAU 11430; assembly: GCF_028128855.1. Taxonomy (NCBI): domain Bacteria; kingdom Pseudomonadati; phylum Pseudomonadota; class Alphaproteobacteria; order Hyphomicrobiales; family Nitrobacteraceae; genus Bradyrhizobium; species Bradyrhizobium sp. CCBAU 11430. Next base: position 27,197 of record NZ_LBJV01000064.1, read on the forward strand.
TCACCCTATATGCAGAACGTGATCGGCTATCCCATCATCACCGCCGGCCTCTTGTTGGCGAGCCGCGGCTTCGGCACCTTCTTCGCGATGATGCTGGTCGGCCGCATGATGCGCTATTTCGAGGCGCGCACGCTGATCATCGCCGGCCTGACGCTGACCGCGGGCTCGCTGTTCCAGATGACCGGCTGGACCGATTTGACCCAGGTGCCGGAGATCGTCACCGTCAGCGTCATCCAGGGCTTCGGCTTCGGCCTCGTCTTCGTGCCGCTCTCGACCGTGGCGTTCCTGACGCTGTCGAACGATCTGCGCACTGACGGCACCGCGATGCTGACCCTGATGCGCAACGTCGCGAGCTCGGTCGGCATTTCCGTCGTCATCGCCCAATTGACGCAGGGGACGCGGCGGACCTATGCGATCCTGTCCGAGCACATCAACCCGTTCAACCACGCGCTCCAGATGCCCAGCGTCAGCGGCATGATCAACCTGTCCACCGACGCCGGCCGCGCCATGGCCGACAGGATGGTCAGCGTGCAGGCGCAGATCATCGCCTTCGCCTACGACTATCAGCTGGTGATGTTCTTCATCCTCTGCACCATCCCGCTCGCCTTGCTGATCGGCTCGACCAAGGCCACGCTGCGCAAGCAGGCGGCCGGACCGGAACATGCGGTGATGGAGTAGGACGCGGTCGATCACCAATCTCCACTGTCATCCCGGACAAGCGCAGCGAAGCGGAGCGCAGATCCGGGATCCATAATCACAGGGAGTAGTTTGGCGAAGACTCTGAATTACCAGTCTCGCGCCAAACTACTCCCTGTGATTGTGGGTCCCTGCGTTCGCAGGGACGACACTGAATATGCGGCGCGACCCCTACAACAACTCCTCGCAGCCCAGATCATCCACGGCCGCAAATATCCGCTCCAGATTGTTCCACCAGATCAGCGGCGGAAGGTTGATGCTCCATTGCCAGACCGGCTTGGTGATGTGCCAGAGCACCGATCGGCGATAGTCCTGGTCAAGTGCGCCGCGCGTGTAGCCGCTGACGCCGTGCGAGATCAGGGTCTCATGATAACGGTTGAGCAGCAGGCGCTCGAGCGTCTGCCTGCGCTCCGGATACCATTGCGTCGCCATCATGTAGGCGAGATCGTGGGTCGGCACGTTGATGCGCCACTGGTCGAAGTCGAAAATGCGCACGGTGTCGGCGATGTCCGCGCGCGGCAGGAGGAAATTCCAAGTATGGGCATCGCCGTGGGCAATAGAGAGATGTCGATGGGAATGATAGCGCTCAAGCAAACGATCCGACTGCTCAATGAACCTTCGATAGAGGATGCGTCGTTCTTCGCTCAGGCGGTCGCCGAGAAGATCGGCAAAACGATCATAGTGGCCAGCAAAGGTCTCCATCAACCTTGACGTATCATCGGCGCTCATCCAACTGCCGACGGTGTCGCCGAGACTTGGGTGGTCCCACCATGCCGCGTGCCAGCTCGCGAGCGTCGTGACGATCGCCAGCGCCTGTTCGCGAGACGGCGGCAGGGGCCACTGGGCCGCGACATCATGGCTATCGGTGAGATCCTCGAGCAGCAGATGCCAACTGACATTTTCCTCATCGAACTGTCCGTCAAAGCAACGCGGCACCAGCCCCGGCGGCATATTCGGTGCAAGTTTCGCATAGAAGGCCACTTCGTGCCGGCCACCATGCGCGAGCGTCTTGGCAAAATCGGCATGCGGCGTCTTCAGGATCAGTGTCTGCGGCGCGCCGCCGGATTCGCCGACATAGCGCAGGCCGAGACGCACGATATGTGACACGACGTTGTCACGCTGATGCAGCACCTTCACCTCGCGGACCGCGCCGGCGTCGAGCACGCCGCCCCTGCGCAGTGCCGCCGTCAGTCGGGCGGGCTCAACGACATCAGGCAGTTGTGGAGGTGTCATGAAATTCACGATGCCCCTGTCCCGCGCCATACTGCACGATCATGACCCCACGCACCAGCCGCCGGTCCGATGCCGCGCTCAAGCCGCCTCGGTCGAGTCGCGCACGGTCCGCACCACGACCGACCGGAGCTGTTCGAGATTGGCCGCCATGCCGGCGATCGCCTGCCTGACCTCGGCGGCGCGCTCGTTCACGGAAGCGGCGTCGCGGCTGACATTGCCGATCTTGGCCGAGACCTCCTTGGCCGCGGAAGCCGATTCGAAAATCGACCGCGTGATCTCCCGCGTCGCGGCGTCCTGCTCCTCCATCGCGGCGGCAACCGAGGTCGCCACGCCGTCGATCTCGACGATGTGGCCCCCCATGGTCTCGACGGCATCGACCGCGGCCTGCGTCGAGGCCTGAATCTCGGTGATTAGCCGCGTGATCTCCTCGGTGGATTTGGCGGTCTGGTCGGACAGGGACTTCACTTCGGCGGCGACCACGGCGAAGCCGCGGCCGGCCTCGCCCGCACGGGCGGCCTCGATCGTGGCGTTGAGCGCCAGAAGGTTGGTCTGGCCGGCGATGCCGCCGATGAGGTCGGAGACCTCGGCGATCTTCTTCACCGATCCGGCCAGTGCCTGGATGGTCGAACGCGCCTGCTCGCGGCCGGCGACAGCCGATTTTGTGACGGTGCTGGTCCGCACGACCTGGCTTGCGATCTCGCGGATCGAGGCGCTGAGCTCTTCGGCCGCGGCCGAGACGGCCTGCGAGCTGCCGAGGGCCTGGGTGGAGGCCGCCGCGACCGCCTGCGACTGTGCGGAGAGCGACTTCGCGATCTCCGACAGGCTGGACGCCGCCCGCTCGACGCCTTGCGTCGCTGCGCCGGCGGTGTCGACCGATCGGCCGGTCTCGCGCTCGACGGTCTCGGCCATCTGGTGCAGGGCGGAGCGCTTGGCGAGCGCCGCCTCCTGCTCCTGCCGCAACTGCTCCTCGCGCAGGCGGGAATTCTCGACCGCCGCCTGCTTGAACACCACAAGCGCCCCCGCCATCGAGCCGACCTCGTCCTTTCGGTCAGCGAAAGGAATGTCGGCGGCGAGATCGCCGGTCGCAAGCTTCTGCATCGTATCAGTCATGCGCACGATCGGGCGCACCACGCCGAGGGCGACGCCGAGCAGGCCCGCAGCAACGAAAGCCAGGACAGCGGCGGAGACGCCGAGGAGGATATAAAGCATCGAGCTGTCGCGGTCCGCCGCCAGCTTTTCCATGGCGGCATTCTGCTTGTTGGCGTTCTCGACGATGCTGTCGATCACGGCGCGATGCGCGGTGTAGGCGTCCTTCAGCTGCGCATAGATGCGCTCGGACGCAGCGGCGTCCTTGGCCTTGAGGGCCGGCAGGAGCTGGTCGGACGCCTTCCAGAACTTCTGCACCTCGGCGTCGGACTTGGACACCAGCGCCGTTTTCAGGTCGGCCGAGAGGCTGGAGGTGACCCAGAACGCCTTGCGCTCGTCGTAGTCCTTGCGGAGCTGGACCAGACGTTCGCCGTGGGCCGCCAGCTGGTCCGGCTCGCGCATGGCCAGCGTCGCCTCGAGATAGGCCTCGATGACATATTCCGGCGGCGGCAGAATGTCCGCGATGAGGTCGTTGCCGAGCTTGATGTCGGAGTAGAGCGGACCGCCGACCTTGAGCTCTTTCAAGGCATAGAGGCTGGTCGAAACCACGGCGGCAAAACCGATGGCGAGAACGATGCCGAACGCAATGATCGCAGAGGACAAGGACAGACGAAATTTCATGAAACAATCCGGGGCGGCGTCGAAACTGCAGCCACCCTAGACGAATACGGTAAATACGGGATTGCTTCGCGCCGAAATTGTATCGCGCGAACTCCGCATAACTACGGGAATTTGCCGTCAAGCCATCGGTATTTGAGTCAGCGAGGCTGACGCACACACGTGCGAATCGTTTCGGCCGGAGGCAACCTCGGCTTCGATGCGCCAGATGAGACGTGCGTGCCGAGGATCAAGCCTCCCCGGCACGCATTGCCTCACACGTCGAAGAACACTGTCTCGTTGTCGCCCTGGAGCCGCAGGTCGAGCCGGTAGACGGGCTTGCCGGCTTCGCGCACCGCAGTCAGCGTGGGGCGGCGCTCGGTGGGCACCAGCGCCAGCACAAGGTCGGCGGCGTTGCCGGCCTCGTCGCTGAAATAGATCCGGGTGTAGAGATGCCGCAGCATGCCGCGGCCGAACACCGCAAGGAGGATGTGCGGCGCCTGTGGCTTGCCATCGGGATCAGGCACCGTGCCCGGCTTGATGGTCTCGAACGCGTAATAGCCGTCCTTGTCGGTGCCGCAACGGGCAAAGCCGCGGAAGCTCGCATTCGGCAGCGCACGCTTGTCCTGCGGGTCGGCAAAGCGACCCTGCGCGTCCGCCTGCCAGATCTCCAGCATGCAATCTGGCACGGCAACGCCGTCACCGTCGAACACACGCCCCTCGATGCGGATGCGCTCGCCGGTGACGTCTGGCGTGAGTGTCGAGTTGGTGAACGCGTCGTTCCAGGCGTATTCGCCGTTCGGCGTCAGGCCGTATTTGAAGAACGGGCCGACCGTCTGCGATGGGGTGATCCCGTCGGGCGTCACAGAATCCTGCACTTAGTGATTCTCCATGGGGGTGGCGTTCTTGCCGCGCAGCACGACGTCAAAGCGGTAGCACAGCGCCCATTCGGGCTGGGTGTTCTCGAGATCGAACGAGGAGACCATCCGCGCCCGCGCCTTCTCGTCCGGCACCGAGTTGAAGATCGGATCGAACGGGAACAGCGGATCGTTCGGAAAATACATCTGCGTCACGAGGCGCGTGACGAAGGAATGGCCGAACACCGACAGATGGATATGCGCGGGACGCCAGGCATTGTGGTGATTGCCCCAGGGATAGGCGCCCGGCTTGATGCTGACGAAGCGGTAGTAGCCGGCAGCATCGCTCACGGTGCGGCCGGCCCCCGTGAAATTCGGATCGAGCGGCGCCGGATGCTGGTCGCGGACATGGACGTAACGGCCGCACGAATTGGCCTGCCAGATCTCGACCAGCGAGTTCGGCACGCCGCGACCGTCCTCGTCGCGCACATGGCCGTGCACGATGATGCGCTCGCCGATCGGCTCGCCCTTGTGCTGGGTGGTGAGGTCGTTGTCGCCTTTGCGGACGGTCTCGTGGCCGTAGACCGGGCCTGTCAGCTCCGACAACGTATGGCGCATCGGAATCAAGGGCTTGTTCGGCGCACGCTTGATCGAGCTCTTGTAGTCGGGCGACAGCGGCAGCGGATGCGCCTTGTTGCTGTCAGTGGGATAGATGAATGTCATGGACGAACTCCTCCCCGGCCATTGTGGTCCGGCCGGACAACGCTTCCGCCAATCATTATAGGATATAACTAATTGGGGGAAGCGGGTTTGAGCCCTATTTGATCGGCGGACGCGGCAGTACGGCTTCCCCGACTTCGAGCCGGTAGACATGGTCGAGCGAATACCAGGGCGTCGCAACCTCGCGTTCGGTCGGATGTGGCGCGTCATGGCGTAGGAACTTGCCGATCAGCGCCTGCGTCACGCCGAATTGCACGTCGCTGTCGATATGGGGATCGTTGGGATCGTAGACCTGCGAGATCAGGACCTTGAAGCCCGGCTTGAGGATCAGGGCATGCAGATGCGCGGGGCGATAGGGATGGCGGCTCTGCGCCTCCAGCAGGCGGCCGACCACGCCGCCCGTCGGAATGGGATAGCCGACCATCATCACCGAACGGAAGGAGAAGCGCCCGTCCTGGTCGGTCGTGAACTTGCCACGCAGGTTCATGTCGGCCTGATCGGGGTCCTGGTTCTCGTAGAGGCCGACCGGGGAGGCGTGCCAGACATCGACCTCGGCGCCAGCGATCGGACGACCGTCCTTGTCCACGACGCGGCCGTTCACGAATAGCGGCGCACCCGGGGTCTCGGAGCGGACGATCGATCCGCCATTCTCGACCCGCGGCGAGTTCAACCGCCAGAACGGCCCGAGCAGCGACTGATCGGTTTCGGTATTTCCCTGGTCGCCATTGTTGAGCAGGCACACCAGCGGGGAGACGCCGAGCGAGCCCGCCATCAGGACCACTTCGTTGTGCGTGTCGGTGGTCAGCTTGCCGAGCTCGGCGATGACAGCGGTGGCATCGCGAAACTCCTTCTCGGTCAGGCGGACGTCGCGCACGAAGCCGTGCAAATGCTTGACCAGGGAGATCATGATCTGGCGCATGCGCGGATCGGAAGTCCGCTCCATCACCGCCAGTGCCGCGGCCGTGACGTCCTGCTCGCGCTCGATGATCATGGGACGGTCCTTGAAGCGACCCGCGTAACGCCAACACTGTCATTCCGGGATGGTCCGAAGGACCAGGCCCGGAATCTCGAGATCCCGGGTTCAGCCCTTTCGGGCTGCCCCGGGATGACGGTCCACTGCGTGGACCGTCAGTTCAGCTTCTCGATCGCGACCGCGACGCCCTGGCCGACGCCGACGCACATGGTGGCGAGCGCGAGCTTGCCGCCGCGCTTCTCCATGCCGTGGACGGCGGTGAGCGCGAGGCGTGCGCCGCTCATGCCGAGGGGATGGCCGAGCGCGATGGCGCCGCCATGCGGATTGACGAAATCCGCATCGTCAGCGACGCCGAGCTGGCGCATGCAGGCGATGCCTTGCGAGGCGAAGGCCTCGTTGAGCTCGATCAGGTCGAAATCGCTGATCTTCTTGCCGAGCCGCTCCATCAGCTTGCGGGTCGCGGGCACGGGACCGATGCCCATGATGCGCGGCGGCACGCCGGCCGAGGCGAGGCCGAGGATGCGCGCACGGGGCGTCAGGCCGTGCTTCTTCACCGCGGCTTCGGATGCCAGGATCATGGCCGCGGCGCCGTCATTGACGCCGGAGGCGTTGCCGGCGGTGACCGTGCCGGGATTGCGCACGATCGGCTTCAGTTTTGCCAAACCTTCCAGCGTGGTCTCGGGACGCGGATGCTCGTCCTTGTCGACGGTTACAGGACCCGCCTTGCCGCCGGGAATGGTGATCGGAATGATTTCTTCCGCAAAATAGCCGGCCGCGATCGCCTTGCCTGCGCGCTGCTGCGAGCGGATGGCGAAGGCGTCCTGGTCGGCACGTGAGACCTGGAATTCCTCGGCGACGTTCTCGCCGGTCTCCGGCATGGCATCGACGCCGTACTGCGCCTTCAGCAGCGGATTGATGAAGCGCCAGCCGATGGTGGTGTCGAAGATTTCGGCCGAACGCGAGAAGGCTTCCTGCGCCTTGCCCATCACGAAGGGCGCGCGGGTCATGGATTCGACGCCGCCGGCAATGGCAAGCTCGATCTCGCCGGAGCGGATGGCGCGGCCGGCCGCACCGACCGCATCCAGGCCGGAGGCGCAGAGCCGGTTGAGCGTCTGGCCGGGAACCGAGTCCGGCAGACCTGCGAGCAGGAGCGCCATGCGGGCGACGTTGCGGTTGTCCTCGCCGGCCTGGTTGGCACAGCCGAAGAAGACTTCGTCCACCTGCGCCCAGTCGAGATTGGGGTGTTTTGCCATCAGCGCCTTGATCGGGGCCGCCGCAAGATCGTCGGCGCGCACCTTGGCGAGCGAGCCGCCGAAACGGCCGATCGGGGTCCGCACGGCATCGCAGATAAAGACGTCACGCATCGCTGTTCTCCCTGAATGCCGCGGTTCGGCCAGAATTTCTTCAATGACGGCGGAGTTTTAGGAGGGCGCCCGCAGCAGGTCAATTGACGGTTTCGCGGGTGGCGCATTCGACCGATGACCATGAAACTCAGTCGTCATTCCGGGGCGCGACGAAGTCGCGAGCTATGGTGCGCAATTGCGCACCTGAGAATCCATAACCGCGAGCCGGGGTTATGGATTCCGGGCCTGCGCCTGACGGCGCATCCCGGAATGACGACCGGAATGTGGCGCCCATATCCCGCCATGCGGACAGCGTGGAAAACCCGCCCTTCCAAGCCAAACCAATAGGACGCTCAGGCGAAATTTTGTAGGTTGCGCCGCCCATGACAGTACAACAGCCGATACCCGTGCCGCCCCCCGACGAAGTGCCCGCCTCGCCGGCGGAAGCCATCGCGCGCGTGACGCCGATGATGGAACAGTACCTGGAGATCAAGGCGGCGCATCAGGGCCTGCTGCTGTTCTACCGGATGGGCGATTTCTACGAATTGTTCTTCGAGGACGCCGAGATCGCCTCCAGGACGCTCGGCATCGTCTTGACCAAGCGCGGCAAGCATCAAGGCGCCGACATCCCGATGTGCGGCGTGCCGGTCGAGCGCTCCGAGGATTATCTGCACCGCCTGATCTCGGCCGGCCACCGCGTCGCGGTGTGCGAGCAGACCGAGGATCCCGCGGCCGCGAAGGCGCGCGGCAACAAGAGTGTGGTCCGCCGCGGCGTGGTGCGGCTGGTCACGCCGGGCACGCTGACCGAAGACACGCTGCTCGATGCCCGCGCCAACAATTATCTGCTCGCGATCGCGCGCGCCCGCTCCTCTGCCGGCGGCGACCGCTTCGGCCTCGCCTGGATCGACATCTCGACCGCCGAGTTCACCGTGATGGAATGCTCGGGCGGCGAGCTCGCCGCAACGCTGGCGCGCATCAACCCGAACGAGGCCATCGTCACCGACGCGCTCTATAACGACAACGAGCTCGGACAGACCTTGCGCGAGCTGCCGGCCGTGACACCGCTGACCCGCGACGTCTTCGACGGCGCCACCGCCGAGAGGCGCCTCTGCGACTACTTTGCCGTCGCGACCATGGACGGGCTGGCGCAGCTCACACGGCTGGAGGCTACCGCAGCAGCAGCAGCCGTCACCTATGTCGACCGCACCCAGGTCGGCAAGCATCCGCCGCTGTCGCCGCCAGCGCGCGAAGCCTCGGGCGCAACGATGGCGATCGACCCGGCCACGCGGGCCAATCTGGAACTGACGCGAACGCTCGCCGGCGAACGCCGCGGCTCGCTGCTCGATGCGATCGACTGCACGGTGACCTCGGCGGGCTCGCGCCTGCTTGCCCAGCGTCTGGCCGCGCCGCTGACGGACGCTCCCGCGATCGCGCGCCGGCTCGATGCGGTGAGCACCTTCTTCGCCGATTCAGCTGCGCGCGAAGACATCCGCAGCATCCTGCGCGGCGCGCCCGACATGTCGCGCGCGCTGGCGCGTCTGTCGGTCGGCCGCGGCGGCCCGCGCGACCTCGCAGGTCTGCGCGACGGCATCATCGCCGCCGACCAGGTGCTGGCCCGGCTTGGTGAACTCGAGCAGCCGCCGCAGGAGATCGCGGTGGTGATGGCGGCGCTGCAAAGGCCGTCGCGCGAGCTCGCATCCGAATTCGCCAGCGCGCTCGACGAGCAGCTGCCGCTGATCAAGCGCGACGGCGGCTTCGTTCGACAGGGCTATGAGCCCGCGCTCGACGAAGCCCGAAACCTGCGCGATGCCTCGCGTCTCGTCGTCGCCTCGATGCAGGCGCGCTACGCCGACACGACGTCCGTGAAAGGCCTGAAGATCCGGCACAACAACGTGCTCGGCTATTTCGTCGAGGTCACCGCGCAGCACGGCGACAAGCTGATGTCGGCGCCGCTGAACGCCACCTTCATCCATCGCCAGACGCTGGCGGGCCAAGTGCGCTTCACCACTTCGGAACTCGGCGAGATCGAAGCCAAGATCGCCAATGCCGGCGACCGCGCCCTCGGGCTCGAGCTCGAGATCTTCGAGCGGCTGTCAGCCAAGGCCATGGCGATCAGCGACGATCTACGCGCCGCCGCCCACGCCTTCGCCTTGCTCGACGTCGCGACCTCGCTGGCAAAACTCGCGGTCGACGACAATTATGTGCGACCGGATGTGGACGACTCGCTCGGCTTTGCGATCGAGGCCGGCCGCCATCCCGTGGTGGAGCAGGCCCTGAAGCGCAATGGCGAGCCGTTCATCGCCAATGCCTGCGACCTCTCACCAAGCCCGGCGCAAAAGTCCGGCCAGCTCTGGCTGCTCACCGGCCCCAACATGGCCGGTAAATCGACCTTCCTGCGCCAGAACGCGCTGATCGCCCTTCTTGCCCAGATCGGCAGCTTCGTGCCGGCCACGCGGGCGCGGATCGGCATCATCGACCGCCTGTTCTCCCGCGTCGGCGCCGCCGACGATCTCGCCCGCGGCCGCTCCACCTTCATGGTGGAGATGGTCGAGACCGCGGCGATCCTGAACCAGGCCGGCGAGCGCTCGCTCGTGATCCTGGATGAGATCGGTCGCGGCACCGCGACCTTCGACGGTCTCTCGATCGCCTGGGCCGCGATCGAGCATCTGCACGAAAGCAATCGCTGCCGCACGCTGTTCGCCACGCATTATCACGAACTGACCGCGCTCTCGGCCAAGCTGCCGCGGATGTTCAACGCCACGGTGCGGGTGAAGGAGTGGCAGGGCAATGTCGTATTCCTGCACGAGGTGCTGCCGGGCTCGGCCGACCGCTCCTACGGCATCCAGGTGGCCAAGCTCGCCGGCCTGCCGCCGGCCGTGATCACGCGCGCGAAGTCGGTGCTCTCCAAGCTGGAGGCGCAGGACCGCGGCCAGACCGCGCGCGCGCTGGTGGACGACCTGCCTCTATTCGCCGTGCCCTCGCGCGCGGCCGCCGAAGCCGCTCCGCCGAGCGAGGCGGAGCTCTTGATGGAAGCCGTGAAGGCGCTGCATCCGGACGAGATGTCGCCACGCGAGGCGCTGGATGCGTTGTATGCGTTGAAGGCCAAGCTGCCGAAGCAGTGACGGTGCCGTAGGGTGGGTTAGCCGAAGGCGTAACCCACCACGTCCGTCACCGCAGAAACTAAAGAGGTGGGTTACGCTGCGCTAACCCACCCTACGCTTCCGTGCGCTGAGCGCTACGCCCGCGCCGCGATCGCCGCGGCTTCCGCGGCGGCGCGCTGCATGCTGGTCGACATCTCGTTCGTCACCGTGCTCTGCTCCTCGACGGCAGCGGCGGTCGATGTCACGTATTCGCTGACATTGTTGATCGCCTGCTTGATCGAGCCGAGCGCGCTGACCACGTCGCCGGAGATGCCGTTGAGGCTGCCGATCTCCTGGCCGATCTTGTCGGTGGCCTGCTTGGCCTGATTGGCGAGGCTCTTCACTTCGGAGGCGACCACCGCAAAGCCGCGGCCGGCTTCGCCGGCCCGGGCCGATTCGATCGTGGCGTTCAGCGCCAAGAGGTTGATCTGGCCGGTGATGCTGTTGATCATCTCGACGATGCCGCTCATCGATTGCGCCGCCTCGGTGAGACGCTGGGCCTGAGCGTCGGCGGAGGCGACCTGCTCCACCGCGCTCATCGCGGTCTCGCGGGACTTGGTCATCGCCTCGGAGATCTCCCGCACCGACGCGTTCAGTTCCTCCGAACCGGCGGCGACGGATTCCATCATGCCGCGCACGCGCTCGTTGCCCATGCGGACCAGCACCTGCCGCGTGGTGTCGGTGGCATATTTCACGACCTTGAACGGCTTGCCGTTGAGGTCGAGGATCGGGTTGTAGGAGGCCTGGATGTAGACCTCCTTGCCGCCCTTGCCGATGCGCTTGTATTCGGCCGCCTGGTACTGACCGCGGTTGAGCGCGGCCCAGAACTCGCGATAGGCGGCGCCGTCGCGCTCCGTGGGCTCGACGAACATGCTGTGGTGCTTGCCCTTGATCTCGGCCATCGAGTAGCCGAGCGCGCCGAGGAAGTTGGCGTTGGCGGCGATGATCGTGCCGTCCATGTTGAATTCGATCACGGCCTGGGCCTTGTCGATCGCCGATATCTGACCGGCAAGATCGGCGTTCTTCAGCTTCTCCGCAGTCACGTCGGTCGCGAATTTGACGACACCGTACGGCTTGCCGGTCTCGTCGAGCAGCGGATTGTAGGAAGCGAGAATCCAGACCTCGCGGCCACCCTTGCCGATACGCTTGAACTCCCCGGCCTGGTAGTCGCCGCGGTTGAGTGCGGCCCAGAACTCGCGATAGGCCGTGCCGTTGCGGTCGGCCTCGGCCACGAACAGGCTATGATGCTTGCCCTCGATCTCGGCCAACGAATAGCCGAGCGTCTTGCAGAAATTCTCGTTGGCGGTGACGATGGTGCCGTCGAGCTTAAATTCGATGACGGCCTGGGCACGGCTGATGGCCGCGATCTTCGACGCATCCGTCATGCTCCGCATCTTCTTCGCGGTGATGTCGGTCGCGATCTTGGCGACCATCACCGTCTTACCATTGCCGTCGAGCACCGGATTGTAGGCTGCTTCGATCCAGACTTCGCGGCCGCCCTTCGCGATCCGCTTGAACTCGCGGGCCTGACACTCGCCACGGTTCAACGCAGCCCAGAACGCCTTGTACTCGGCGCTGTCGCGCTGGTCGGACGGCAAGAACATGGAATGATGCTTGCCCTGGATCTCGTCAAGCCGATAGCCGAGGGCGTCGAGAAAGTTCTTGTTGGCCGTGAGAATCGTGCCATCCAGATTGAATTCGATCATGGCCTGGGAGCGGCCGATCGCATCGAGCCGTGCTTGTGCGTCAATCTGGGACTTGCGACCGAACATCAAAGAATCTCCATCTCGAAATTACGTAGACAGCTCGTAGGGGAAGTGACCGTCGCGGCGAAACAGCCGTACTCAAATAACAATTCCCGCGAGTCCCTGCACTCGGATGCAGCTCGGACGAGTTCGCGCCGATGACAGCGGAGCGGGTATGCAGGATCATTCCTACGGTAAAAGCTCGAACAAAGTTCTAATAGAAGTATCGGAAAGCGGCGGGAGCGGGAATGACCGCTACCCACGTCGCGATCAGTCCCGACCGGCGGCACCATTTGAAATGACGCATCTCATTCAATAGCTTGTGAAGATGTCGCGTTGCCCTCGAGCACGAGATCGACATGCCGGACACGACTTTCCGCGACACGGCGTCGCGCGTGTCCGTAGTCTCACGGCCCTTGCCGCGCGTTGTGCATCGCGCGTCGGCCGATTCCCCACAGCGTCAGATTCCAGGCGATGCAGGTGCCGAGCGCGAGACACAGACCGACGGCCGAGCCGAAAGACACCACTGCAACGTGCAGGACGGCGATTGCGGTGCCGAATCCGAGCAGGCCCCAGGCGGAGTTGGCGAGCACGGCCGCAGTTGGCGGGCCGCCGATGCGCGGATGCAGGATCACCATGATGCTGGAGAACACCACGGGATACAGCGCGATGATGCCGCTGATGCGGGGGCCCACCCAGCCCGAGGTCGAGACCACGATGGCGACCAGGGTCGCGACCAGTGCAGCCCGCATCGGCACGTCGTACCAGCGCCGCGTAACCAGCGGCATCTTCACATGGCGATAGCCCGCCAGCAGCGGAATGCAGATGCCGAAGGCGATCAGATTGGCGGCGAGCCCGGCGGTGAGCGACCAGTCGAACTGGCGGATGATCGAGGCAAGCACGATCCAGACGGCAACCGCACTTCCACAACTCGCCGCAAGACCATGCCGCTGCGCCAGCACGACATAAATGAGGCACATGAAGATCGTCGCAGCATTGATCGGAAGGCTCGCCAGCGAGCCCTGCGCGATGAAGGCGGCATCGTGGTCGAGCGCGAGGAAGACGTAGGAGGGACCGGCCGAGATCGGCAGGGTCGCGACCAGCGCACCGATCACCGGACCCGCGCGCTCGGTGATGATCGAGGCCGTCACGACGAACGCCGCCGCGATCGCCATGCGCAGGAGAAGAAAGAGGAGGAAGTAGAGATCGGGGGACATTCTGTCTGTCATTTCGGGGCGCGCGAAGCGCAAGCCCGGAATCCATAGCCACAGGCCGTACTGGTTTGAGAGCTGGAGCAACGACCGTGCGAAATCACGACGGCCTGGGGTTATGGGTTCCCGCCTCCGCGGGAACGACACCATCCGTGGAGTAGCGGCTTTCGCCCCTCACATCCGCTGCATCGACACCGAAACCTTCGGGCCGTTCTTGATGGTCTGGTAGACCACGCAATAGCGCTCGGTCAGCTTGAGCAGGAGATCTAGCTTGTCCTGCGGCGCCGATGTGTCGACCTCGAAGCGCAGACGGATCTCGGCGAAGCCGACCGGGGTCTCCTTGTCGACGCCGAGCGTGCCGCGGAAATCGAGATCACCCTCGGCATAGACGTTGCCGGTCTTGAGCGGCACCTCGATCGCAGTCGCGACCGACTTCAACGTGACCCCGGCACAGGCGACGAGCGCCTCAAGCAACATGTCCCCGGAGCAAAGCTCGAGGCCGGAACCGCCGGTCGCCGGATGCAGGCCCGCAAGCGCGATGGCGCGGCCGGTCTCGACCTTGCAGGCGATGCCTTCGCTGTCGGTGGAGCCCTTGGCCTTCAGCGTGATCAGCGCGGTCTTGGGATCGGTCTTGTAGCGCTCCTTGATCGGAGCCTGCATCTGGCGCAGCTCTGCAGCGTCCATTTTCGTTCTCTCCCGGAAAATTGCCCCTCGATGTACCGGTTCAGAGCGAAATTGTCACCACCACATGGCCTGACCGGGACCCTGGGTTGCGTCACGGTCGGGCACATTGCGGTCGAGCGAACGGTCGAGTGACGTCAGCACACTTCGCTTGAAATTCTCGAACAGCGGCGAATTGCGGTCGCGTGGGCGGCCGAGATTGATCTCGATCTGGTCGAACAACCGGCCCGGCCGCGGCCGCATCACCAACACGCGGTCGGCCAGCACCACGGCCTCGTCGACGTCGTGTGTGACGAGGATGAGCGTCGGCCGCGTGTCCGCCCAGAGGTCGAGCAGATGATCCTGGAGATCCCTGCGGGTGAAGGCGTCGAGCGCGGAGAACGGCTCGTCAAGCAGCAGCACCTCCGGCTGCGGCACCAGCGCCCGCGCGATCGCAACCCGCTGCGCCTGCCCACCGGAGAGCTCGCGCGGCCAGGCCTGCGCCTTGTCGGCGAGACCAACGCGTTCGAGCGCGCGCGCCACCTTCTCGCGGCGCTCGGCCGCGGGCAGATCGGCGAGTCCAAAACCGATATTGTCGGCGACGCTGAGCCAGGGCAGCAGCCGCGGCTCCTGGAAGATGATGCCGATCTTGGCATGCGGCGAGACGATCGCCTCATTGTCGAGCGTCACCGTGCCCGAGCTGGCGCGGTCGAGCCCGGCGACGGCGCGCAGCAGCGTGGACTTGCCACAGCCGGAGCCGCCGATGATGGCGATGATCTCGCCTTGCCTGATGTCGGCGGAGAAGCGCGAAAGCGCCTGCACGCCATTGGGATAGGTCTTGCTGACCCGGTCGAGCGCCAGCATTGCCTCAAGCTCCCTTCGCGCGCCCGAAGGCATCCTGCCAGCGCAGAAAGGGCGCAGCCGCGACCTCGATCAACCAGTCCGTGAGCTTGCCGAGGATGGCGAAGATCACGATGGCGGCCAGGATCTGCGCGGGCTTGCCGAGCTGCTGGCCGTCGAGCAGGAGATAGCCGAGCCCTTCGGAGGCACCAATCAGCTCGGCCGCGACCACGAACATCCAGCCGAGGCCGAGACCGACGCGCAGGGAAACCACATAGGCCGGCAGCACCGCCGGCAGCAGGATGCGGCGGATCATGGCGAAGCCCGAGAGGCGAAAGGTCCGGCCGACCTCCACGATCTTGCGATCCACCGAGAGGATCGCGCCCATCACGCCGAGATAGACCGGAAAGAACACCCCGACCGCGATCAGCGCAACCTTCGAGGTCTCGAAGATACCGAGCCAGAGGATGAACAGCGGCACCCAGGCGAGCGACGGAATCGCGCGCAGCGCCTGCACGGTCGGATCGAGCAGCCGGCGCGCCAGCGACCAGTAGCCGGAGACGGCCCCCAGCAACGTGCCTGCGATCACACCGAAGGCGAAGCCGAGCCCGACGCGCCACAGCGTTGCGGTGATGTGGCGGACCAGCTCGCCGGAGCGGGCGAGCTCGGCGAGGGTGGCAAAAACGCGCGAAGGCGGCGGCACCAGCCGTCCGTTCGACCAGCCGAGCCACACCACGAGCTCCCAGCCGAGCGCAAGCGCGACCGGCAGCAGCAGCCCCAGCACCGGCCGTGCATAACGCGCGGCGCGCGAGGGCGCAGCAGCGCTCTCGGCCGGTTCCGAAGTCTGTTGCAAGGCTGGCGCGTCGGAGATCATGGCCGGTAGGAAGCGCGTCTTGTGTGGGATTGCAAGGGCGCGCGGCAATCTCGATTGTCGCCCCGGACAAGCGAAGCGCAGATCCGGGGTCCATAACCACAGGAAGGCATGGTTACGGGGACTCGGAGTGGCCGCCTGCGCGCGGCAGCCACGCCCCGTGGTTATGGGTCCCGGGCTCGCTTCGCGCCCCGGGACGACGGCGGGGTGTGGTGCGCGCTTGCCTCTTCCCTGCCGATCAGTTCGTCGGCAGCGGGACCTGGTCGTCGATCAGGGCGTCGAGCGTCGCCTTCACGTCGACCTTTGCATCGACGACGCCCGCCTGCTGCAAAGCGAGGCCGGCGGCGAGGATCGACTCGCGCTGGGCTGCGCCGATGCGGCTGTGGGTGAGCTCGGTGCGCTCCTTGAGCTGCTTGTCGACGACGGCCTCGGGGAGTTTTGTGACCGCGATGAAGGCCTTCTTCAGCTCGTCGTAATTGGCCAGCGAATATTTGCGCGCCTCCTCATACACCGCGAGGACGCGGCGGGCAGCGTCAGGATGGTCCTTCAAAAACTGCTCGCGCACATTGAGGATGCCCCAAGTGTTGGCGTCGGCCTTGCGGTAGAACAGCTTTGCGCCCTCCTCGACCTCGGCCTGCGCCATCATCGGATCGAGGCCGGCCCAGGCATCGACGTCGCCGCGGATCAGTGCGGTCTTGCCGTCGGCATGCTGGAGCAGCACCGGGGTGATGTCCTTTTCGGTGAGGCCCGCCCCTAACAGCGCGCGCACCAGGAAGATGTGCGGATCGGTGCCGCGCGTCACCGCGACGCGCTTGCCCTTGAGGTCTGCGACGCCGGCAATCTTGGAATCCTTTGATGTCACCAGCGCCGTCCACTCAGGGCGCGAATAGACATAGATCGACTTGATCGGGTTGCCGTTGATGCGGGCGACCAGCGCCGCCGAACCCGCGGTCGAGCCGAAATCGATCGAGCCGGCATTGAGGAATTCGAGCGCCTTGTTGGAGCCGGCGGACTGCACCCAGGTGACGGTGATGCCGTCCTTGGCGAACTCCTTCTCCAGGAACCCCTTCTGCTTCAGAACCATCGACACCGGATTGTAAGTCGCCCAGTCGATGCGGATTTCCTTGAGCGGATCGGCCGCCTTGGCCGCGGGGGTCATTGCGAGCGCAACCGCTCCCGCCAACAGAATGCGTCGTGTAATTCCGGTCATGCCCAGACTCCTCCAAAACTTCATTTTTTTCAATGAGTTATATCTAGAGGTCAACGAGAAAATCCGCCCCTTGAAAGCGCGCCGGCCGAGAACAGATTTGCCCAAAGCCGGAGCTTTCCAGCATGGAACGACTATTGCCAGAGAATGGCGGGTGACAGCGCCTGTCACCTCTTATATCCGGTGAGACATGGACAGCGTCGCGACTGAGCACAAGGCCGAGGTGGACGATCGTTTCGACACTGCGCGGATCACCGCCGCGGTCGATGCGCTTGCCGAAAAGCACCAGGGGCGCGAGGACGCATTCCGCACGGCCATGGCGCAATTGCTCAAGGCCGAGCTGATCGCGGCACGCGCCGCGGCACAGGAAATCCTCCTGAAGGACCGCCACGGGAGGCGCTGCGCCGAGCGGCTGTGTCACGTGCAGGACGAGATCATCCGCATCCTGTATTCGGCGGCGACCCGCCATCTCTACCGCTCGCCGATCCCGAGCGGCGCCGAGCGCATGGCGGTGGTCGCGACCGGCGGCTACGGCCGGGGCCTGATGGCGCCCGAATCCGACATCGATCTGTTGTTCATCCTGCCCTACAAGCAGACCGCCTGGGGCGAGCAGGTCGCCGAAGCCATTCTCTATTGCCTCTGGGACATGGGGCTGAAGGTCGGCCACGCCACGCGATCGGTGGACGAGTCGATCCGGCAGGCGCGCGGCGACATGACCATCCGCACCGCGATCCTGGAAACGCGCTTCCTCACCGGCGACAAGCCGCTCTATGAGGAGCTGGTCGAGCGCTTCGACAAGGAAGTCGTGCAGGGCACCGCGTCCGAATTCGTCACCGCCAAGCTCGCCGAGCGCGAGGAGCGCCATCGCCGCGGCGGTCAGTCGCGCTACCTGGTCGAGCCCAACGTCAAGGACGGCAAGGGCGCACTTCGCGACCTGCACACGCTGTTCTGGATCGCCAAATACGTCTACCGCGTCCGCGACACCGGCGAGCTGGTCGAGCGCGGCGTGTTCGATGCGCAGGAATACCGCAGCTTCCGCCGCTGCGCCGATTTCCTCTGGTCGGTGCGTTGCAATCTGCACTTCTACTCCGGCCGCGCCGAAGAGCGTCTCTCCTTCGACCTCCAGCGCGAGATCGCGGTGCGGCTCGGCTACACCTCGCATCCCGGCATGCAGGATGTCGAGCGCTTCATGAAGCACTACTTCCTGGTCGCCAAGGAAGTCGGCAACCTCACCGCCATCCTCTGCGCCAAGCTCGAGGACCAGCAGGCCAAGCCCGCGCCGGTCTTGAGCCGGATGATGGCGCGGCTGCGGCCGACCGCGGCGAAGCGGCGCGTCCCCGACAGCGACGACTTCATCGTCGACAACAACCGTATCAACGTCGCCGCGCCCGACGTGTTCAAGCACGATCCGGTCAATCTGATCCGGATCTTCCGTCTCGCGCAGAAGAACAACCTCGCCTTCCATCCGGATGCGATGCGCGACGTGACGCGGTCGCTCGGCCTGATCAACGCGCAGATGCGCGAGAATCCCGAGGCCAACCGGCTGTTCATGGAGATCCTGACCTCCGACAACGCCGAGATCGTGCTGCGGCGGATGAACGAGACCGGCGTGCTCGGCCAGTTCATCCGTGCCTTCGGCAAGATCGTCTCGATGATGCAGTTCAACATGTATCATCACTACACCGTCGACGAGCACCTGATCCGCTGCATCGGCTTCCTCCAGGACATCGAGCGCGGTGGCATCGAGGAGTTCACCCTCGCCAGCGACCTGATGCGCAAATCCCGGCCCGAGCACCGGTCGGTGATCTACATCGCAACACTGCTGCACGATGTCGCCAAGGGCCGGCCGGAGGACCACTCGATCGCCGGCGCCAAGGTAGCGCGGCGGCTGTGTCCGCGGCTAGGGTTCAGCCCGGCCGACACCGAGCTCATCGCCTGGCTGATCGAGGAGCATCTGACGATGTCCACAGTCGCGCAGTCGCGCGACCTCTCCGACCGCAAGACCATCGAGAATTTCGCCGCCGTGGTGCAGTCGGTCGAGCAGATGAAGCTGCTGACGATCCTGACCACCGCCGACATCCGCGGCGTCGGTCCCGGCGTGTGGAACGGCTGGAAGGCGCAGCTCTTGCGTTCACTGTATTACGAGACCGAGCCGGTGCTGACCGGCGGCTTCTCGGAAGTCGACCGAGGCAAGCGCCTCACCGCCGCCTACGCCGAATTCCGAAATGCCTTCGCCGAATGGCCGGCGGAGGAACTCGATGCCTATATCGGCCGGCACTACCCGGCATACTGGCTCAAGGTCGAGCTGGCGCGCAAAATTCGCCATGCCCGCTTCGTCCGCTCCAGCGAACAGGCCGGCCATAAGCTCGCGATCAATGTCGGCTTCGACGAGGTGCGCGGCGTCACCGAGCTGACGATCTTCGCGGCCGACCATCCCTGGCTGCTGTCGATCATCGCCGGCGCCTGCGCTTCGGCCGGCGCCAACATCGTCGACGCCCAGATCTACACCACGACCGACGGCCGCGCGCTCGATACCATCTCGATCTCACGGGAATACGACCGCGACGAGGACGAGGGACGGCGCGCCACCCGCATCGGCGAGATGATCGAGGACGTGCTGGAAGGCAAGCTGCGGCTGCCCGAAGTGGTGGCGCGGCGCACGGTGCGCAGCAAGGCGCGCCCCTTCGTGATCGAGCCGGAAGTCACCATCAACAACCAATGGTCCGACCGCTACACCGTGATCGAGGTGTCCGGCCTCGACCGGCCCGGCCTGCTCTACGAGCTGACCACCGCGATCTCGAAGCTCAACCTCAACATCGCCTCAGCCCATGTCGCGACCTTCGGCGAGCGCGCCCGCGACGTGTTCTACGTCACCGACCTCCTGGGCGCGCAGATCAGCGCGCCGACCCGGCAGGCCGCGATCAAGAGCGCGCTGACCCATGTGATGGCCGGCGACAAGGCGGTCCAGCCGGCGGCGTGAAGAGCGTTCGCGCACCTCCGTTCTCTTGTCATTCCGGGGCGCCGCGCAGCGGCGAGCCCGGAATCCATCGAGCCACCGGTGACGCGGAGAAATGGATTCCGGGCTCGCGCTTCGCGCGCCCCGGAATGACAGGTGACTAAACCTCCACCCCTTCATGCCGCAGCAGCCAGCGCTTGCGCGCGAGCCCGCCGCCATATTTCACCAGCGAACCATCCGCGCCGATCAAGCGGTGGCAGGGCAGCACCACACTGATCGGATTGGAGCCGTTGGCATGACCGACGGCACGAATGGCTTTTGGCAAATCAATCTTTGCGGCGAGTGCGCCGTAGCTCATCGTGGTGCCGGCGGGGATGTGAGTCAGCGCGTTCCAGACCTTCTGCTGGAACGGCGTGCCGGCGATACGCCATGCGATGGCCGAGAGCTGACTGAGATCGCGTTCGAAGTAACCGGACAGCGCCGTCCGCATGGATGCAGGCGCAGGCCGATCACTGAGATCGACTGCACCGTAGTGCAAGCGTAAGAGCTCGCGCATGCGATGCTCATAGTCTTCCCAGTCCAGTGCGCGTAGCGCACCCTCGGCATCGGTGACGAGCAAGGCAATCCCGATCGGCGTCGTCAGGCGATCGAGGCCGAAGCTTGCAGACGGTTTGGTTGATCGCCCGGGCATGGTGGCACCATTGCATCGAAACATGCATCGCGTTTGACATGCCGGCCGTGCTATCGTCCACCCGAAAGCTGACGCTGGGGGAGCTCAACTTGATCCTGATCGCCAATGTCCTGGTGGCGCTGGTCGCCACACTGCACGTCTTCTTCCTGATCCTGGAGATGTTCCTCTGGGACAAGCCGCAGGGCTTGAAGGTGTTTCGCAACACGCCGGAGAAGGCCGAGATCACGAAGGTGCTGGCCGCCAATCAGGGCCTCTATAACGGCTTCCTCGCCGCCGGCCTGATCTGGGGTCTCGTCCACGGCAACCCGGCCTTCGCATTCCAGATCAAGGCGTTCTTCCTGCTTTGCGTGATCGTGGCCGGCGCCTATGGCGCTGCGACCGTCAGCACCCGCATCCTGATGGTGCAGGCCCTTCCGGCGGCGGTCGCGCTGGTTGCGTTGTTCCTGGCCTGAGACGCCTGACCCGGGACTCCCTGGCCTGAGACGCTACGGCGCAGCGCTGCGATCCTTGCGCGGCGGCGAAGCTTCCTCCACAATCTTCGGCAGCGATGGCGACCGTTGCAATCAACGGGAAAAGACCATCGGCCGAAAATTCCGTCAGGAGGAACAACCAATATGACCAATCGCAGAGCTTTCTTAGCTGCCACGACAGCGCTCGCCTTCACGTTCTCCGCGAACCAGGCCTTCGTAAGCCAAGCCTTCGCCCAGAAGAAGTACGACACGGGGGCGACCGACACCGAGATCAAGATCGGCCAGACCGTGCCGTTCTCCGGCGCCTACTCGGTCTACGCCAATATCGGCAAGACCCAGGCCGCCTACTTCAAGATGATCAACGATCAGGGCGGCATCAACGGCCGCAAGATCAATCTGATCCAGTATGACGACGCCTATTCGCCGCCGAAGACGGTGGAGCAGGTGCGCAAGCTCGTCGAGGGCGACGAGGTGCTGTTCACCTTCCAGCTCATCGGCACCGCGGCCAACGCCGCCGTGCAAAAATATCTCAACGGCAAGAAGGTGCCGCAGTTGCTGGCCTCGACCGGCGCGGCCCGCTTCAACGATCCCCAGAACTATCCCTGGACCATCGCCTACAATCCCAACTACGTGTCCGAGGGACGCATCTACGCCAAATACATTCTCAAGGAGCATCCGAACGCCAAGATCGGCGTGCTCTACCAGAACGACGACATGGGCCGCGACTATCTTGCGGGCCTCAAGAGCGGCCTCGGCGACAGGGCCGCCAGCATGATCGTCGGCGAGGTCTCCTACGAGGTCACCGACCCGACCGTCGATTCCCAGGTGGTCAAGCTGAAGTCGATGGGCGTCGACGTGTTCTTCGATGCCTCGACGCCGAAATTCGCGGCACAGGCGATCAAGAAGCTCGCCGACCTCGGCTGGACGCCGGTGCACATCCTCGACATCAATGCGAGCCCGATCTCGGCGACGCTGAAGCCGGCCGGCCTCGACATCTCCAAGGGCATCATCTCGACCCAGTACGGCAAGGAGCCCAGCGATCCCCAGTGGAAGGACGATCCCGGCGTGAAGGCCTTCTTCGCCTTCATGGACAAGTATTTCCCGGAAGGCGACAAGCTCAACACCGTCAACACCTACGCCTATTCGGTGGCGGAGCTGCTGGTGCAGGTCCTGAAGCAATGCGGCGACGATCTGACGCGTGAGAACATCATGAAGCAGGTCGCCAACATCAAGGACTTCACGCCGAGCTTCGCGCTGCCCGGCATCAAGATCAACACCGGGCCGAACGACTTCCGCGTCAACAAGCAGATGCAGATGATGAAGTTCAACGGCGAACGCTGGGAACTGTTCGGACCGATCATCGAGGACACGGGACCGTCGGGCTAGTCCCGATCTCGTAGGGTGGGTTACGCCCAGCGGACTGCGCTTCGCGCAGTCCGCAAGGCTATCCCACCCTACGAACGCCCACCTTGCGTCGCAACAATCGTTCCTCCACACTTGCCCTCAGCGATGGCATCGGACGCGTCCTGCGGCCGGCAGATCATCGGCAAAAACAAACTGAGGGAATTGCGAATGAGGAATGGAAAGCTGCATCTGGCCACGGCGCTTGCTCTGGCGCTGTCGATTTCAGCGGCCAATGCCCAGAAGAAATATGATCCGGGCGCCAGCGACACCGAGATCAAGGTCGGACAGACCATGCCGTTCTCGGGGCCGGCGTCGGCCTATTCGTCGATCGGCAAGACGCAGGCCGCCTATTTCAAGATGATCAACGACCAGGGCGGCGTGAACGGCCGCAAGATCAATTTGATCCAGTATGACGACGCCTATTCGCCGCCGAAAGCCGTGGAGCAGATCCGCAAGCTGGTCGAGAGCGACGAGGTGTTGCTGACCTTCCAGATCATCGGCACGCCCGTGAACGCGGCCGTGCAGAAATATCTCAACGCCAAGAAGGTGCCGCAGCTGTTCGCGGCGACCGGGGCCTCGAGGTTCACTGATCCCAAGAACTTTCCGTGGACCATGGGCTTCAATCCCAATTACTTCGTCGAGGGCCGCATCTACGGCCAGTACATTCTGAAGGAGCATCCGAACGCCAAGGTAGGCGTGCTCTATCAGAACGACGACCTCGGCAAGGACTATCTGAACGGCATCAAGGCCGGCCTCGGTGACAAGGCCGCCAAGATGATCGTGACGGAAGCCTCCTACGAGGTGTCCGATCCCACCGTCGATTCGCAGGTCCTCAAGATCAAGGATGCCGGCGCCGACCTGTTCTTCAGTGCGACGACGCCGAAGCAGGCCGCGCAGGCCATCAAGAAGATCGCCGAAATGGGCTGGCATCCGGTCCAGATCGTCGACATCAACGCCACCTCGGTCGGCGCGGTGCTGAAACCCGCAGGCCTTGACGCCGCCAAGGGCCTGATCAGCGTCAACTACGGTAAGGAACCGCTCGATCCGACCTGGAAGGATGACCCCGGCATGAAGAAGTATTTCGACTTCATGGCGAAGTACTATCCGGATGGCGACAAGGATTCGAACTTCAACACCTACGGCTACAGCACCGCGCAGCTGCTGGTGCACGTGCTGCAGCAGTGCGGCGACAACCTGACGCGCGAGAACGTCATGAAGCAGGCGGCGTCACTGAAGGACGTCGCCAGCGACACTGCGCTGCCCGGCATCAAGGCCAACACGTCGCCTACCGACTACCGCGTCAACAAGCAGCTTCAGATGATGAAGTTCAACGGCGAGCGCTGGGAGCTGTTCGGCCCGATCCTGGAGGATGCGGGCCCGGCGGGTTAGGCGAAGAGTTCTGAAATGCAATCGGCGGCCTGCGGGCCGCCGATCTTTTGGAGCTATCCCCGTCACCCCTTAGGGGGTGGCCGCTTCTTCAGCGGCCCTCGATGGGCGACGGCCCGCTGGTGGCCGCACATCCTCCGAGGCTCCCGGCGCGATGCTTTGCATCGCGCCACTCGCACCTCGGGATGACGGAGGGAGATCACCGATTTGGCGGCCTACTCCGGTATCTCTCCAAAATTCTTCCCGATCCGCAGCACGGCGTGCCGGATCAGCCGCGAGTCCTCGACCGCGGCCTGGCGGTGCTTCACAGCCTCGCGGTAGACGGGATCGCGGATCATCTCGACGAAGGCTCCGACATCAGGATATTCGGCGATGAAGCAATGGTCCCAGCGCTCCTCCTGCGGACCGATCAGCATCAGCTCGAACTTGCCCTGCCAGATGATGCGGCCGCCGAGGCGTTCGAACACCGGGCCGCTCTCGCGGCCATAGGCCGCGTAGGCTTCGGCGCCGCTCGCCTTGCGGCCGTCCGGGTAGGCCGCCTCCTTGCGCAGGCGCACCAGGTTGAGCATGTGGATCGGACCCGGGCGGTCATTGTCCCGGAATTGCGCGAAGATCTCCTTGGTCGGATCGATATGGCCCATTTGGGTTTCCTCTGCGTGTTTCCTCGTGTTTTATGCCGGCGATCCTAGCTCCGTCATCCAATCAGCGGAACTGCGGCGGGGGAATGCCGCACCTCCTAATCGGGCGTTAAGGTCTGGGTAACCGGGCCTTAAACAGCGACCGCTAGCGTGCGGCGGGGCGGGCTGACCGGGCGTTTTTGCGTATGGCGTGGGGAAAGAAAAAGGGTGGGCGGAAGGAGCCGCTGTTCGGCTTGCCCGCGGCGCTCGCCGATCTGCGCCTGACCGCGGCGGATCGCATTCCCGGCGGCGACGACAAGCCGAAGAAATCGACGAAATCATCCGCCAAGCGCAAGGGCGAGGATTCCGGCGACGAGCCGCCGCGCGAGCGGAAAGCGCCAGCCAGCCGCAGCGGCGCCAAGCGGCGCACCAAGTCACGTATTGGCGCCAGCATCGGCCGCCTGGTCTATTGGGGCGCGGTGCTCGGCCTGTGGGGCGCGATCGCTCTGATCGGCGTCGTGATCTATGTCGGCGCCCATCTGCCGCCGATCCAGTCGCTGGAGATTCCCAAGCGGCCGCCAACGATCCAGATCGTCGGCATCGACGGCAGCATGCTGGCGCAACGCGGCGAGATGGCCGGCGCCAATGTCTCGCTGAAGGATTTGCCGCCGTATTTGCCGAAGGCTTTCATCGCCATCGAGGACCGCCGCTTCTACTCGCATTTCGGCATCGACCCGATCGGCATCCTGCGCGCCCTCGTCACCAACGTCATGCATCGCGGCGTCTCGCAGGGCGGCTCGACGCTGACGCAGCAGCTCGCCAAGAACCTGTTCCTGACCCAGGAGCGCACCATGCAGCGCAAGCTGCAGGAGGTGGAGCTCGCGATCTGGCTCGAGCGCAAGCACTCCAAGAACGAGATCCTGGAGCTCTATCTCAACCGCGTCTATTTCGGCTCGGGCGCGTATGGCGTCGAGGCCGCCGCGCAGAAATATTTCGGCAAGTCGGCGAAGAACGTCACGGTCGCCGAGGCCGCAATGCTGGCCGGGCTCGTCAAATCGCCCTCGCGCCTTGCGCCGAACCGCAACCCCGAAGGCGCCGAAGCCCGCGCGCAGATCGTGCTCGCGGCGATGGCGGACGCAAAGTTCATCACCGACGCGCAGGCGCAGGCCTCGATCGGTCATCCCTCCTACAATGTGAAGCCGGTCGGCGCCGGCACGGTCAATTACGTTGCCGACTGGATCGGCGAGGTGCTGGACGATCTGGTTGGCCAGATCGACGAGAGCATCAAAGTCGAGACCACGATCGATCCGAAGCTGCAGAGCGTGGCGGAAGCCGCCATCATCGACGAGCTCGCGGCCAAGAGCGTGAAGTTCAATGTCAGCCAGGGCGCGCTGGTGGCGATGACACCTGATGGCGCGGTGCGCGCCATGGTGGGCGGGCGGAACTATTCCGAGAGCCAATACAACCGCGCTGTGACCGCCAGACGCCAGCCGGGCTCCTCGTTCAAGCCGTTCGTGTACCTGACCGCGCTCGAGCAGGGCCTGACGCCTGATACGATGCGACAGGACGCGCCGATCGAGGTCAAGGGCTGGCGACCCGAGAACTACACCCATGAATATTTCGGCGCGGTGACGCTGACGCAGGCGCTGGCGATGTCGCTCAATACCGTCGCCATCCGTCTCGGCCTCGAGGTCGGACCGAAGAACGTGGTGCGCACCGCGCACCGGCTCGGCATCTCCTCCAAGCTCGAGCCCAACGCCTCGATCGCGCTCGGCACCTCCGAAGTCTCGGTGGTCGAGCTGGTCGGCGCCTATGCGCCCTTCGCCAATGGCGGTCTCGCGGTGGCACCGCACGTCGTCACGCGGATCAAGACGCTGGGCGGCAAGCTGCTCTACATGCGCCAGCCTGAGGAGCGCAATCAGGTCATCGACCCCCGCTATGTCGGCATGATGAACGCGATGATGCGGGAGACGCTGATATCAGGCACCGCCAAGAAGGCCGAGATCCCCGGCTGGCCCGCGGCCGGCAAGACCGGCACCAGCCAGGATTACCGCGACGCCTGGTTCATCGGCTACACCGCGAGCCTCGTCACGGGTGTCTGGCTCGGCAATGACGACAACTCGCCGACCAAGAAGGCGACCGGCGGCGGCCTGCCGGTGGAAGTGTGGTCGCGCTTCATGAAGGCGGCGCACGAGGGCGTGCCGGTCGCGGCATTGCCGAGCACACAAGTTGGCTGGGGCCTGTCGAACCTCGCGCAGGCGGCCTCGCAGGTGTCGCCGCCGACAGCGGCAGCGCCCGGGCCGGCACCCGCAAGCAATGGCGGCTATCGTCCACCGCCGACGCGCGCCAATGCGCGGCCGGAAGCGGCGGCGGGGCTCGACGGCTGGCTGATGGACCGGCTGTTCGGCGGAAACCGATAGGCTCGCGCTGAGGTCTCCATGACCTCAAGACAAAAACTGCGAAAACAACCCCATGCACAGTAGCCGAAGATAACGAAATCAACGGCTTGCAGAGGCAGCCCAGACGCCTGAAGCACGTGCCTGGAAATCAGCGGCATCGCTTCGGCAAGTCCTGCCCAGCGCGGCAAAATTCGCCGCGCCCCGGAACTCGCCTAAAGCAAAAACTCCAATCCCTTCAAGCTCCCGTCAGCGGCCCGGGATTTGCTCTCATAAGTTGAGCGAGTGTCTGGGAGCGTTCCATGATTCAAATCTATCCAGCGCGGCGCTGCCGCATCTGCGGCCCGCATCAGCATCCACTTCAAATGCGAGGTCTGGTCTTCAGGCGGTGGCACCGGATGCGACCGACGCGGCAACCAGCGGCTTCCGGATCGACCTCTCGCAGGTCAAGCCGCTGTCAGGCGCCAAGGTCATATCGGCCGC
Source organism: Bradyrhizobium sp. CCBAU 11430 (assembly GCF_028128855.1). Lineage (NCBI taxonomy): Bacteria > Pseudomonadati > Pseudomonadota > Alphaproteobacteria > Hyphomicrobiales > Nitrobacteraceae > Bradyrhizobium > Bradyrhizobium sp. CCBAU 11430. The sequence continues at coordinate 54,839 of NZ_LBJV01000064.1, forward strand.
GGATGATCCCGTCCTGCATGACCTCATGGCAACGCATTGGCTGATCGCGCACGAGACGAATGCACCTCAGTCGGTCGTCGCGGACAATGCGCCGGAGAATACCTACGCGCAGGTGAAAGTGGACGGCAAGGTGGTGGCCACGCTGTACAACGGCGGATCCTCGGCCATGACCAACCTGGCGGGCGCGAGGATCGGCAAGCTGGAAGATCCTCCCGGCTTGAGCGGACCAGACCTGGCGCAGTGGCGCGCCGACAATTACGCCAGGCTGCTTGGCGGCACCGTCGAAAAGGCGCCCACCGCGATCACGCAATCGCAATGGACACCGCGTGAAAGCAGTTCCACGACCTACAGCCGCGAGCAACTCGACGCTGCGTTCCAGGCGATGCTGGCCGAGGGCCAGAAGGCCAGCGCGCAGCGGCAATCGTCCTATCTGGCGTCAGGCGCGCAAGCGGGGACGAGTGCGGATTTCAGTGCGTGAGCGGAGTCTGAAGCCGGCTCATTCTCAACTGTCATTCCCCGCGAAGGCGGGGAGTCCAGCATTCCAGAGACATCGAGATTCATAACGACTGCCGCGGCTTACTGGGTCGCCCGGTCGAGCCGGGCGACGACAGCGACGGTTAGGCGACAGCGCCCCTAATCCTCGACCCCATACCGGTGCAGATCATTGCCGTAGGTGTCGAGCCACTTCTTGGCGCGCTCCATCGACGGGCAGACTTTTCCGCACACGCGCCAGAACCGCGCCGAGTGGTTCATCTCGACGAGATGGGCGACTTCGTGCGCGGCGAGGTAGTCGAGCACGAAGGGCGGCGCGAGGATCAGGCGCCAGGAGAACGACAGCGAGCCGGCCGAGGTGCAGGAACCCCAGCGGCTGGACTGATCGCGGATCGACAGGCGCTTGACCCTGACGCCGAGCTCGGCGGCGTAAGCCTCCGCCGAACGCTGGAGGTCGCGGCGCGCCTCGCGCTTGAGGAAGTCGCTGACGCGGCGATCGACATGCTCGAGCCCGCCGGCGACGCAGAGAATGCGTTCGCCGCTATCGCGCGTCTCGGTCCACACCGTGCCGCGCGTGCCAGCGCGATGAACGATGCGATGCGACGTGCCGCGGAGCGGTATCACCGTGCCCGGCTGGAACGGCGCGGCCTTCGGCAAGCGACCGAGGCGCGCCGCGATCCACGCACCGTGGCGCTGCGCAAAGTCTTTTGCCTCGGCCAGCGTGCCGCGCGGCGGCATGGTGAGGATGGCTTCGCGATCGCTCGGATGAATTCTCAGGGTGTAACGGCGCGCGCGGCGGTGCCGGCGCAATCGGATGGCAAAATATTGCGATCCATGGGTGATCAGGACGGTCTTGGGTTCGTGGGGCCGCCGATAGAGGAGAGCGCGAGTGGCCATGTCTGTCAGTCCGGGGGGCAGGAGGGCGCCCGGATTTTGCCATAACCGCCGCCAGGGAAAGCGCTCGGCGCAAAAACAAATCATTTGCCCAATATACAGCGGTCTGACGTCCGGGAGACCCTACAGACTGGGGTTGGAACCGTCTTTTTTCGCCCCCGCTGGACGCATGCGGCACCCCCAAGGGGTGAGGGAAGACTCACTCCTATAAGGCTACCTAAATACCGCGAATCTGAAGAGAACCAGGCCCGGCCGGAGCCTCCGGCGGGGCCTGGATTTTCGACGGGAAAGCCGAAAACGAAGGTTATTCGGCCGCCAGAGCCTGCAATGAACTCGGATTCGCAGCTGAGACCATGAAGTCATGGATTCGCGGAACGATTTCCGACTTGAAGCGCGAGCCGTTGAACACGCCGTAATGTCCAACGCCCTTCTGGACGTAATGAACGCGGCGATGATCGGGGATCGAGCTGCACAATGTGTGCGTCGCTTCGGTCTGACCGAGACCCGAGATGTCGTCGTTCTCGCCTTCGACCGTCATCAACGCCACGCGCGTGACCTTGGATGGGTCCACGCGTGTTCCGCGATGGGTCATCTCGCCCTTCGGCAGCGAGTGCTTCACGAACACGGTGTCGACCGTCTGCAGGTAATACTCGGCGGAGAGGTCCATCACCGCGAGATATTCGTCATAGAACTCGCGATGCTTGTCGACGAGGTCGCCGTCGCCCTTCACCAGATGGGCAAAGAGCTGCTTGTGGGCGTCCATGTGGCGGTCGAGATTCATGCTGATGAAGCCGTTGAGCTGCAAAAATCCCGGATAGACGTCGCGCATCATGCCGGGATGCGGGAACGGCACCTTGGTGATGACGTGGTTGCGGAACCAGTCGATGCCGCGCTCCTGGGCGAGATTGTTCACCGCCGTTGGGTTGCGACGGGTGTCGATCGGGCCGCCCATCAGCGTCATAGAGGTCGGCACGAAGGGATCGCGCCGCGCTTCCATGATCGAGACGGCGGCGACCACCGGCACGGAGGGCTGGCACACCGCCATGACATGGGTGTTGCCGCCGAGGACGTGCAGCATCTCGATGACGTAGTCGATGTAATCGTCGAGATCGAAGCGGCCATCGCTGAGCGGCACCATTCGGGCATCGGCCCAATCGGTGATGTAGACCTCATGCGCGGGCAGGAAGGCCTCGACCGTGCCGCGAAGCAGCGTCGCATAATGCCCGGACATCGGCGCCACGATCAGCACGCGCGGCTGCGGGCTGCGCAGGGGACGAGCGAACTTGCGATCGAAGTAGAGCAGCCGGCAGAACGGCTTTTCCCAGACCGAGCGGATCTCGACGGGGACGCGGATGCCGTTGACCTCGGTGTCGTTGAGGCCCCATTCCGGCTTGCCGTAGCGGCGCGTGGTGCGCTCGAACAATTCGCAGGCCGCGGCGACCGACTTGCCGACCTCGGTGCGCGCCCAGGGATTGAGAGGATTCTGGAACAGCAGCTTGGTCGCGTCAGTGACCGCACGTGCCGGATTGAGAGAGGCGTGTGCCATCTCGTACATCCAGTACATCGGCGTCGTCAGGACCGGACTGCCTTCTGCAGCCAGGGGCGGTGCGCCGCCAAACTCACCAATAGGCATCGCTATATCCCTCTTCGCATCGCAGCATACTGCCGAATGCGCAATATTGCGTCAATGCATGGTTCCGTACATCTACGGAGCCGAAGCGGCTAAACCAGCCTGAATCCACGGGAAAGTGACGTTATTCACCGCCCGACAGCAGCGAGCCGTGCCGTTTGGCGCTGCGCAAAAGGGCAAGGAATGATGCAAAAGATGCAACCAGAAAGACGGCGTTGATGGCCAGCGCCTCCAGCATCAGATCGGCGCGGAAGGTGTTTTCGATCAGCAGCGCGCGCATTCCCTCGAAGGCATAGGTCGGCGGCAACGCCCAAGCGGCGTATTGCAGCCAGACCGGCAACACGCTGACGGGGTAGTAGACGCAGGCGAGCGGCAGGATCGCGAACATCAGGGTCCAGACGATGCTCTCGGCGCCGAGGCCGTTTCGCAGCACGAGACCCGACACGAAGATGCCGACCGACCAGCTCGTGAAGATCAGATTGCAGAAGAATGCGATCAAGGGCAGGCCCAGGGCATAGACATTGAAGTGAAACATGAACAGGGCGAGCAAGGTCATCGGAATGATCCCGATCGCAAGCCGGATCAGGCTCATGACCATCAGCGACAGCAGAAACTCGATCGGCCTCAAGGGGCTCATCATGAGGTTGCCGATGTTGCGCGCCCACATCTCCTCCAGGAACGAGATGGAGAAGCCGAGCTGCCCGCGGAACAGGATATCCCAGAGGATGACGGCGCCGATCAGCGTGCCGCCGGCGCGCGCGAAGAAATTGGAATTCTCGGCGATGTAATACTGGATGAAACCCCAAGTGATGACCTGCAGCGCCGGCCAGTACAGCAATTCGAGCAGCCGCGGCCAGGATGACAGCAGGAGGTACCAGTAGCGCAGGATCATCGCGCCGATGCGATGGACGGAGATGCCGCGGTGGAGGGGGATGTCCGTCATCGCGCGATAACCTGACCCGGATGGGATCTGTCATCCCGGGGCGCGACATCGTCGCGAGCCCGGGATCCATAACCACGAAACTCAATTTGGCGAAGACTCGGAGTGACCCGTCTCGCCTCGCAACCGCCGCCTGTGATTATGGATTCCGGGCTCGCGCTCCGCGCGCCCCGGAATGACAGACCTCCATCCGGGCTACGAATACGGGTACGACCGCTCACCTTGCCGCCTCCTTCGCGCCGTTCACCCGGCCGCGCGCGACGTCCAGAAACACCTCCTCCAGCGTGGTGCGATTGTAGCGCGCCATGATCGCCTCAGGCGTATCGTCGTCCTCGATGCGACCGCGCTTCATGATGATGACGCGGTCGCAGAGCCGCTCGACCTCGAGCATGTTGTGCGAAGCCAAAAGGATGGTGGCGTTGTTGTCCTTGCGATAACGCTCCAGGTGCGCCCGCACCCAGTCGGCGGTATCCGGATCGAGCGAGGCGGTCGGCTCGTCCAGCAGCAGCAGCTCGGGCCGGTTGATCAGCGCTTTGGCGAGCGCGACGCGGGTCTTCTGCCCGGCCGACAGCTTGCCGTTGGCGCGGTCGATGAATTCGGTGAGATCGAGATCGTCCGCGAGCTCGGCGATGCGGCCGGCGAGGTTCTTCACCGCATAGAGCATGCCGAACACGGTGAGATTCTGCCGCACCGTGAGCCGCATCGGCATGTCGACATAGGGGCTCTCGAAATTCATCCGCCCCAGCACGGCAGCGCTCTCCTCGGGCATCCGATGTCCGAGCACCTGCACGCGGCCGGAGGTCGGCAGCACAAGGCCCATGATCATCGCGATGGTCGTGGTCTTGCCGGCGCCGTTGCCGCCCAGAAGTCCGGTGATGCTGCCACGCGGCAACGAAAAGGAGATGTCGTCGACCGCTCGGGTCTGCTTATAGATTTTGACGAGATGCTCGACCGCGATCGCCGCGGACGAGCTGCGCTCCGCGACAGTCGGCCGACTTGAAGCCTTGTCATTCTCGGTCATGCTGGTCGTTCTTCTGCTATTGCAGCGGATAGCGCAAGGCTTGTAATCCGGTGGTTCCGCGAGCCCAGCGTTTGTGATCTGGAAGGCACCCCCATTGGCCGATATGACTGAAATTGCTGCTTCCGACTTTCGCCACGCGCAGCGGCATATCCGCCTGGACACGATCCTGCGGCTGCGTTGGCTGGCGGTGCTGGGCCAGCTCGCCGCGATCTTCATCGTGGCGCAGGGGTTGGAATTCAACGTCGAGATCGTCCCCTGCGTCAGCATCATCGCCTTGTCGGCCGCGCTCAATCTGGCGCTCCAGACCGTGTCCAATCCGCTGCAGCGGCTGGAGCCGATGCAGGCGGCCGGACTGCTCGCGCTGAACATCGTGGAGCTGGCCGGTCTGCTGTACTTCACCGGCGGACTGCAGAACCCGTTCTCGTTCCTCTTCCTCGCGCCGGTGCTGATCTCGGCCACGGCGCTGCCGGCGCGCTTCACCTTCGGCCTCGGTGTGCTTGCGGTAGCCTGCGCCTCGGTCCTGTTCTTCTTCCATTTGCCGCTGCCCTGGGATTCCGATGATCCCCTGGTGCTGCCGCCGATCTACCTCGTCGGCGTCTGGCTCTCGATCGTGCTCGCGATCGGCGTCACCAGCCTCTACTCGTTCCAGGTGACCGAGGAGGCGCGCAAGCTTGCGGACGCGCTGGCCGCGACCGAGCTGGTGCTGACGCGCGAGCAGCATCTGACGCAGCTCGACGGCCTCGCAGCCGCGGCCGCGCACGAGCTCGGCACGCCGCTCGCGACGATCTTTTTGATCTCGCGCGAGCTGGAAAAGACGGTGAAGGACGCCAGCTTTGCCGCCGACCTGAAGACGCTGCGCGAGCAGACCCAGCGCTGCCGCGACATCTTGAGCAAGATCACCCAGCTCTCCTCCACCGGCGCGCCGTTCGACCGCATGAAGCTGTCGGAGCTGATCGAGGAGGTGGTGGCCCCGCACCGCGATTTCGGCGTCGAGATCAAGGTGCGGATCGCGGTCGCCGCCGTGTCCGAGCCGGTCGGCTCGCGCAATCCGGCGATCCTCTACGGCGTCGGCAACATCGTCGAGAACGCGGTCGATTTCGCCCATACCACCGTCGAAGTGAACGCGTGGTGGAACAAGGACACGATCGAGCTTCTGATCTCCGACGACGGCCCCGGCATTCCGCCCGACATCCTGAACCGGATCGGCGAGCCCTATCTGTCGCGGCGACGAACCACGGATGAGGGCAGCGGTGAGCGACGCGGTCTCGGATTGGGCGTGTTCATCGCGCGCACGTTGCTGGAACGCACCGGCGCCAAGGTCTCGTTTACCAACCGGATCTTTCCGGAACACGGCGCGGTGGTGCAGATCACATGGCCGCGACAGCGTTTTGAGGCTATCGAGAGCCTCGAAGAAACAATAGGATAGGCCGCGACCTTGCGTCGCACAACAGGGCCGATCGACTATCGGCGGCCTTGGCACCGCCCGATTGCGAGGCCATATGTAGTCGCGTTGGAGAGAGGACAAAACCTTGAACGCCATCGCCGAACTGAACGAACAGACCGACCGCTCGCTGCTCATCGTGGAGGACGACAAGCCGTTCCTGGAGCGGTTGTCGCGCGCCATGGAAACGCGCGGCTTTGCGGTGACGTCGTGCGACACCGTCTCGGATGGTCTTGCGCAGATCGGCAAGGCAGCGCCGGCATTCGCCGTGGTGGACTTGCGGCTCGGCGACGGCAACGGCCTTGACGTGGTCTCGGCGCTGAAGAAGAAGCGCCCGGATGCGCGCGCGATCGTGCTGACCGGCTATGGCAACATCGCCACCGCCGTCACCGCGGTGAAGATGGGCGCGATCGATTATCTCTCCAAGCCGGCGGATGCCGACGACGTCGTCGCGGCGCTGCTGTCGACCAGCGCGGAGAAATCCGAGCTGCCGACCAACCCGATGTCCGCCGACCGCGTACGCTGGGAGCACATCCAGCGCATCTACGAGATGTGCAACCGCAACGTCTCGGAGACGGCGCGCAGGCTGAACATGCACCGCAGGACGTTGCAGCGCATTCTCGCCAAGCGCGCGCCGAGGTAGCGGTCTCGTAGGGTGGGCAAAGGCGCGCAAGCGCCGTGCCCACGCTCTGTTTGCGTTGGATAGAGATCGTGGGCACGCTTCGCTTTGCCCACCCTACGGCACCGATGTTTGCGGCGCCGCTACTCCCAAAAATCCGCATGCCCTTGCGGGTCGACCAGCCGGTTGATCCGAAGCGCCGCCGCCATTCCAAACCGCACCGTCATCTGCTTGCGCGTGGCGGCTGCGAGCTTGTGCTCGGGCGCTTCGCAATGCAGGTGCGCGCCATAGGCGTCGGCGATGATCAGGCCGGTGCCTTCCGGAAAGATCTCGCACGGCAGGTCCTGAGTGAAGGCGAAGAACAGCCGGTCGCAATGGGCGCGGTACTCGTGCCATTTCTGGTCGGCGCGCAGATCCTCCACCGACGATTTGATCTCGACGATCCAGATCTCGCCGCGCTCGTTCAGCGCCACGAGATCGGCGCGCCGGCCCGAGGGCAGCGGCAATTCGCTGATGCAGGTAAAGCCGAGCGAACGCAGCAGCCGCGCGGTGCCGCGCGCGACCGCGAGCGCCGTCTCCGACTGGCGGCGATCAGGCGGCGGCACGAGGGCGATGTTGCGGGCGGGATTGTCCATGGGGGGAGGATAGCCGATTCCGTAGAACTGCACACTGCTCGATGGAGCCTAAGCGCAGCCTCGATCTCCGCCGTCGTCCCCGCGAAAGCGGGGACCCATAACCACAGGGAGTTGTTGTAGGGCGCTCAGGTAACTCCGAGTCATCGCAAAACTGCTCCCTGTGGTTATGGGTCCCGGATCGGCGCTCCGCTTCGCCGCGCTTGTCCGGGACGACACCGAGGATGAAACACGGAACCTCCCCTCCCCCACGCACTTATCACGCAGCCGCCGCACCTCGGCGGAACCACCGAGGCTGCGCGGATGATCGACGATCTCTGGTACAAGAACGGCGTGATCTACTGCCTTTCCGTCGGCTCCTATATGGACGCCAACGGTGACGGCGTCGGCGACTTCAAGGGCCTGCTCCGCCGGCTCGACTATCTGCATGGCCTCGGCATCACCACGATCTGGCTGATGCCGTTCCAGACCTCGCCCGGCCGCGACGACGGCTACGACATCGCCGACTATTACAGCGTGGATGCGCGTTACGGCACGCTCGGCGATTTCGTCGAGTTCGCCCACGGCTGCAAGCAGCGCGGCATCCGCATCATCATCGACCTCGTCGTCAACCACACCTCGGATCAGCATCACTGGTTCAAGGAGGCGCGGCGCGACAAGAACTCGCCCTACCGCGACTGGTATGTGTGGTCCGACAAGAAGCCGGCCGGTGCCGACAAGGGCATGGTGTTTCCCGGCGTGCAGAAAACGACCTGGACGCGCGACAAGGAAGCGGGCGCGTATTACTTCCACCGCTTCTACGATTTCCAGCCCGACCTCAACACCTCGAACCCGCATGTGCAGGCCGAGATCCTGAAGATCATGGGGTTCTGGATCCAGCTCGGCGTCTCCGGCTTCCGCATGGACGCCGTGCCCTTCGTGATCGCGACCAAGGGTGCGAAGGTGAAGAAGCCGGTCGAGCAGTACGACATGCTGCGCGCGTTCCGCGAATTCCTGCAATGGCGGCAGGGCGACGCCATCATCCTCGCCGAAGCCAATGTGCTGCCGAAGACGGACATGGAATATTTCGGCCGCGATGCCGACCGCATGCACATGATGTTCAACTTCCACGTCAACCAGCACCTGTTCTATGCGCTGGCATCCGCAGATTCGCGGCCGCTGGCGAAGGCGTTGAAGGCGACCAAGCCGCGGCCGGCGACCGCGCAATGGGGCCTGTTCCTGCGCAATCACGACGAGCTCGACCTGGGGCGGCTGACCAAGGCGCAGCGCGACTCCGTGTTCAGGAATTTCGGTCCCGACAAGGACATGCAGCTCTACGACCGCGGCATCAGGCGGCGCCTCGCGCCGATGCTGGGCGGCGATCGCCGGCGGCTCGAACTCGCCTACAGCCTGATGTGCACGCTGCCCGGAACGCCCGTGATCCGCTATGGCGACGAGATCGCGATGGGCGACGATCTCTCACTGCCGGAACGCAATTGCGCGCGCACGCCGATGCAATGGTCGACCGAGCCGCATGGCGGCTTCACCAAGAGCAACAAGCCGGCCTGCCCTGTGATCGACAAGGGGCCTTACGGCTATCCCCACGTCAACGTCGCCAAGCAGCGGCGCGATCCCAACTCCATGCTGAACTGGACCGAGCGCATCGTCCGTATGCGCAAGGAGGTGCCTGAAATCGGCTGGGGCGACTTCACGATCATTCCGGTGCGCGATCCCGCCGTGTTCATCATGCGCTACGACTGGCGCAACAATTCGGTGTTGTTCGTGCATAATCTCGACGAGAAGCCGCGCGAGATCGCGTTCTCGGCCGGGCTGCCGGACGAGGCCGGCGCGCACCTGATCAATCTGCTCGCGGAGGACCACAGCCACGCCGACAAGCGCGGCCAGCACCGGATCGTGCTGGAGCCGTATGGCTATCGCTGGTACCGCGTCGGCGGGCTGGATTATCTGCTGAAGCGGAGCGATATCGACGGGGATACGGTGAGAGGGAAGAAGCATCCGGGGTAAGAGCATCTACGCATCGCTATACTCCACCGCAGCCGTACCCTCCGCTGTCGTCCCCGCGAAAGCGGGGACCCATAATCACAGGGAGAAGTTTGGGGCGCGCTGATCACTCCGAGTCTTCGCCAAACCACTCCCTGTGGCTATGGGTCCCGGATCTGCGCTGCGCTTGTCCGGGACGACGGCTAGGGCGGCGCGACAATCACGCCCTCATTGCCGCGCAGATCCAGCACGCCTTCGATCCGCTCGTCCTCGCGATCCAGGAACGTCGACAGCAGTATGCTGCTGCCGAAACGGATCGCGCTGGTGGTCGCCGCGACCGGATCGGGGCCGAGATTGAGCGCCACGATCACCGCCTGCCCCTCGGCCTCGCGGCGATAGATCAGGAGATCGCCTTGCGCCGCGATCGGATGATAATCGCCGGCGACCAGCGGCCGACTGCTCTTCCGCAGGGTGATCAGGCGTCTGTAGAGGCTGAGGATCGAGCGCGCATCGGCTTCGAGATTGACGACATTGTCGCGCACATAGTGCGCCGGCAGCGGCAGCCACGGCCGCGCCGCCGAGAAGCCGGCGAATTCGGTCGCATCCCACTGCATCGGCGTGCGGCAGCCGTCGCGGCCGACACCGATGCCGGGCACGTTCTTTTCGAAGGGGTCGCGCACGTCCTCCGGCGCAATCGCCACTTGATGCATGCCGATCTCGTCGCCGTAATAGAGCGTCGGCGTGCCGCGCAGCGTCAGCAGCAGCATGGCGGCGACACGGGCCTGCTCGGGACCCACGCGGCTTGCGACGCGCGGGCGATCGTGATTGCCGAGCACCCAGTTCGGCCAGGCGCCGCGCGGCAGCGCCTTCTCGTAATCCTCGATGATTGTCTCGATCGAGCGCGCGCTCCAGAAGGTCAAGAGCAGCGCGAAATTGAACGGCATCTGCGCGCCGGTGAGGTCGTTGCCGTAATAGGCCATGAGACGGTGCAGCGGCAGATAGATCTCGCCGATCAGCACGCGGGCTTCGAATTCATCGGTGACGCGTCGCATCTCGGCGATCACGTCATGCACCTCCGGCTGGTCGGTGGAGTATTGCGTCATGATCCTTTCGTTCGGCGGCCGGCCCTCGACGTAATGCGGATTGGGCGGGTTGTCGCGGAATTCGGCATCCTTGATCAGGTGCCAGATCACGTCGACGCGAAAGCCGTCGACGCCCTTGTCGAGCCAGAACCGCATCACGTCGTAGATCGCGGCACGGACGTCCGGATTGCGCCAGTTCAGGTCCGGCTGCTGGGCGAGAAAGGCATGGTAGTAATATTGCCCCGTGGTCTCATCGAACTGCCACGCGCTGCCGCCGAACTCGGATAGCCAGTTGTTCGGCACCCCGCCGTCGGGTGCCGGATCGCGCCAGATGTACCAGTCTCGCTTGGGATTGTCGCGCGAGGCGCGGCTCTCGACGAACCAGGCATGCTGATCGGAGGTGTGGTTCGGCACGAGGTCGAGGATCAGTTTCAGGCCGTTGTCGTGGGCGGCCGTGATCAGCGCATCGAAATCGGCCATCGTGCCGAACAGCGGCTCGATGCCGGTATAGTCGGAGATGTCGTAGCCGAAATCCTCCATCGGCGAGGGAAAGATCGGCGACAGCCAGATCGCATCGACGCCGAGCGATTTGACGTAAGGCAACCGCTGCAAAATGCCGGCGAGATCGCCGACGCCGTCACCATCTGAGTCCTGAAAGGAGCGCGGGTAGACCTGATAGAAGATGCCGTCGCGCCACCAGTTGCTATCGCTCTGAGCCATGCTGGAGAACCCATCCATAAATCTGCGCCTCGGGCGGAAGAACGCGGCAGCAGCGTCCCGGTTCAAATTGGCGAGCCAATTGGGACGGCCGTGTGACGGCGGGCGTGGTTGTTCCAGGCTCCATTCCAGATCCTTGGCCGAATCTTTTGCTTGGCGGCATGGCAAAAATCGGCATTGTGGCGCCATGACCGAGCAAAATGACACCCAAGACTCTTCGCAATCCAAGGCCGGCGCGATCATCGTTCCCGTGACGCTGTTCGAGCAGAACTGCACCATCATCTGGGACGAGCCCTCCAAGAAGGCGGTGGTGATCGATCCCGGCGGGGACGTGCCGAAGATCCTGGACGCGATCAAGCAGACCGGCGTCACCGTGGAGAAGATCTGGCTGACCCACGGCCATATCGACCATGTCGGCGGCGCGGCCGATCTGCGCGATGCACTGAAGGTGCCGATCGAGGGGCCGCATGAAGCGGACAAGTTCCTGCTCGACAATGTGGTCGACAGCGGCGCACGCTTCGGCATGACCGGCGTGCGCAATTTCGCGCCGGACCGTTGGCTCGCCGAAGGCGACACCGTGTCGATCGGCAGCTTGCAATTCGATATTTTCCACTGCCCCGGCCACTCGCCCGGCAGCGTGGTGTTCTTCAACAAGGAGCTGCGCTTCGCCCATGTCGGCGATGTCCTGTTCGCCGGCTCGGTCGGACGCACCGATTTGCCGGGCGGCAGTCACGCCACGCTGATCAACTCGATTCTGACCAAGCTATTGCCGCTCGGCGACGACGTCGGCTTCATCTGCGGTCACGGCGCCGGCTCAAGCATCGGCCAGGAGCGGATGACCAATCCGTTCATCACCGGCGCGATGTGAGGTTTATTCCGCCGCGTCCACAAGCGTGGCGGTCTCAGTGAGGTGACGATCGCCCCAGTCGCGGATCGCCGCGACGACCGGCACGAAGCTATTGCCCTTGCGGGTCAAGCGATATTCGACCTTCGGCGGCACTTCGCCGAAATCCTTGCGGTCGATCAGGCCGCTTTGTGTCAGGGCCTTCAATTCACGGCTGAGCACGCGCGGGGCGATCTCGGCGCTGCCTTCCGTGCCGCGCAATAAGCCGCTGCGGATCTCGCCATAGCGGCGCGGGCCGTCCTTGAGGTCCCAGACGATGCGCAGCTTGTACTTGCCGCTGATCATCTTCTGAAAGGCCGCGACCGGACAGATGCGCGCCGGGTTCGCCTTCGCCATGTCGTCTCCTCCACGCGTTAGATTCTTGTTTTGACGCGTTTTCTTCACGCGAACCGGCATCCACTTCGCTCGAAAACGCTATGGCGAAGAGGATAGGAGCAACGTCGAAAAAGTCCATACTATCAATTTTGTCCATACTTGCGGGATCGCTAGCAAGCCGCAGATGATGACGCACACGACGAACAGGGAGCGTCACATGAAGCACTTCATGATCAGATATGAATTCAGGAACGGTACGACGGACGCCTGGCACCAGGAGGTCGGCCGCTTCATCAAGGCGATCGACGGCGATCCGGAGCTGACGGGCCGGATCGGCTATCGCGTCTTGAAAAACCGCGACGATGGCAGCTATTTCCATCTCGCCAGCGTCGCTGACGATGCCGCGCAAAAAGCGCTGCAATCGCGCGACTTCTTCAAAACCTATCAGGAGATGACGCGGAAGGTCGCCGGCGGCGAGGTGACGGTGACGCCGATCGAGTGGATCGGTCAGACGGCGTAGTTTCCGCGGGCTGACACAACGACATCGCTACAAACGTCGCTGTCGTCCCGGACAAGCGAAGCGCAGATCCGGGACCCATAACCACAGGAAGCCGTGGTTTGCGGGGACTCGGAGTTGGCCCTTCGCGCCTCACTTTGCCCTGTGGCAATGGGTCCCGGATCGGCGCACGCTTGGGGCGCGCTTGTCCGGAGTTTGGGGCTACTTCATCAATCCTGCGGCGGTCAGTGCGCGCGTGATGATCTGGCCGAGATCGAAGCTGCGAGCCTCCTCGCGCGTCGGCTCGGCCGGCTGTTCGGCGACCGCTGCGCGGATCGAGCGGGCGAGATGCGGCGCGGGCGTCAGTGCCGGCTGCGCTGCAGGCCTGCTTGTAGACTTGCTTGTAGGCTTGGCCTCCGCCTTTGCAGCGTCTGCAATCCAGCCGGTGAGGCCGAAGAATTTTGCGATGTGATAGGACGAGGAAATGCCGGCCTCGATCAGGAACGCGCCTTCGACGCCATAGCGCTGGTCGTTGTCGGCCAGCCCAAGCGGTGTGCCGTGCGCCATGTCGGTGATGGCGTAGGACTCGACCAGCGTCTCGCCGTCCTTGCCCCACCAGGCCTGGCGCGGATAGCCGTCGACATTGGTCTCCGCCATCGGCGCTTCCGGCAGATCGTGCAGATCGAGCCACTGTTTGACGATCTCGTTGGCATTGCCGGGATTGACGGTGCGGTCGGCGCTGCCGTGCCACACCGAGATCTTCGGCCAGGGGCCGCGATAATCCGAGGCATTGCGCACAAGATCGCCGAGCTCGCGCGCGGGACGCACCGGGGAATGAAACATGCCGTCCAGTGCCTCGCGCAAATTCGAGGCGATGCCATAGGGCAGTCCGGCAATGACCGCACCCGCCGCGAAGACTTCCGGATAGGTCGCGAGCATCACCGACGTCATGCCGCCGCCGGCGGACAAGCCGGTGATGAAGATGCGCTTGGGATCGATGCGATGCGCCTCCGCCATATGCGCGATCATCTCGCGGATCGAATACGCCTCGCCGCTGTCCCGCGCCGTATCTTCCGGATTGAACCAGTTGAAGCAGGTGTTGCCGTTGTTGATCCGCTGCTGCTCGGGCATCAGCAGCGCGAAGCCATAGTGCTTCGCGAGCGTCGACCAGCCCGCGCCGAGATCGTAGCCCGCCGCCGCCTGCCCGCAGCCATGCAGCACGACGACCAACGCGCGCGGCTTCTGCAACTGCGCCGGCACGAACGCGAACATGCGCAAGGCCCCCGGGTTGTCGCCGAAGCCGGTGACCTCTTGCAATGGACTGGACGCATCCGCGCTCCGGCCGAGCTCGGCAAAGCGCAGACCGTCCAGCCTCGGCAGACGTCTCAACAGATCAACATTTTTGGCTAACGACACGGCAACTTCCTGGTGGGCGGCTTTCAACGCTTAGCCAAACCAGATAGTTGCTGCATTGCAAAATAAAAAGACCGTGCGCTGTCAATCCACGAAAATCACGGGGAATTCCGCCGAAATCCGCACGAATTAACCGCAATGCCTCGACTTCACGCAGATGCGCGACGCATCCACGACAGAAATGCGGCACAGATCATGATTAATGTCACAAACAGCGCAAGCGAGACCAGAAATCCTGCGCGCGCTGATTGCAGGGCATCGACCGCGAAGAACACCGCGCCGATTGCGGCCACTCCGGCCGCATTTCCGATCTGCGCCGTCGTGCCGTAGATGCCGGACGCCGAGCCTGCGGCGACAGGCTTGACGGTCGAGAGCACCGCGCCGGAGAGCGGCGCCATCACCAATCCCTGACCGTAGCCGAAGATGATCATGACGAACGCGAGCAGAAGCGGCGATGGCGCATCGATACAGGCTGCAACAAGCGCGAGCGCGGCGAGGCCTGCGATCTGAAGCGCGCAGCCTTCGATCAACACCTTGGTGCCGTGATGACGCGCCCGCGCGCCGCTGTGGCGCGAGGCCACGACGAAGGCAAGCGCAAGCGGGATGAAGGCCATGCCGGCTGACAGCGGCGGAATTTTCAGGCCGCGCTGCATGAACAGCGTCATGACCAGATAAAAGGAAAGATTGGCAAGGAAGAAAAAGAAGGCGGCGCCAAGCCCGCGCAGGAAAGCGGCGTCCGCCAGCAGCGAGAGGTCGATCAACGGCATGCCGCCGGCACCAGCGACTGCCTGCTCGAGCTTCAGGAACGCTTTGAGGACGACGCCGCCGACCGCCATCACGGCCCACAGCCAGGGTGCCCAGCCTGCATCGTGACCAAAAAGCAGCGGGCCGATCAGGCACAGCAGCCCCGCGAACAGGACCGAGCTGCCCTTGATGTCGAGCCTCGTCCCTGATCGCCGCGGCACCGATGGCATGATGCGCCAGGCGGCACCTGCAATGACGAGGCCGCAGGGCACGTTGACGAAGAACACCGAACGCCAGCCGGTGCCGGCAAGGTCGATCGTGACCAGCAGGCCGCCGAGCAGGAAGCCCGCGGCACCCGCCAGCCCCAGCACGATCCCGTAGATGGCGAATGCGCGGCTGCGCGTCTCGTCGGTGAAGAGGAGATGCAGCGTCGCCAGCACCTGGGGCACCATCAGCGCCGCGGTCGCGCCCTGCGCGAGGCGAGCGATGATCAGCTCCACCCCTGAGAGCGCGAGCCCGCACCACAGCGAGGTCGCCGTGAAGCCGAGCAGGCCGGCCAAAAAGACAGTCTTGGTGCCGTGGATATCGCCGAGCCGGCCGCCGGTGACGACAAGCGTGGCATAAGCGATCAGATAGATCGCGATGACCGCTTCGATCTGCGCGGGCGATGCCTTCAGCTCGACCGCAATGGTCGGAATTGCGACGTTAACGATGAAGGCATCGACGCCGAACATGAATTGGGCGGCCACGACGATGGCCAGCACCCACCAACGGCGGGTCGAATCGACTTGTTGTGTGACGATCTGATGCATCGGCGCGCGGCCCTGGATTATCGTGCGGATGATTTCAGGTCGTGGGCGGTGGCGCGATTACCTCGGAGGTCAGATTCGTGCGCTCTTCGCCTCTCCCCGCTTGCGGCAGGGCACTCGCACATGCTTCGCGGCGACATCGGAGCAAGCGCCTCGTCCTTCGAGACGACCGCTTCGCGGTCCCCTCGGGATGAGGCTGAACTGCGTCGGTGTGCTTTGAAACTGCACCGGCGTACTCCGCCTTCATCCTGAGGGCCCGCCAACGGCGGGCGTCTCGAAGGATGTGCCGCGGCGGAGGTTGCCTCAAATGCATAGCCCTGCCGCAAGCGGGGAGAGGGAGAAGAGGCAACTTCGCCGCATGCCTGCATTCCGCCGCGCGGGACACCGCGCGATTGCGTTCGTGCCATCAGGCACGTAGCCTCACCGTCTCAACAAACAGAAAATCAAAGCCGGAGAGAACGCCATGGCGCGCCTGAAGTTCGGAGCCTTCCTTGCCCCGCATCACCCGATCGGGGAGCATCCGATGCTCCAGTTCCGGCGCGATCTCGAGCTGGTCGAGCAGCTCGATGCGCTCGGCTACGACGAGTTCTGGTGCGGCGAGCATCATTCCTCGGGCTGGGAGATGATCGCCTCGCCCGAGATGTTCCTGGCTGCGGCCGGCGAGCGCACCAAGCGGATCAAGCTCGGCACCGGCGTGGTGTCGCTGCCCTATCACCATCCCTACAACGTCGCCCAGCGCATGGTGCAGCTCGACCACATGACCGGCGGCCGCGCCATCTTCGGCTCCGGCCCCGGCGCGCTCGCCTCCGACGCACACACGCTCGGCATCGACCCGATGACGCAGCGCGACCGGCAAGACGAGGCCATCGGCGTCATCCGCCGGCTCTTCAACGGTGAGCGCGTCACGGCCAAGAGCGACTGGTTCACCATGAACGATGCCGCGCTGCAGATCCTGCCGCTGCAGGAAGAGATGCCGTTCGTCGTGGCCTCGCAGATCTCGCCCTCCGGCATGACGCTCGCCGGCAAATACGGCTGCGGCATCATCTCGCTGGGCTCGATGACGACACAGGGCCTGATGTCGCTACAGCAGCAATGGCAGTTCGCCGAGGACGCTGCGAAGAAGCACGGCACCAAGGTGAACCGCGCCGACTGGCGCGTGCTCTTGACCTTCCACATCGCCGAGACCCGCGAGCAGGCGCGCAAGGAAGCCGGCGCCGGGCTGATGCGCTGGCACAACGAGTATAATGTCGGCACGCTGCAGCGGCCGGGCCTGACCGCGTTCTCCTCGCCGGATGAAGCCGTGGACAAGACCGCCTTCGTCGAGGGCGCGGCGTCCACCATCGGCACGCCCGACGATCTCGTCAAAACCGTCAAGAACGTGATGCAGGTCTCCGGCGGCGTCGGCGCCATCATCGGCTTCGTGCACGACTGGGCCAATCCGGAGGCGACGCGCCGCAGCTGGGATATGGTTGCGCGCTACGTCGTGCCCGAGATCAACGGCTATATCGACGGCCTGCGCAGGTCGCAAAAATTCGTGATCGAGAACCGCGCCATCTTCGAGCGTGCAGGCCAGGCCGTGATGGCCAAGATCATGGAGAACGAGAAGGCCGCCGAGGCGCTGAAGGTGACCGGCCCCGGCCGCGTCGCCATCCCCGCCGTCAACGCCCCGGATCTGCAGAAGGAAGCGGCGAAGCGGTAGGATGCCAGCTCTCTCTACTCGTCGTCCCGGACAAGCGCGCCCAAAGCGCGCGCAGATCCGGGACCCATAACCACAGCATAGGGTTTGGCGAAGATTGCTAACCACTATCTCGCACACTCCCTGTGGCTATGGGTCCCCGCCTACGCGGGGACGACATCCGAGGTAAATTGCACCACCAAGCGTCGCATCATCGCGGCCAGATCGTGCTATGTTCGCGGAGCCTGCCAACCGGAGCAATCGTCATGTCGATGCAGAATGTGGCCGCAACGGCGCCCGACTACACCGCGCCCAAGCGCAACGCCCTGACGCACATTCCCGGCGACGAGGGATGGCCGATCATCGGCAAGACCTTCCAGGTGCTGGCCGATCCCAAGGGCCACATCGAGGCGAACGGCGCCAAATATGGCCCGGTCTACCGCACCCATGTGTTCGGCGAGACCAATGTCGTGCTGCTCGGGCCCGAGGCCAACGAGCTGGTGATGTTCGACCAGCAAAAGCTGTTCTCCTCGACCCACGGCTGGAACAAGGTGCTCGGCCTGTTGTTTCCGCGCGGATTGATGCTGCTCGATTTCGACGAGCACCGGCTGCACCGCAAGGCGCTGTCGGTCGCGTTCAAGTCCGGGCCGATGAAATCCTACCTGGCCGATCTCGACCGCGGCATCTCCGCGCGGGTCGCGCAGTGGAAGGCCAAGCCCGGCGAGATGCAGCTCTACCCCGCGATGAAGCAGCTCACGCTGGATCTCGCTGCGGCGTCCTTCCTCGGCGCCGATATCGGGCCGGAGGTCGACGAGATCAACCGCGCCTTCGTCGACATGGTCGCCGCCGCGGTCGCCCCGATCCGCCGTCCCCTGCCCGGCACCCAGATGGCCGCCGGCGTCAGGGGGCGCAAACGCATCGTCGCCTATTTCCGCGAACAGATCCCGCTTCGCCGCGGCAATCATGGCGGCGATGATCTGTTCTCGCAGCTGTGCCGCGCCACCCATGAGGACGGCGCGCTACTCTCCGAGCAGGACATCATCGACCATATGAGCTTCCTGATGATGGCGGCGCACGACACGCTGACTTCGTCGCTGACCTCCTTCATCGGCGAACTCGCTGCCAATCCGGACTGGCAGGACAGGCTGCGCGCGGAAGTCCTCGCGCTCGGGCTCGCGCCGGGCGCGCCGAGCAGCTTCGACGATCTCGAAAAGATGCCGCTGTCCGAGATGGCGTTCAAGGAAGCGCTGCGGATCAAGCCGCCGGTGCCTTCGATGCCGCGCCGCGCCATGCGCAATTTCACTTTCAAGGGTTTTACGATTCCCGCCGGCACCGCGGTCGGCGTCAATCCGCTCTATACCCATCACATGAAGGATATCTGGCCGGAGCCGGATCGTTTCGATCCCTTGCGCTTCACCGAGGAAGCGCAGCGCAATCGCCACCGCTTCGCCTGGGTCCCGTTCGGCGGCGGCGCGCATATGTGCCTCGGCCTGCACTTCGCCTACATGCAGGCAAAATGCTTCGCGCGGCACTTCTTGCAGAACATCGAGGTATCGCTGGAGCCCGGCTACAAGCCGGACTGGCAGATGTGGCCGATCCCGAAGCCGCGGGACGGGCTAAGAGTGCGGGTGAAGGCGGTCTGATTTTCTCGTGTCCCGGACGCGCGAAGCGCGAGCCGGGACCCGGAATGCTGCGATCGAGTCGGTGGAGACATGGGCCCCGGCTCTGCAGCGCACCGCACCGGACGATGCTTCGCATCGCCGGGGACGCTGCGCTGCGTCCGGGGCACGAGATCTCGTAGGGTGGGCAAAGGCGCGGAGCGCCGTGCCCACGGTTCGTCGCGATGAAGAATTCGTGGGCACGCTTCGCTTTGCCCACCCTACGGCACCGTCGCCCGGAGCGACTACGCCCCCTGATCGAACGCCTTGCGCAAGGCCACATAGCCCTGCTGCTGCTGGCTCCAGTTGCGGCCGCCGGTCATGGCGCCGTCGACGACGAGATCGTGCCCGTTGATGAAGCTGGATTCGTCGCTGGCCAGGAACACCGCGGCCTGGGCGATGTCATCGGGAAGGCCCGCGCGCGGGATCGGCTGGGCGGTCTTGTAGACCTCGCGCATCACCGCCGGCGTCTTCTCCGCAGCATCGGTCGAGAGTCCGAGCGCCTTGCCGAAAATGCCGGTCGCGATCGCGCCCGGCGAGATCGCGTTGACGCGCACGTTGGACTCGCCGAGCTCCATCGCCACGCATTTGGTGAGATGGATCACCGCCGCCTTGGCCGCGCTATAGACCATCGAGGACGAGAACCCGGCGAGGCGGCCGGCGATGCTGCCATTGTTGATGATGCTGCCGCTCCCCTGCCTCTTCATGTGGGGCGCGGCGTGCTTCATGCCGAGCATGACGCTGCGCACCAGCGTCGCCATCGCCGCATCGAAGCGCTCGACCTCGAGGCCTTCGATGCCGCCGGTCTGCGCCGGGCCGCCGGCATTGTTGAACAGGCAGTCGATCCGGCCGAACTTGTCCACGGCGAGCGCGATCAGCGCCTGCATCTGGTCTTCGAGCGTCACGTCGGTCTGGCGGAAGATGCAGTTGGCGCCGAGCTGCTTGGCCAGGGCTTCGCCCTCCGGTAGACGCCGCCCCGCGATCACAATTTTGGCACCTTCGGCAACGAAGACTTCCGCAGTGCGCAATCCGATCCCGCTCGTCGCCCCCGTAATCACCGCAACCTTGCCGTCCAGCCTGCCCATGGAATGTTCCTGTTTTCGAACGATTTGACGCCAAATGGCGAACATCGGCCGCTGCCATCGCCGCGGACGCCACTATCCCTGCCTGCCTCCGACAAGGCAAGCTATGCTTGTGCGGACGGGATGCGTAACATCTTCACAGGTCGCTCGATTTTCGAACGCATATCGCAACTGGGCTGCGCATGGGGAAGTTGATCGACGAATTCCGTAGGGGTTGGCAGGGTGCGGCGCCGCCATCGCTCGGTCTGAGCATTGCGTTTGCGGTGGCCTGCCTGCTGATTGCCACGCTGACGCGCTGGGCCCTCGCGCATGTGCGGCCCGACGTCTACTTCACTCCCTACTTCCCGGCCGTGTTCTTCGCCGCCGCGTTCGGGGGCTTCCGGATCGGAATCGTGACAGCGCTGGTCGGCGGCATGCTCGGCGTCGTGGTGAATTTCGGCGATGCCTTTGCCGATCGGGCGCGATTTGCCCTGCTGGCACTCTATTGGGCGGTCTGTGCGCTCACCATCTGGGGCGTCGAGCACTATCGCACCATGCTGGCGGAGCAGCGCCGGATCTCCAAGCGCCTGATCGAGGAAGAAGATTATCGCAAGCTGCTGGTCGACGAGCTCCAGCACCGGCTGAAGAACAAGCTGTCGACGGTGCACGCCGTGCTGCACCAGGTGCTGCACGACCACCCGCAGGTCTGGGCCCGGGTCGATCCTCGGTTGCGCTCGCTGGCCGCGACCGACGATCTGATCTCGCGGATCGACAAGGCGGGCTGTGACATCCGCGACCTCCTGATCTCGGAGCTCGGCCCCTACGGCCACGTCCGCTTCACCCTCAATGGCGACCGCCTGTTCCTGCCGCCGAAGCTCGCGGTCACGCTCTCATTGATGTTTCACGAGCTGGCCACCAATGCGGGCAAGTACGGCGCGTTCTCCGCGCCGCGCGGTCTGCTGCAGGTGTCATGGACCGTCAGCGATGACCGCCTGATCATCACCTGGGACGAGACAGAGGGTCCGAGCGTGGACAAGGTGTCCGAGCCCGGCTTCGGCACCAAGCTGTTGAAATCGGCACTGTCGTCCTTCGATGGCAGGACCGAGATCTCTTACTTGAAGACCGGGCTGCATTGCATCATGCAGTGCCGCATCCCCCGAAGCGAATAGCATCGCGCGTCAGGCGAAAGCCGGCCCGCGCACCCGCCCGCAGTTTCGCACGGGCCGTTGACCCTCTGTTAATGACGATCGTCGGCGCGCGTCGCAACGTCGCAAAACACCCCCGTATTTCTCCGTACCCCTTAACCAAACTTAAGAGGGAACTGCGCATGATTGCGTGCATTGCAGGCGCGCTGAAACAACAAGATTCATGACTTCTATGAACGACAACCAATATTCCGGCGCGACTGAAGCCGAGCTCGGTTTTCTCAAGGAAATCGTTAGAATGCTGCCGGCCGGCCTGACCGTGCAGGATGCGCATGGCGAGCTTCTGCTGGTTAACGATGCCGCGGCCGCGCAGCTCGGCATGGATGGCAGCCGTCCCTCACCCGATCTTGCGCCGCGCCGCGAAGCCTGCCGCCAGGCGCTGAGCGCCGGCCAGGCTGTCGTCACCGAGGAGGCGCTTCACGGCGGCGCTGCGCGCCAGGTGCTGCTCACGACCCATCGTCCCGTTCGCCTCGCCGGACGCGAGCTGCTGATCTCGGCGTCCTCCGACATTACCGAGCAGAAGAATTTCGAGGATCAGCTGTTCCGCTCGGCCTATTTCGACGAGCTGACGGGATTGCCCTCGCGGCGCGTGATCGAACATCACGCCAACAATCTGCTGGCGGAGAATGGCGGCGGCGAGCGTTTCGCGCTGGCCTTCCTCGACGTCGACAATTTCAAGCACATCAACGACTATTACGGCCACGCCGTCGGCGATGCGCTGCTGGTCGAGCTGTCGAAGCGGCTCGGGCGCGACTTGCGCGATTCCGACATGCTGTCGCGCATCTCCGGCGACGAATTCCTGCTGCTGCTCTCCCCGATCCAGAGCCAGGAGGAAGTCGCCGAGTTCATGCAGTCGACGCTGGAGCGGCTGACGGCGCCGTTCTTCATCGACCATTCGGAACTCTTCGCCTCCACCTCGGTCGGCATCAGCCTCTATCCCGATCACGGCCGCAGCTTCGAGACACTGCGCCAGAATGCCGACATCGCGATGTACCGCATCAAGAACGACGGCAAGGGATTGGCAGCCTTCTTCGATTCCAGCATGGAGCGCGAGGCGCTGGCGCGGATGAAGATCGAACAGTCGCTGCGGCTCGCCATCCTGGAAAAGCGTTTCTGCTGCGCCTTCCAGTCCAAGGTCGACATCCGCACCCAGGCTGTGAAGGGCATCGAGGCCCTGGTGCGCTTGCGCGACGACGAAGGCGTGATCCAGGCGCCGGGATCGTTCATCAATCTTGCCAGCGAGCTCGGGCTGATCGACGAATTGACCCATCTCGTGCTCGCCGAAATCGTCAAATCGATCGACCTGATCAACGAGACGTTCGGCGCGGAAGCGACCATCAGCATCAACGTCGCGGCCAAGCAGGCCGGCAACCCCGAATTCATGCGCAGCTTCGCGCGGGCGCTCGACGACACCGGCTTTCCGCAGCGCTTCATGATCGAGGTGACCGAAGACGCCTTCGTCGCCAAGAATCATTTCCAGGACGAGATCCTGCCGATGTTCCGCAAGCTCGGCGTCGGCATCTCGATCGACGATTTCGGCACCGGCTATTCCTCGCTCTCGGCGCTGGCCGACATCACCGCCGACGAGATCAAGATCGACCGCTCCTTCATCACCGACATCCATAAGCGCCCGCGCAGCCAGGGCATCCTGCGC
Source organism: Bradyrhizobium sp. CCBAU 11430 (assembly GCF_028128855.1). NCBI lineage: Bacteria > Pseudomonadati > Pseudomonadota > Alphaproteobacteria > Hyphomicrobiales > Nitrobacteraceae > Bradyrhizobium > Bradyrhizobium sp. CCBAU 11430. Next base: position 78,221 of record NZ_LBJV01000064.1, read on the forward strand.
GCGATCGAATCCTTGAGCGAAGCGCTCGGCATGACCGTGATCGCCGAAGGCCTCGAATCCTACGAGGAGCTCGCTTATCTGCAGGCCGCGACCAAGATCCGCTACGCGCAGGGCTATTATTTCTCGCGCCCGATCTTTTTGGAGGAGTTGAAGCTGGCAACGCCCGTGTCCAGCGAGTCGCGCGCCAGCGTCGCAAACCGCCCGCACCAGCAGAACCGCCAGGGCTATTCGCGGGCGAGCGGGTATCGAAGGTAGGGGCGCGAGCGCTGCAACACATACCGCTGTCGTCCCGGGGCGCGAAGCGAACCCGGGACCCATAACCACAGGGTGTGGTTTGGCGCGAAGACGGTCACTCCGAGTCCCCCGTTATCACATCTCCCTGTGGCTATGGGTCCCGGATCGGCGCTTCGCTTGTCCGGGACGACAGCGGAGTATGGGGCACAATCCAATTCCCCCTTTGAAATTGCTGCCCTTTTGCTAATACACAGGCAGACTTCCCCCGGGATATGTCATGTCCGCCTCTTCCGCCTCGATCAGCGATCCCGCCTATCTCCGTGCGCGCGCGATGGAAACGCTGTTCGAGCGGCTGGAGAAGCTCTGCGAGGGCGCGATCGCGATCGACCGCGGCGGACGCGTCGTCTACGTCAATGAAAAATATCTCGCGGCGCTCGGTCTCAAACGGACCAGTGAGGCAATCGGCCGGCCGATCGAGGAGGTCATCCCCAACAGCCTGATGCGCAAGGTGGCCGAGACCGGCGAGCCGATCCTGCTCGACATCATGGAGCTCGGCGGAGAGCAGCTCGTCGTCACGCGCATGCCGATCGAGGACGAGAACGGCACGGTGATCGGCGCGATCGGCTTCGTGCTCTACGACCATCTCGAAAGCCTGAAACCTCTGCTCGCCCGCGTCGCCCAGCTCGAGAGCGATCTGCGGCTGGCGCGGCGGCAATTGTCCAACGCCCGCGCGGCGCGCTTCACTTTCGCCGACTATGTCGGCACCACGCCTGGAATCGCGCAGGCCAAGCAGCTTGCAAGCCGCGCGGCGCGGCAGAGCGTCACCGTGCTGCTCACCGGCGAGACCGGAACGGGCAAGGAGATGCTGGCGCAGGCGATTCACAATGCCTCCTCGCGTGCGGAGAAGCCGTTCGTCAGCGTCAATGTCGCCGCGATTCCCGACACGCTGATCGAGTCGGAGTTCTTCGGCACGGCGCCCGGCGCCTATACCGGCGCCGACCGCAGGGGACGCGAAGGAAAATTCCGCATCGCCGACGGCGGTACGCTGTTCCTCGACGAGATCGGCGAGATGCCGCTGCAATTGCAGGCCAAGCTGTTGCGCGTGCTGCAGGAGCGCGAGATCGAGCCGCTCGGCTCGGACAAGATCTCCAGGGTCGACGTGCGCGTGGTCGCCGCGACCAATGTCGATTTGCGCAAGCGCGTCAGCGACGGCGCGTTCCGGCCCGATCTCTATTACCGGCTGAACGTGCTCTCGATCGACCTGCCGCCGCTGCGGCAATGCCTGGATGATCTCCCCGACATCTGCGCCCGGCTGCTCGAGGACATCAGCGCCTCCGGCGATTACGTCAAGGCAAAGATCACGCCGAGCGCGCTTTCCGCGCTGGCGCGCTATGACTGGCCGGGCAACGTCCGCGAGCTCCGCAACATCCTGGAGCGGGCGCTGATCCTGAGCGATTCCGGCCGGCTGACCGGCGAAGATGTCGCCCGCATTCTTCCCGTCGGCACCGACGTCAGGCCCACAGCATCCGAGCGCCCGGCCGGAGCGGTGGTGCCCTATGCCGAAGCCGAGGCCGAGTTCGAGAAGCATACGCTCGAACGGGCGCTCACCGCCAGCAACGGCCAGATCTCCGAGGCCGCCAAAATGCTGCGGATCTCGCGCGCAACCTTCTACAAGAAGCTCGCCAAGTTCGGCCTCGCCCCAGGGTCGGCCTCCGTCTGAGTTTCGAGACACGAACGTGTCCGGAGTCTCGGATTCCGGACACGGCGCTGCGCCGCTGGTTCCGCCAGCAACGGCGAGATTTGCCGTGATTTCAGCCAATTTGCGCAAACCTTCCGCATCTGGCGCGGACCTTGCTCTTCGCTTTGCACAATGACGCATGCTGCACATGCGCATTTGCAACCAGGGAGGACGCAAGATGAGTGAAGCGATCTCGGTCCATCAGCTTCAGGCGAGACAGCCCTCGCACGTCACGGTCGCCACCGCGAGCCTGATCGGCACGGCCATCGAGTGGTACGACTTCTTCCTCTACGGCACCGCCGCGGCGCTGATCTTCAACAAGCTGTTCTTTCCGACCTTCGATCCCATGATGGGGACGCTGCTGGCGTTCGCGACCTATGCGCTCGGCTTCATCGCGCGCCCGCTCGGCGGCGTCGTGTTCGGGCACTACGGCGACAAGATCGGCCGCAAGACCATGCTCTATCTGACGCTGCTGATCATGGGCGTGGCGACCGCCGCGATCGGATTCCTGCCGACCTACGAGACCGCCGGCATCTGGGCCGCGGTCCTGCTCGTCACCTGCCGCCTGATCCAGGGCTTTGGCCTCGGCGGCGAATGGGGCGGCGCGGTGCTGATGGCGGTCGAGCACGCGCCCGCGGACAAGAAGGGCTTTTACGGCAGCTGGCCGCAGTTAGGGGCGCCGCTCGGCCTCGTGCTCGGCACGCTGGTGTTCTCGGTGGTATCGGCGATGCTGACCGACGCCCAGCTGCTTGCCTGGGGCTGGCGCATCCCGTTCCTGTTCTCGATCGCGCTGGTGCTGGTCGGCCTGTGGATCCGCTTCACCATCGCGGAATCCCCCGAGTTCCAGAAGGTCAAGGACACCAAGCAGGAAGTGAAGATGCCGATCCTCGAGGCGATCAGGATGTATCCCAAGAACATCCTGCTCGCGATGGGCGCGCGCTTCGCCGAGAACGGCTTCTTCTACATCTACGCGACCTTCGTGCTCGCCTATGCCACGCAGTCGCTCGGCATGAACAAGCAGGACATGCTCAACGGCGTGCTGATCGGCGCGGCGATCGAGACCTTCACCATCCCGGCCTTCGGTGCGCTCTCCGACCGGCTCGGGCGGCGGCCGATCTACATTTTCGGCGCGGTGTTCTCGGCGCTGATGTCGTTCCCGCTGTTCACGCTGCTGGCGACCAGGAACCCGCAATATGCCTGGATCGCGATCGTGCTCGGCCTCGCGATCGGGCATGCCGCGATGTACGGCCCGCAGGCGAGCTTCCTGTCGGAGCTGTTCGGCACCAAGGTGCGTTATAGCGGCGTCTCGCTCGGCTACAATCTGGCCTCGATCTTCGCCGGCGCACTGTCGCCGCTGATCGCGACGGGATTGATGACGGCCTATGCGCCGGCGACCTGGCCGATCTCGCTCTACATGATCGCGCTGGCGCTGATCACCATCGTGTCGGTCTATTTCGCCACCGAAACACGCAAGATAGTTCAGGGCTGAACGTCCGGATCACCTCGTCCATCGCGAGGAGCAGCCTGTTCCAGGGTCGCTCCTCGCGATAGGATCAAGCAACAACGGCATACGGTCGAAGGGATCGGGAGGAACGCCGTGAGCCATCACCCAGCTCTGCCTTACCTACGCAATTCCGAGAAGGGCAAGGTCGTCACCGCGGCCGAAGCGGTCATGCTGATCCGTGACGGCGACACGGTCGCGACCGGCGGCTTCGTCGGAATCGGCTTTGCCGAGGAGATCGCGATCGCGCTGGAGGAGCTCTATCTCTCCCACGAGGGCGATGCCCCCTATACGCAGGGCAAGCCGCGCAATCTGACGCTGGTCTATGCGGCGGGCCAGGGCGACGGCAAGAATCGCGGCCTCAACCATTTCGCGCATGAAGGCCTGGTCCGCCGCGTGATCGGCGGACATTGGGGGCTTGCGCCAAAATTGCAGCAGCTCGCGATCGCGGGTCAGATCGAGGCCTATAATTTGCCGCAGGGCGTCATCACACACCTGTTCCGCGACATCGCCGCGCACCGGCCCGGCCACGTCACCCGCGTCGGCATGGGCACCTTCGTCGACCCCCGGCAGGGCGGCGGCAAGCTGAACGCGCGTACCACCGAGGACATGGTGGAGCTGATCACGCTACGCGGCGAAGAGTGCCTGCTTTACAAGACGTTCCCGATCAACGTCGGGATCATCCGCGCCACGACAGGCGATCCCGACGGCAACCTCACCATGGAGAAGGAGGCGCTGACGCTGGAAGCGCTCGCCATCGCCATGGCAGCGCATAATTCCGGCGGCATCGTCATTGCCCAGGTTGAACGCGTCGCCGAGGCCGGCAGTCTCAATCCGCGCCAAGTCAAGATTCCCGGCATCCTCGTCGACTGCGTCGTGGTGGCAAGGCCCGAGAACCATTGGCAGACCTTTGGCACGCAATACAATCCGGCCTTCTCCAGCGAGATCCGTGTCCGCGCCGCATCGCTGCCGGTGATGCCGGTCAGCGAGCGCAAGATCATCGCTCGGCGGGCCGCTCTCGAGCTCAAGGCCAACAGCGTCGTCAATCTCGGCATCGGCATGCCCGAGGGGATTGCCTCGGTCGCCAACGAGGAGCGAATCATCGACCTCATCACGCTGACGGCGGAGCCGGGCGTGATCGGCGGCATTCCCGCGAGCGGCATCGATTTCGGCGCGGCAATCAACACGCAGGCGGTGATCGACCAGCCCTATCAGTTCGACTTCTACGACGGCGGCGGCTTGGACGCCGCCTTCCTCGGGCTCGCCCAGGTCGATCGCGCCGGCAACCTCAATGTCAGCAAGTTCGGGCCGAAGCTCGCAGGCGCCGGTGGCTTCATCAACATCAGCCAGAACGCCAAGGAGGTCATCTTCGTCGGCACCTTCGGCGCGGGCAAGCAACGCATCGCGGTGAACGACGGCAAGCTCGTCATTCTCGACGAGGCGAAATCACGCAAATTCGTCGACCGCGTCGAGCACGTCACCTTCAGCGGCCCGTTCGCGGCCGCGCGCAAGCAGCGCACGCTGTATGTCACCGAGCGTTGCGTGTTCGAGCTCAGGCCGGACGGGCTCGAGCTCACCGAAGTCGCACCTGGCATCGACATCCAGCGCGACATTTTGCGGCTGATGGATTTCAAGCCGCTGATCCCGCGCGAGCCCGCATTGATGGACGACCGCATCTTCCGCGAGGGTCTGATGGAATTGCGCGAGCGCCTGCTCACCATCCCGCTCGACCAGCGCTTCACGCTGGACGAGCAGCAGAACCTGTTCTTCGTCAATCTGGAGCGCTATCCGCTGCGCAGCAAGGCCGAGATCGACGCCATCGCCGAGATCGTCGAGAGCCGTTTGGCGCCGCTCGGCCGCCGGGTCTACGCCATCGTCAATTATGACAATTTTTCCATCCTGCCGGAGCTGATGGACGAATATTCCGCGATGGTGCGCAGCCTCGTCGATCGCTTCTATTCCGGCGTGTCACGCTACACCACGTCGGGCTTCCTGCGCATCAAGCTCGGCGAAGCCCTGGAGCGGCGCGGCGTCGCGCCGCACATTTTCGAAAGCGCTGATGAGGCGCAGTCGGATCGGCGTCGGGCCGAGGGAGCCGGCGATGCGCGGCGAGCCCAAAAATGATGCATGCTCGCAAGGCCGATGCGCTCGGCCGGAAGGTTCAATTGCAATGTTCGTAGCGTTGTGCAAATCGCTGTTACCGAGAAACTCTAAATCAGGAGGGACCATCGTGCGTCGATCACTCATCATAACAACAACCATTCTCGCACTCGCTGCGGGCACCTCCGCACAGGCCGACGATCTCAAGGTCGCGCTGATCTACGGCAAGACCGGTCCGCTCGAGGCCTACGCCAAGCAGACCGAGACCGGCCTGAAAATGGGCTTTGAATACGCCACCAAGGGCACGATGACCCTCGACGGTCGCAAGATCGTCATCATCACCAAGGACGACCAGGGCAAGCCGGATCTCTCGAAGGCCGCGCTCGCCGAAGCCTATCAGGACGACAAGGCCGACATCGCGATCGGCACGACCTCGTCGGCCGCGGCGCTCGCCATTCTCCCGGTCGCCGAGGAGAACAAGAAGATCCTGATCATCGAGCCCGCAGTCGCGGACCAGATTACCGGCGAGAAGTGGAATCGCTACATCTTCCGCACCGCGCGCAACTCCTCGCAGGACGCGATCTCGAATGCGGTCGCGATCGGCAAGCAGGGCGTCACCGTCGCAACGCTGGCGCAGGACTATGCGTTCGGCCGCGATGGCGTCGCCGCCTTCAAGGAGGCACTCGCCAAGACCGGCGCGACGCTCGCTGCCGAAGAATATGCCCCGACCTCGACCACCGACTTCACCGCAGTCGGCCAGCGCCTGTTCGACGCACTGAAGGACAAGCCGGGCCGCAAGGTCATCTGGGTGATCTGGGCCGGCGCCGGCAATCCGCTGGCCAAGCTGCAGGACATGGACCCGAAGCGCTACGGCATCGAGCTCTCCACCGGCGGCAACATCCTGCCGGCGCTCGCCGCCTATAAGGGCCTGCCCGGCATGGAGGGCGCGACCTATTATTTCTACGAGATCCCGAAGAACCCGGTGAACGACTGGCTCGTCGCCGAGCACCAGAAGCGCTTCAACGCGCCGCCGGACTTCTTCACCGCGGGCGGCTTTGCCGCCGCGATGTCCGTCGTCGCCGCCGTCACCAAGGCGAAGTCGACCGACAGCGAGAAGCTGATCACCGCGATGGAGGGCCTGGAGTTCGACACGCCGAAGGGCAAGATGGTGTTCCGGAAAGAAGACCATCAGGCGCTGCAGAGCATGTACGCCTTCAAGGTCAAGGTCGATCCGAACGTCGCCTGGGCCGTGCTCGAGCCGGTGCGCGAGCTGAAGATCGAGGACATGGACGTTCCCGTTCGCAACAAGCGCTGAGTTTGTCCGCGCTGCCCTCTTCTTCACCTCTCCCGCTCTTGTCCGCCGAAGCCTTGGCGAAGGCGGATGCGGGAGAGGCCGGGAGAGGGCTCTGTCCTCTCGGGGTTTCCCGCCTGCGGAGACACCCTCTCCCCAGCCCTCCCCCGCAAGCGGGGGAGGGGAGCCGACTGTCATCGCGGACATCTCCACGTTTCCATTGCCAGACTCGATTGAATTCGAATGACGCTCACCCTCGAAACTCGCGACCTCACCATCCGCTTCGGCGGCCATGTTGCGGTCAACAGCGTGACCTGCACGTTCCGTCCGGGCGAGCTCACCGCGATCGTCGGGCCGAACGGCGCCGGCAAGACCACCTATTTCAACCTGATCTCGGGTCAGCTGCGCGCCTCGAACGGCAGCATCCTGTTTGGCGACACCGACATCACCCAGCACTCCGCGCCGATGCGCACCCGCGCGGGCCTCGGACGCGCATTCCAACTGACAAATCTCTTTCCGAACCTCACCGTGGAAGAGAACGTGCGCCTCGCCGTGCAAGCGGCGAACGGCACCCATTACGACATGTTGCGGCCCTGGATGGTGCGCCGCGACCTGATCGCACGCGCCGACGCCATTCTCGAGCAGGTCGCGCTCGGCAGCCGCCGCGGCGTCGCCGCGACCGCGCTGTCGCACGGCGACCAGCGCAAGCTGGAGGTCGCCCTGATGATCGCGCTGGAACCGAAGGTCTTCATGTTCGACGAGCCGACCGCCGGCATGAGCATCGACGAGGTGCCTGTGGTGCTCAACCTGATCGCGCAGCTCAAGCAGGACAGAAGCAAGATCATCCTGCTGGTCGAGCACAAGATGGACGTGGTGCGCTCGCTCGCCGACCGCATCATCGTGCTGCATAACGGGCAACTTGTTGCGGATGGTCCGCCGGCTGAGGTGATTGCCTCGCCGATCGTGCAGGAAGCCTATCTCGGCGTCGCGCCCAAGACTGGAGAGGGTACCGCATGACCGACCTGCTCAAACTCTCCGGCGTCCACACCCATATCGGCCGCTATCACATCCTCCAGGGCATCGACCTCGCGGTCCCGCAGGGGCAGACCACGATGCTGCTCGGGCGCAACGGCGCCGGCAAGACCACGACGCTGCGCACCATCATGGGACTGTGGCAGGCGTCCAGCGGCGAGATCAGCCTCTCCGGCGATCGCATCGAGAGCCGCGCGACGCCGGACATCGCAAGGCTCGGCGTCGGCTACGTGCCGGAGAGCATGGCGGTATTCTCCGATCTCACCGTGAAGGAAAACCTGGTGCTGGCGGCGCGCGACGGCCCGCTCGACGACACCCAGCTCGACTGGATTTTCGGCTTCTTCCCGGCGCTGCGCCGGTTCTGGCTGTCGCGCGCGGGAAGCCTCTCCGGTGGCCAGAAACAGATGCTCTCGATCGCGCGCGCCATCATCGAGCCGCGCAAGCTCTTGCTGATCGACGAGCCGACCAAGGGGCTGGCGCCGGCTATCGTGATGGCGCTGATCGAGTGCCTGAAGGAGATCAAGCGCAAGGGCGCGACGATCCTCCTGGTCGAGCAGAATTTCTTTGCCGCCCGCGAGCTCGGCGACAACGTGCTCGTGATGGACAACGGCACCATCGTCCATCGCGGCGAGATGGCGGCGCTCGCCGCCGACGTGCCGCTGCAGGAGCGGCTGCTCGGCCTGAGCCTGGAGACGCATCAGTGACTGACCTTGCTGCAACCGATCCGCTGCCGAAGCCGAAGCGCGATATCGCGCCGATCCTGCTGCCGGTCGCGCTCGCTCTCGTGACGATCCCCCTGATCGGCTCGCCCAGCACCTGGCTGACGCTCACCGCCGCAAGCCTTGCCATGGGCATGATGATCTTCATCATGGCCTCGGGGCTGACCCTGGTGTTCGGCCTGATGGACGTGCTCAATTTCGGCCACGGCGCGTTCATCGCCGTCGGCGCCTATGTCGCGACCCTGGTGCTGGCGCCGTTCGCAGCCTCCATTCAGGCGGATTCGCTCTGGATGAACCTCGCGGTGCTGGCGCCGGCCGCGCTGCTCTCGATGGCCGTGTCGGGCGCCCTTGGCCTCGTCGTCGAGCGCGTGCTGATCCTGCCGGTCTACGGCCAGCACCTGAAGCAGATCCTGATGACGACCGGCGGCCTGATCGTCGCCGAGCAGACGCTCTATGCCCTCTGGGGGCCACAGATCATCCCGATGCCGCTGCCGGCGTCGCTGCGCGGCTCCTTCATCCTCGGCGACGTCGCGATCGCCAAATACCGCGTGCTGGCGATGCTGATCGGCCTTGCCGTCTTCATCGCGATCCAGCTGGTGCTCAACCGCACCAAGCTCGGGCTCCTGATCCGCGCCGGCGTCGAGAACCGCGAGATGGTGGAAGCGCTCGGCTATCGCATCCGCCGGCTGTTCCTCGGCGTATTCATGACGGGATCGGCGCTGGCCGGCCTCGGCGGCGTGATGTGGGCGCTCTATCGCGAGCAGGTCCATGCCTCCATGAGCGACGACCTCACCGTGCTGATCTTCATCGTCGTCATCATCGGCGGCCTCGGCTCGATCGGTGGCTGCTTCATCGGTGCGATCCTCGTGGCCATGGTCGCCAATTACGGCGGCTTCCTGATGCCGAAGCTCGCCCTCGTCTCCAACATCCTGCTGATGGTCGCCATTCTGATGTGGCGGCCGCGCGGCCTCTATGCGGTGACCAGCCGATGATGATCCTGTCAGGCGATCCGCCGCGTAGCCGAATCCTCACGCTCGTTCTCGTCGTCATCATCCTGGCGCTGGCGGCGACGCCGTTCCTGTTTCCGGGGGCCAAGGCAATGAACGTCGCAGCCAAAATCTGCGTCTTCGCCGCGCTGGTCGCCTCCTACGACCTCCTGCTTGGCTATACCGGCTCGGTTTCGTTCGCCCACACCATGTTCTACGGCATCGGCAGCTACGCGATCGCCATCGCGCTGTACGGGTTGGGCCCGAATTGGGCCGCGGTCGCCACCGGCATCGTGGTCGGACTGCCGCTCGCGGCGCTGCTCGCGCTCGCCATCGGGCTGTTTTCGCTGCGGGTCGCCGCGATCTTCTTTGCCATGATCACGCTGGCGGTCGCCTCCGCCTTCCAGGTGCTGGCTTCGCAGCTGTCCTGGCTGACCGGCGGCGAGGACGGGCGCAGCTTTCAGCTGCCCGAGCTGCTGCGGCCCGGCACGGTGCTGATCCCAAAGAGCCTGGTCGGCTTCGAGATCAACGGCCGGATCCTGACCTTCTACCTGGTATTCGCCATCTCGGCGCTGATGATCCTCGCACTGCTGCGCGTCGTGAACTCGCCGTTCGGGCGCGTGCTGCAGGCGATCCGCGAGAACCGTTTTCGCGCCGAGGCGCTCGGTTTCCGCACGGTGTTCCACCTGACCTATGCCAACTGCATCGCCGCGCTGGTCGCTGCCAGCGCCGGCATCCTGAATGCACTGTGGCTACGCTATGCCGGTCCCGATACTTCGCTCAGCTTCTCGATCATGCTGGACATCCTGCTGATGGTCGTGATCGGCGGCATGGGCACGATCCACGGCGCGATTATCGGCGCCACCATCTTCATCCTCGCCCAGAACTATTTGCAGTCGCTGATGGGCGTCGCCTCCACGGCGGCGTCGGAGGCCGGCCTGCCGCTGCTGCCGGGTCTGCTGCATCCCGACCGCTGGCTGCTGTGGCTCGGCCTGCTGTTCATCGCCAGCGTCTATTTCTTCCCGACCGGCGTGGTCGGACGGCTGCGCAATCCCGCTGGCGACAAGAGCGCAGGCAGCCCGCATTAAGCCGCGATTAATGATGCAGTGCGGCGATTGCTACGCCTGCCGCACAACCCTGACGCGTTTCGCGCTCCGCTGCATACGGACGCGATTGTGCAACTGGATTAATGCTTAGGTAACTGGCTTTCCTAAGGTTTAGGCCATTTGTGCGGTGTATTCGTGTTCCTCCAGGGAGGGGGAATGCGCCAAGTCTTTTCCACGGTGGCAGCCGGAATGTCTCGAGCCGCAAGGAACGGCTGGGAGGCCTTGGCGCGGCGTGGTCCTGTCCTGTGGCTGACCCTGTGCGGCGTGTTGCTGGTCGCGGGCATCTTCGGTGTGACAGCCATGGCCGTCGGCGAATTTCGCGAGCGCACCCTGGCCAACCGCGAACGCGAGCTGGAAAACACGGTCCAACTGATCGCCCGGCACTTTGATCAGCAATTCGAGGATTCCGACGTCGTCGCCGCCGATCTGATCGGGCAGATGAACCTGGTGGAGGTCACCTCGCCGGCAATGTTCCGCGAGCGCATGTCCGGCCCCGCGGCGAACCAGATGCTGCGCAGCAAGATCAGTTCGGTGTCCTATCTCGGCGATATCGCCATCTACGATGCCGATGGCGACCTCATCAGCTGGTCGCGGCCCCACCCGCTGCCCAAGATCAACGTTTCGTCACGGGCCTACTTTCAGACCTTCAAGACGAATCCGCAGTCCGAACCGGTGCTGCTGGAATCCGTCCGCAGCTTCATCATCAACAAATGGACCACGATCGTCGCCCGCCGGTTGACCGGCGCGGACGGCACCTTCCTCGGCGCGATGGTCCGCCGGATCGATCCGGACAGCTACCAGCACTATTTCGCGTCTGTCGCGCTGGCCGAGGGGACGGCCATCTCGCTGTTCGATCGCGAAGGTAAGATGCTGGCGCGCTATCCGCATCTCGAAGAGCTGATCGGCAGAAACTTCAAGGACGCGCCGCTGATGCAGAAGGTGCTGGCCAATGGCGGCCAGCAGACGCTCCGCGGCAGGAGTCCGGTCGACGGCGAAGAGCGGCTCGGATCGGCGGCGTCGCTGACGCATTTCCCGCTGGTCATCATCGCCACCAACACCACGGCCGCGGCGCTGGCCGACTGGCGGCAGCAGACAGGCTTCATGGTGACGACCGCCGCGCTTTCGGCTGCCGTGATCGCGCTGATCCTCTATCTGATCATCCGCCTGATCAACCGGCAGAACCGCGAAGCGCAGGAACGGCTGGAAGCGGAGCGGCTGCGGCTCGACACCGCCTTGAACAACATGACGCAGGGGCTGATCCTCTACGACGCGAGCGGCACCATCGTCACCTGCAACCGACGCTACGCCGACATGTTCGGCCTCTCCCACGACGTCATCAAGCCCGGCTGCCACATCCGCGAGGCGATGTATCATCGCAAGGAGCGCGGCGCGTTCGACGGTGACGTCGAGGAATTCTGTGCTGACGTCATGAGGGTCGTCGCCGAAGGCACGGTCTCCGCGCGAATTCATCAACTGGCCAATGGCCGCGCCTTCCAGGTCATCAACACTCCGCTCGCCCAGGGCGGCTGGGTCGCCACGATCGAAGACATCACCGATCGCCGCCACCTGGAACAGGAGCGCGATCGCAACCACACCTTCCTGCGCGAGATCATCGACCATATCCCCTCGCGGATCACCGTGAAGGACGCCCGGACACGGCGCTACCTCCTGGCCAACCAGGTGGCCGAGGAACAGCTCGGCGAAACCCCGGAGACGATCGTCGGCAAGAGCGCGTTCGACCTTTACCCGACGGAAGACGCCGAGATCATCACCCGGGATGACGACAAGCTGCTGCAATCGCCGAACGGCCTGTTCCTGGATGAGCACATCTGGAATACCCCGGCCACCGGACGGCGCTATATCACTTCGACCCGGATCGGTATCCGCGACAAGTCCGGCGAGCCGCGCTACATCATCAATGTCGTCGAGGACGTCACCGAGCGACGGCGCGCCCACGAGAAGATCGCGCATATGGCGCATTACGATGCGCTGACCGACCTGCCGAACCGCACGCTGTTCCGCGAGCAGATCGAACGCGAGCTGGCGAAGGTCGGAGATCAGTTCGCGCTGCTCTACATCGATGTCGACGAGTTCAAGGGCATCAACGATTCGCTCGGCCACCACGTCGGCGACGAGCTGTTGAAGGCGATCGCGGGCCGCCTCCGTGGCTGCCTCAAGCACGGCGATCTCATCGCGCGACTCGGCGGCGACGAGTTTGCCGTTATCCAGACCGGGATCCAATCCTCGGCCGAGGTGCTGTCCTTCGTGACCCGGATCTACCAGGCGATCCGGCAGCCCTATCATTGTCTCGGCCATCAGCTCTCCACGGATGCGAGCATCGGAATCGCGCTTGCGCCGCAGGACGGTGCAGATCTCGACCAGCTCATCAAGAACGCCGACCTCGCGATGTACGGCGCCAAGGCCGAGGGACGCCGCACCCACCGCTTCTTCGAGCCGGAGATGGATGCGAGCGCCAGGGCGCGCCTGAGCATGGAGCAGGATCTGCGCCAGGCCCTGGTGAACGGCGGCTTCGAGATTCACTATCAGCCGCTGGTCGACCTGCGCACCAACGACGTGTCGGGCTGCGAGGCGCTGCTGCGCTGGCGCCATCCCGATCGCGGCATGGTATCGCCGGCCGAGTTCATTCCCGTCGCCGAGGACACCGGCCTGATCAACGAGCTCGGTGATTGGGTGCTGCGCATGGCCTGCAACGAGGCCGCGACCTGGCCGTCGCATGTGCGCGTAGCGGTCAACGTGTCGCCGGTGCAACTCAAATGCGACACGCTGGCGCTGCGCATCGCGGGCGCGCTCGCCGCCTCCGGGCTGGACCCGCGCCGGCTCGAGCTCGAGATCACCGAGGCCGTGCTGATCCGCGACGACGAAGCTGCGCTCTCGATCCTGCACCAGCTCCGCTCGATCGGCGTGCGCATCGCGCTCGACGATTTCGGCACCGGCTACTCCTCGCTCAGCTATCTCAAGCGCTTCCCGTTCGACAAGATCAAGATCGACCGCTGCTTCGTCGCCGACATCGCGGAGACGAGCGGCGCACCCGTCATCGTGCAGGCGGTGGTGAACATCGCAGCCGCCAGCAGCATGACCACGGTCGCCGAAGGGGTCGAGACCGAGGCGCAACGCGAGCTGCTGCGCGCGCTCGGCTGCACGCAGATGCAGGGCTACCTGTTCAGCCCGCCGAAGCCGGCCAGCGAGGTGCGGAAACTGTTCGGTTCGGGCGATGGCTTGCCCGGAGCCTTGCCGGTGGCGGCGGTGGCCTGATGGCGAAGCCAGCGAAGACGTCAAGCAAGACGTCGGCCAAGACCGTCGATGTCGCGGATTCCTATGCCGTGCGGCTGATGCAGCATCTGGTGGTGCCGACCTTCGTGATCGACCCCAAGCGCCGCGTCGTGATCTGGAACAGGGCCTGCGAGCGGTTGACCGGCCTCGCCGCCTCGGAGGTGATCGGCACCAACAAGCACTGGCAGGCCTTCTACGAGACCAGGCGTCCCTGCCTTGCCGACCTCGTCGCGCTCGACCGCCCCGAGCGGCTACCGGAGTTCTATTCCGAATATGCCGCGCGCGGCCATAACGGGCTCGGCTTTTCCGCGGAAAACTGGTGCACGATGCCGAAGCTTGGCAGCCAGCTCTATCTCGCCATCGACGCCGGTCCGATCCACGACGAAGCCGGCCATCTGATCGCGGTGGTGGAGACGCTGCGCGATCTCACCGACCAGAAGCGCGCCGAGATGGCGCTGAAGGAGCTCGCCACCAAGGACGGCCTGACCGGCCTGTCGAACCGGCGCTCGTTCGACCAGATGCTGATGAGCGAATGGGCCCGCGCCCACCGCACGCAGAAGCCGCTGGCGCTGCTGTTCGCCGACGTCGATCATTTCAAGCTGTTCAATGACCACCACGGCCACCAGACCGGCGACGAATGCCTGCGCGCGGTCGCCTCCGTCGTCAGCCGGCACGCCGTGCGCCCGCTCGATCTCGCCAGCCGCTACGGCGGCGAGGAGTTCGCGCTGATCCTTCCGGACCTGGATTGCGACAGCGCCTGCGTCATCGCCGATGAAATCCGCTGCGCCGTCATGGCCTTGCAGATCGCCCACGGCGCCGTGGGCGCCGGCGATCACGTCACCCTCAGCGTCGGCGTCGCCAGCCATATTCCGGGTGCAGCCGACGGTGGCGGGCCCGACCGGCTGCTGGGCGCGGCCGACGAGGCTCTCTATGTGGCCAAACGCCTCGGCCGCAACCGCGTCATCTGCGCCGAAAGGGTGCTCGCCGAATTCGCAAGCCTTGGTAGGGAGGCCGCAGCGGTTCCGGCGCCCGTCCAGCGCAAAACCGCTTAAAGCGCAATGTGGCGAGAACCGGTTGCCCGCCCCGCGCCAATCGGCTAAATGAGCGAGCACTGCACCCGTAGCTCAGCTGGATAGAGCGTTGCCCTCCGAAGGCAAAGGTCACACGTTCGAATCGTGTCGGGTGCGCCAGTATGTATAGGGGTTTTTCGAGTTATTGCTCTGACGCCGAATCCGTCGGGTAAGCAATAGGTAAGCACCCTCTCCTCTTTCGCGCCCTCGTCCCCCTTCGAAATTTTTATGGCGAAGTACCCCCACTAGTTTGGGGCCCCACTCCCCTTCTCTGCGAGCAGCAAAAAGCGAATTGCCGAGCCGCTCTCACCTGAGACGGCGAACTTATTCCAACCGCTTCCTACGTCGCCTTCGATAGGGGCGCAGCCTACGGCTGCCCTCCCGAACGGTGAAGGAAACCGCCGTCTGCACGCCAAGCTCCTCCATGATCTCATTCAGGGACGTGATCAGCGGCTTGGTGAGGTCCCGCCCAATTCTCCGGTCGCCCTCTTCGCATCGCAAGCCATTGGCAATCAGTGAACCTACCGACTGGCCGCCTCCTTCCGAGTGCCGATTGAGATAGTCGCCAGCAGGATAGCAGGTGACGCCGTCCGGACCGTAAACCCACACGTACGAGGAGGACTCGGAGCGCTCCGTCATCTTGCCGATCTGCTCCGGCAGCTTTGGGTCCTTTGCAGAGTGATCCCACTTCGCCTGGGCGAGCATCCCCTTGCTTACGTCCTTCCGATCTTCCGGGATAACAGCCACCGAAATATACACGTCGGCACCCACCTTCCCTTCGAGCGCTCCGCGGCCCTGAGCCGGGAAGTCCCGCACCTCTACTTGGACGTTCAGATCTCCGACATCCATCTTCTTGATCGTGTGCTCGATCGCACCCGCGATCTTCGAGGTGAGCTGCGGCTCCTGAGTGAGCGCCTCATAATGTCCCTCCACGACCTCCGAAACGATGGCGTCGACGGCTTGCTCGATTGCCTGGAAGACGTGCTCTTTTTCTTCGTCCGTTGCCATAATGCCCCCACCCAACACTACACGCAGGACGGGTATCCTGTCAGCGGACATTCTTGCGATTTCACAAACAGTTTGCGGCACGTCGGCGCATACTCAAACCGACTATGCCGAATACACTGGATCCAATGCGTCGGGAGACAATCTCGATAAGCGAGATTGTAACGCTACTCAGTCACCATCCTGAGCGATCGAGTGGAGCCGATCCAAGATCTCGGAAGGCTTGAGAGCCAAATCGACTGTCACGAACCGGATATCATGGCCCTGGATGGTGAATGTCTCATCCACATCATGGTCGAGCGCGGGATAGAGCAGCACGCCTTCCGCCCTGTCGCACAGGGGTCCGCGGCCCCGTTGAGAGAGAAGATAAGCGTAGATCTGATAGATGTTGGCGCTTTTGAGCTTGTCCTTGTCGGCAATGCCTTTCGCGAGAATGCTGGTGAACTTGGTATCGATGACGATCCTGCGGTCCTGCCTTCTGTCCAGGATGATGTCAGGCTTCATTCCCGGCAACAGCGCCACATCGCCGGATCGGCCCGGCTCCAGCTGCCAGCTCTGATAATTCTGCTCCCGCACGGTCCAGCCATCGGCGGCACGCAGATGATGCCGATAGAACCCGGTGACCCCCTTCTCGAAGATCTTTCGCAGGGTGATCTCGTCCCGCTTGAGCCGCGAGAGTTTCATGTCACCAGGCGTTTCGTTCGGCAGCAGCATTTCGAACGCGAGCCTAGCCGCGTTGATCATGAAGCGGTCTTCGGATTGATGGCTTCCGATCGTGTCTGCGGACATCTCCTGCTGCGTCGGCCGTGACGCTACAATGCCCAGCCGTCCGAGATCGTCGCCGAGCCGGCGGCAATCGGCGGCGACGGCATGATCCCGCACCCGTCCGGCGATCGCAATCAAAGCAGAGCGCACTAGTCGGTTTCGCGGCGTATCGAACGACAGTTCTTCGAACCGGCATGCGAGGCGCCCCCGCTGCAGATGCTGGCGGGACACCGTCTGCAACCAATCCACGCGCCCCCTGACCCGCGGAATGACGGCTTCCCTGCGCTGATAGCCACGCGACAGATTGGTCCTCAGCCGCCGCTTGACTAGCCTCACCAGCAGGCGCCCTAGAATATCGGCCAGCTCGACATCATCATCCGTGCCTACCCCGCACTGGCTCTCGAACTCGGCGAGACCGGACGCATAGACGAGCAACAGCCAGAGGTTCCGAATCGGAATGCCTTTTTGGCTCTGCCAGACCTGATTGGACATCTGCATCCGTCGCTACAGGCAGGCCTGCAGTGTCTTGACATGATCCTCCGCCTTCCCCCTTGCATCGTACCAATATTCCAGCAGCAACGGTTTGATCTCAGTCAGGATCACATTGCCGATCCATGTCTTCCAGCGCGCGGCATCCATGTTCTCAGCCGGCGTGAGAAAGCTGTGACCGACACTGAATTGAGCACCGAGCGACTGGTCCGCCGCAATGATCTCGTTCAACGCGACGATAGACTGCCTTATGGCCTGCAGCAGCTCATCCGGAGCGCCCCGCGCCTTGCAGTATTGCTGCCAGGCAGCTCCGAAATTGGGATTGAGATTCACGAATGCGAAGCGGCGCCGCAGCGCGAGATCGACCAGTGCCAGCGAACGGTCGGCGAGATTCATCGTGCCGACGACATAGAGATTCGGCGGCACATGAACACGCTCCGTCTGAGACATCGGATAGGCTAGCCGGAGCGCCTCGCTCTCGCTGCGCTTGTCCGCTTCTAGCAACGTGAGCAGCTCGCCGAAAATCTGCGCCGGGTTACCCCGATTGATCTCCTCAATCACCAGAACGTATGGCCTCGCGGGCTCTGCCTTCGCCGCTGCAACCGCTTCCAGGAAGGCGCCATCGACCAATTGCAGGCCGGTGGTTCCGTTCGGTCGGTAGCCGCGGACGAAATCCTCGTAGGATAGTGAGGGCTGGAACTGCACGGCCATCAATCGCGAAGGGTCTTTCTCGCCGATCAGTGCGTATCCCAGGCGCTTGGCGAGCCAGGTTTTGCCTGTTCCCGGAGGCCCCTGCAGAACTAGGTTCTTCTTCGTCTTCAGCAAGTCGATCGCTTGTTCGAGCGTCGCGCGCTCAAGGAAGCAGCCTTCATCGATAATGGCCTCAACCGTATAGGACGCTCCCGAGCTGGATTCTTCCGCGATCATCTCGGGAGCTGCGTCGTCCAGTGCCTCGGCCGCGACGTTGATCCGCCAGCGCTCCTCGAAATCCCGCGGCAGGGCGGATACATATTCCTGACCGTCATCAGTCAGATACAGACGGTTGATGCCCTGAACAGTTTCGGCTCTCACGAGACCGGTGACTCTGGCCCACGCGATGATGTGCGACCCCGGCATTGTCGTGGTCCAGGTCGGTACCAGCGATTGCAGCCATTTGGCCGCATCGGTCGTCCCCATCCCGTCGGGGCGGCGCGACAACTGAAGCAATAGATGCCCCATGCCGAAAACACGACCGACCAGCGGCGCGCGCAGCACTTCCGCTGGCTCGTTCGCGGTCAACAGTTCAAGGCCGCGCTGCGTCGGCCGGTACGCCCCGTCGACGAGATGAATGAGTCCTAGTCCGCCCGTGGCTTGCGAGATCACATTGGCGGCGCTGTTCGTGTTGAGCTGCGGCGCTTCCGACAGAATCACGCTTGCGAGGTCGTCCCGTGCAATCCCGTTCTCCGCTTCGCGGACGACCGCCACGAACACGCCGACCGCACCCTTCATGCAGGATAGGCTTCGCCGTTGAGCGGTTACAGGCAAAAGCGACAAGGGCGGTATGTCGCTTGCCTCCGGCTGCGCCGCCTCCACCGTCACCGCGCCTTCGTCGGGACGATTTAAATATCTATTCCAGAGAAACCACGCGAAGATCGACTGGTCGACCTCGCTGGCGATGTCAGGTGCGTTCCCGACCGCATCGCGGATCCGCTGGCGAAGCGCCGGGTGCTGGGCGATGAAGTCGCCGATCAGTCGCGGCGCACCGATCAGGCGTTGCGTGGCCCATACCCTGTTGGCATCCATCAGACAGGTCATGTCGCGCGGAAACATCGCCGCCATCAGCCGGACCAGGCGCGCCTTGGGCCTGCGCTTGGCGTGAGTCGGATAGACCTCAGCCAGAACGCGATCGAACATGTCTTGGAGCCTTTTCCCGCGCTCGGCGAGATCGCTCCCCATCACAGCGTCCCGCTGCTGAAGGAGGTGGTTCGAGATTGCAGCGTCCGAATATGCGCCTTCAACGGTGACCGCGGCTCCCGGCCCGATGCTCGATATCGGATTGGCGTCCCAGAGCCTGCTCTGGAATGCCGGATCGAGCCATTGCGTCGTGTCGGCAGTCCTCACCAGTTCGACATGGGCGACGTATTTTTGCCGCCACTCCACCGCCCACGGCTCGTCCCGGTAGGCGCGAAACGGCCCGTTGAACGCTTCGATCAATGCCTTGTCGTCAAATGAATCAACCATCTCGTCCGCCTTGATCTAGATGTCGAAAGTACACTGGCCGGCGTGTGTTACGTCACATTCCGCGCCATCGATTGCAGATGCAGCACTATTTCCTATTGCGTCTGTGCTTCAGAAGCTTGTGGCGAGCCTTTGCACGTTCGCGGGGCGGCGTTGAGCGCTTCGTCGGGTGGTGCTTGTGCTTCAGCTCCTGCAATCGGGCCCAATCCCTCTCGCGTTCGCCTGGGACTATTGCCCCGGCCACACCGCCTTCTTCCGCTTTGTTTGGTGTGCGTGCCTTGATGAGACGGTTACGTTTTTCGTGGTTGATCTCGTTCACGGTGGCCCACCTTGGTCTTGTCTAGCACCAACGCCGCTGTTTTAGGATCGTACAGATAGTCAGTGATCGTTCCGTCCCTGATCCGATCGACCGCCTCGTTTACGACGAACAGAGGCACAAGAAACCATTCGCGCGGGATCACCGGCTGTCCAAAGCGATCCTTGATCTCGATATCGAGGCGCGCCGAGTCGAAAACGCGGTGGATCAGGTTCTCAAGGCGCGTGCGGTTGACGTTGAACAGCTCGTAAGTAGCGATCACCTCAACGTCGGCCATGAGAAACGTCGGGTCTTGCTGTGCAGAAGCAATGCGGCGCGCAATGTCGCCGCCAGTGACGCCGATCTTGTGCAGCACATCGCGGTGGGCCGCGACGGTCGGATGGTCAGACTTGCTACGCAGCACATAGATCGTGCCGCTGGCCAAGTCGCCGTCTTCGCTCTCGCCGGAAAACAGCGGCCCCGCCGTCGGGTCGGTGATGCGCCGGCCCGCCTCGTCTCGGTGGAGGGCACGTTGCAACGAGCGCAATAGAACGTCGCTCTCGGTGCCGTTATCGTAGATCACGCGCAACCGGCTATCGCGACGATCATACTCGGTGACAAATTCCTCGCCGACTTCCGCAACATAAACGATCTGGCCCCCGGCGATGAAAAACTCGCCTTGCTTGATCTCGGCCATTGTCTGGAATCGCCGCGTCTGGCGTATGCCGGCGTCGAGGTCCTTCTTCACCTGAATGAACAGCGGCTTGAAGTTATCGAAGTCCTCGCATGGTGTGCGGTTGGCGATTTCCTCGGCCGCGCGCTTGTCGGCGGCGGTACGGACATGGCGAAGCTCGGTAATGTCGGCCGCGCCCATGCCTTCCAGCTCGGCAAGCAATTCATCGTCATCAATCGATTCGACCGGCTCGGTGGCAGGCGTCACCACGACCGCCAAGAGGCCCTGCTTGTCGAGCGGGGCGAGAAGCGAACGGCATTCTTCCAACCCGCGCAGCCGATCGAGGCGCACGGCATAAAGCCGCTCGAATATGTCGTTGCTCTCGCCATGCGCTGGCGCGCGGCCTTGGGTTTCGACGAAACGCTGAATTTCCTCGAAGCCCGCGATGATGCGTTCCTCGCGTGGACTACGGCCACCTTTCTTTTCTTGCGGGGCGAAGTCGGCAAGGTCAGCCGCCAGTTCGTCAAGATCGAGATCATCCGTCATAGCGGCCCTCCTTCTTGAAGCGCATGAACGCGACCGCCCCCTCGGCCATGCGTCTTTCCCAGGGGTCCTGAGCGTCGATGGAAGGCAGCCGGCCGCGCTCCTTCTTGAACTGCGACGCTCGGACGGCAAGCCCCTTGGCTTCCTCCGGTGTCAAGCTGGTGCGCTTGGCGGCAATGGCCGCGGCGACCTGTTTTAGGCTGTCCTCGCTCATGGTCTTGGCGAGGATGGCATAGGCTTCACCGAACGGATTGATCCGGTCGATGAGGTCGATGTCGAGTTCGCGAACGTCCATCGCGAATTTCCGCACCCCGTCGATCAACGCGGTGTTGGCGCTCGGCTGTTCATCGCCGCCGGTCCCCGCCCCGTCACCGCCAAGCGCAATCTCCTTGGCCTTCTGCGTGATGTTGAGGGCCGCGATGGCGTGTTGACGCACGGCTTCCTGATCTTCCTCGTCCAGTTCGGGATACTTGTCCTTGATGATCTTCCCCAGGCGCACCTGGGTCAGTTCCTCGGGGATCAGTTCCTCGTCGAACAGCCCGCGCTCGATGGTGTTCTTGTCCTGAACGAAAGCGGCGATGACTTCATTCAGATCCTCGGTGCAGATGCGTGCAGCTTCCTTGCTCTTGGGTTCGGCAAGGCCCTTGATCTCGATGTGAAACTGCCCGGTTTGCTCATTGAAGCCCACATTACCCTTACTCAGATCGTAGCCGCCTTCGCCGTAGTCGAAGCCGGCAACCGGGCCGCTCTGCGTGTTCTTCGGCGTGAAGTTGAAGCGTGGCGCGAGCACCTGTTCCATCAACAGGCTGGCGGCAATGGCTTTCAGAGTGTCGTTGACGGCCTCGGTGACGGCCTCCTCGGAGGCGTCCGGCTCGGCGATCAGATTAGTGAAACGCGCTCGGAATTTGCCCGGCGCGTCACGGGTCGCGCGGCCGATAATCTGCACGATCTCGGTGAGGCTGGATCGATAGCCGACGGTCAGCGCGTGCTCACACCAAATCCAATCGAACCCCTCCTTAGCCATGCCGAGCGCGATGATGATGTCGACATGATCGCGGTTGTTCTTCTGCGTGGGGTCTTTCAGCGCGGCTGAAACCTTGTCCCGCTTGGCCGGGTCGTCATCCACAAGATCGGCGATGCGCAGGACCTTTCCCTCCGGCCGCTTGACAAGCTGGAAGCCCGTCGCGGGTTCGACGCCTTGCCACTCGCCCAACGCCTCGATGATGTGCTCCACCTCCCTGATCTTGTCTTTCGTGCTTTCGCGCGAATTGACGCTTGGGATGTGGATGATCGTTTTCTCGTTCGGGTCAAGGACGCTCAGTATGTCGTCGGCATAGGAGCCGGAATAGAAGAAATAGCCGATGTCGAGTTGCTTGAGAAATTCGTAGCCATTGAGTTGTTCGTAGTAGGTATAGGTGACGGGATCGAACTTCGCCTCGTCCTGCGGGGCCAGCACCGGCACGGCGTCGCCCCGGAAGTATGAGCCCGTCATGGCGACGATATGCACCTTGTCGCGGGCGATGAGCGCACCCAGATGCTGGCCTAGCTTGCTCTCAGGGTCGGCGGAAACGTGATGAAACTCATCCACCGCGATCAGCCGGTTGTCGAATTTCTCGACGCCGAACTTGTCCATGGCGAAACGGAAGGTCGCATGGGTGCAGACCAGAACCTTATCATCGCTGTCGAGGAACGCACCGAGGGAATTGACCTTGCCGCCGTTGTCCGAGCCGGGCGCGTCGCAGAGGTTCCATTTTGGCGCAACGATCCAATCGGCCGAAAAGCCGTATTTGGTCAACGGCTCGTCATGGAAGCTCGCGCCGATGGATTTTTCCGGCACGACGATAATGGCCTGCTTGAGACCCTGATTGGCGAGCTTGTCGAGTGCGATGAACATGAGCGCTCGGCTCTTGCCGGAGGCGGGCGGCGACTTGATGAGAAGGTATTGCTCGCCACGCCGTTCATAAGCGCGCTCCTGCATCGGCCGCATGCCGAGCGCGTTGGCTTTGGTCGACGAGCCGTTCCGAGCATAGGAAACCGAAACGGAAGGGATGGTCTTATTGATGTCGGTCACGCGCTTGCCCCCGCCTTTTTCTTCTTCGCCGCCGTCCCTGGCGATGCAATCATCTTGGTGTAAAGATCGAACAGCTTTTCCAATCGCTCCGTGTCGTTGCGGAAGCGGCGGCCGATATAGATGCGTTCAAGCACCTCGTCGTTGCGGTCATGCGCCGCGCGCAAATCGGCCGGCATGCTCTCTGCGTCATAGAGGTCGGCGATGGTCGCCGGAAAGTGCGCCTCGCGAGCCAGCAATATGTCCTCTGCGCACCGACTCAAATCGGCTTTGTTCTTTTCGGTTAGGGAGGGTATGGGGAAGGTGTTCCAGCAGAGTGTGTTGGAATACATAAAGCGTAGCTCAAGGCGACCACAAACGGCGGCAATCCAAGCGATGTGCAATCTGGACGATATGATCGATAGAACCCACAGCGGTTCATCGAAAAGACCGAAGTTTTGACTGCTTATAACTCCCGCATCATCTATCAGGCCCACGGGCAAAAACTCGCGGCTCTCAGATGTGATGCGAGGCAGTACAATGGTATGATGTTTTGCGGACCTCATCTCGCGAAACTGATGCGCTCGTGACGCCATTTGGTTTGCGCTGGCATCTCGGCTGGAAAGCCTCAGTTGCCTAACAGCATCAATTCGTTTCGCGACCCCCGGGTATTTTCTAGCTTCGGCAAGATCACTATCCTCGATCCATAGGCAATAGACCTCCTCCCCTCGTATGAAGTCGGACGATCCGTAGATGCGGCGGATAATGCGCGATGACAGCTCCGCGGGAAGATCGAGGACACCAAGCTCCTGTCTGCTCAGCCGCAAGTGACCGCCATCGACAACTTTGTTTCCGAAGATCATCTTCGGCAGCGGTGCCGCTGGCTTACTCGCTTTGTTAACGATGATATCGCGGCCTGGCGCGAGATAAGCGTTGATGTTTTCCGTTTGCTTCTCGACGGTGTTGCCGTCATCCCCAATCGAGAACAATCGCCGAACCCTGGCTGGATCGTTCGATATTCCAATGATGGCGACTGTGACTCCGGCGTTGTGGCTGGCGAGATTCGCCCACTTGAAGCTAGTGTGAGCGAATGCGATTTCGTGTCCGGTGTTAAAGATCAGCGGCCAGAGAATCGGCACCTGCTGCCCTTGGCAAACTGAGTTGGTGGACACGAAAGCCGCAGTCGCGCTTGTCTGCGTTCCATAATCGGCGGCCTTCATGAACCAACCCGAAACGTAGTCGAGCGACTTCCAGCTTTTCGTTCGCCCGTCGAAGATCGCCTTCAACTCGGACTTATGATGGTCAGATTGCCAAGTCGAGCCAAGATAAGGAGGGTTGCCGCAGATATAGGTCTCTCCTCCTTCGTTCTCGAAATCGATCTGCGCCTGATCCAATGGGGTGTTGAAGAGGTCATCGCCGTGCAGCTTCACACCCGTCCCCGTCGGCGGGCAGATGCTCAGCCAGTCGAGCCGCAGAGCGTTGCCGCAGGTGATCCAGTTCTGCGCGTCGAGTGGCAGGAAGTCCTGCAAGGCTTCCTTCTGCCCGCGGTAGAGCACGTCGCACTGAAACTCGGCGATGATGAGCGCAAGGCGGGCGACCTCGGCCGGGAAGTCGCGCAGCTCGACGCCGCGAAAGTTTGTCAGCGGGATTTCCGACCGCCGGTCGGCCTCGCCGCGCCGCCTGTTGATCTCGGCCTCGATCTCACGCATCGCCTTGTAGGCAATGACAAGGAAGTTGCCGGAACCGCAGGCCGGATCGAAGACCCTGATCTTCGCCATGCGATTGCGGAGGTTCAGCAGTTTGCGGGGATTGTCGTCCGCTTCCGCAAGCCGGGCGCGCAGATCGTCGAGAAACAGCGGGTTGAGGACTTTCAGGATGTTCGGCACGGAGGTGTAGTGCATACCGAGCGCGCCGCGTTCCTCGTCCTCCGCTACAGCCTGGATCATCGACCCGAAAATGTCGGGGTTGATCTTCGTCCAGTCGAGGCTGCCGATGTGCAGAAGGTACGAGCGGGCGATCTTGCTGAAACGTGGCGTGTCCACACTGCCGGAGAACAGTTCGCCGTTCACGTAGGGAAAGGCGTCGGCCCATCGAGGAATCCCGGCGCTCGCCCGGGCCTCGCGCTTCGTGTTCATCGCGCGGAACAATTCACCGATTACCCCGTGCGTGTTCGACGAATCCCGCTCGCTCATTCGCGCAATTGTGTCGGTGAACAGGTCTTTACCGCTGAATATGTCGGTATCCTCAGCGAAGAAGCAGAAGATCAGCCGCGCCATAAAATGGTTCATGTCACGGCGGCGCTCGGCTGCGCCCCAATCGGGGTTGTCTCTCAGAAGTTCGACATATAGCCGGTTCATGCGGCTGGTGGCGCGCATGTCGAAGGAACTATCGCGCACCTGCTTGATGGTGGTGATGCCCGCGAGCGGCAGGAAGAAACCAAAGTGATCGGGGAAATCAGCATAGGCGCAGGCGACGGTCTCGCCGGTGTCCAAATCCTCCGCCTCGAAGTCCGCGCCGTCGGTCGCTAGGATGAAACGCGCCTTCGCCTTCGCCGTGGCCGGGCTGGCTTTCAGCGCAGCCAAGGTCTTCGTGACTGCGCCCGGCGCACAGACGGCGATGTGAATGTGGCTCCGTTGCAGGACGCCGCCCAGGTCGGAGCTATTCGACGCGCCCGCCCGCAGCTTCTTGATCGTTGTTTCCTTATTGCCGAAGGCTTGCAGGAAGGCGAACGGGAACTCGCCGCCATTGAACGGCTGCTCGGCCAGGGCAGATATGGCTTCTTCAATTTCGACGGCGTTCATCTTGCCCCAGCCTGCCCGGATCCCGGAAGGGACCGCTGATGTAAATGCGGCCGAACTTTCCCCCTCCATAAAAGCAGATATAGTTTTTGTGGCGATTTCCGAGAAAGCATAGGTGTTTCATAGACTTCAACGGCGGCGGTAATTCAAGGAAATTCTGGGAAATTTGCACTACCATCAACCAGCTGTCCCGCTGTCCCACACCCTAAGGCAGCGGGACAGCGGGACAGGGGTCGCTAGTCCTTCGGCTCCGCCGGCTTGGATTTCTTCGCCCGCTTGGCCTTCTTCAACAGCCGGTCAACCCTAGACTTGCTCATCGACAGCTCTTTGCCGATCTCACGGGTGCTCTTGCCCGCTTCCGACAGGTCCAGCACCTTCTGCACATCCTCTGCGTCTTCGCTTTTCAGATCGGTGCAGACCCAGCGGGCCGCCCCGTCGTCGTCCAACTCGAGTTTCGCCTCGAATGCGAGGGCATCCTCGCCGAACACCCCGCGCGCCTTGGTCAGGTGCACCTCGAAGCGTGCGCCTTCGCCGGGATCATAGTCTTCCGGGTGCTTGAGCTGGATCACCGTGTCGAGCACGTCCTCCCGCTTGGACGTGCCGCGCGCATTGCCGCCGCGGCCGGCGTGATGCACGACTAAGACGGTGACCCCGCGTCGCCGCAACTGGAGCAGCCAGGCCTGCATCGAGATCCAGGACTCGGCGTCGTTCTCCGCGCCGCCGTTTACGAGGGTCGACAAGTTGTCCAGAACCAAAAATTCTACACCGTCCAGATGCGAGTTGATGGCCTCTTGCTGCTTCGGATCGGCCAGATTGAGGGACGTCCCCAACGGCTGCCGGTCCATGCACAGGAGGCGGAATGCGCCAACCGGTGGTTGGCGCCCTCCTTTCATCGTTGCTAACAGACGGTCTTGTAAGGCCTCCTGAGGCATCTCTCCATCGACGTACAGCACGTTGCACGCCCTATCGGCTCGCCAGCGCAGAAACTCGCCACCGCAGCTCACAGCGTAAGCGATGCCCAGCGCGACATGGGTCTTGCCGATACCGCGCCCCGCGAACAGCATGGCCAGACCTCGTTCCGGCAGGATCGGATCCAGCACGTTCTTGCGCGGCGGCAACTTCAGCTTGGCGAACTTGCTGACGCAGATCGTGTCGAGCGTCAGAGGTTGCTCTTCCGCTTCAACTTCGTCATCGCCGACCCGGTCGTCGACATCGGCTCGCTCATCGAAATCGAATGCCTGATCATCCATGTCGGCTACCCTTCTCCTCGTCGGTCAATACCGCCCGCCAGCAGTTGACACGCCGTCCCGCTCTGCTGAGGCGGCGCTCTCCCGTCTGCTCCACCTCTCTGGCGTAGTGCGCTTCGGCCAGACGCGGTCGGACAGGCAACAGGCTCAGCCCGAAGTGCTCCGCGATCTCATCCGCGGTGTAGCCCTTGGGGTAGTGAGACTTCAGGTAAGCGACGATCTGCTTGCGCAGAACGCGCGCTCGGCCCCGCACCGCGATTGCGGCTTCCTTGCTGGCTCCCGGGGTCTTGTAACCCGCCGTGTCCGGATAGCTCATCGCTGCACCTCCGACGTGGAGCGCACCAGCGGACCGATCTTGGCTTGAGCCCAGGCATCAAGGCCAGAGATCGGATACAACGGGAATCGGCCGGCCAGCCTGAACGGCGGCCCGTCTGAGCTGACGCAAGCGAGCTTCGCCAGCGTCTTGGGTGAGCACGGGATGTTGTACGTCTCAGCCACGTATCGGGCTGCCTCAAACCGGCGCAGATAGCGCTCGACCGAGGAGTTATGTTTCAGATTGTGCATATTGACCTTTCTGTTTGTCGCTGGACATTCCAACGATGTCAGGTCAATTACCCCTGAGTGTTCGAATCTAAATTAGGTAATAGACGAAAAGTTAGGCGCCCAATTCGGAATTGGATTCAGACTAATTTTCGCGCCTCTTCGGCGGCTCCCTTGATGAACAGTTTGCCGAAGTCGATCCTTTGATTGCCAGACAGGTTTGCTCGCACTCCCGGGATATCGTTCAGAAAATCCTTGTATTCGCTGCTGGCGGCCGCATCAGAGACCGCAAAGGTCTGGAATAGCTTCACCCAGTTTTTGACCGCGGTGCTCAGCTCGCTTCCGGTCCGCTGTATCCTCTGAAATTCCTTCCGGTACTTTAGGACGTGTTTGATCGCATCATCCTGCTCTAACCCGCCCTCCTCCAGGAGCCGGACGCCCATGCAGACCTTCGCCCGCACCCTCCACAGCGCAGACCGATCGTTCTTTTGGCCCCGTTTGCCGGAAGATGTAGGGGGTTTAAACAGCGGTGTGACTGTTCCCATCCTGAGGTCATGGAACGCCTCCGACAGTGCCTGGAAGCGCTGCCCCAACTCCTCCTCTCCGATGGCGGTGAGGAGATGCATAACGGCGACGCTCGCTAAAGAGTAACCGGCCTGCAACCGCATCTGCGGAGCAGATTGATCCTCCTCGTCAGCGCCCTCAAAAGCTTGCTTTACATTCTTTTTGAAGGACACCAGCGGATCGAACGGCTGCCGCTCTGGATTTCTGTATTCGGCTTTGGACTTGCTCTTTGGCATACCGGGCAACTAATTCCTGTTAGTCTTGTACGTGTGTAGCGACATGGGACCGGCCGGCCGATGCAGCTCGCGCTTTGCGTGTCCGACCGCCTCTCGAAACCTGTCGTCCCATCATCGCATCGTCGATGTGCCGAGCAATGCGATCCGCCGCTGCGAGCAGCGCGGAATCGATCTTGTGGATGTAGCCTTCCGTTACACTCGCCCGCGCGTGACCGACTAGAGCCTTGATGGTCGGGATTGAATAGCCCAGGTCCTCGGCCGTCGAGCTGAACGAATGACGCAAACCATGGCTGGTAATGCCAGGGACTTCCTCGGCGGATACTTTCTGAAGCCAACGGGTTAGGCCGGTGTGGTGCTTGTTGCTAGTCGTTATCGCAGGGAAGACGTACTTCGAGCCTGACTTGACCATGGCCTTCTTTAGGACCGCGATCACTGCCGAGCCCACTGGTCGGATACTCTTTCCGGTTTTCGTCTTGCCTAACCTGAGGGCCATTCCGACAGTGTCGACCTCGGTCTTGAGAAGCCCCTCTACCTCGTCCAGGCGACAGCCGGTCATAGCGGCCACTCGACTCGCAAGCACTCGCTGCCAATGCTCTCCATTTGCCTCCGCTGCCGCTAGACATTTGCCGAGCTTGCGGTATCCGGCGTCATCCAACCGCCACTCGCGAGTTCCATCTTTTGGTCGAATGATGCCGTTGACGGGATTGTCAGGTCGATATCCCTCGCGGACTGCGTAGCTGAAGATACCGCCAAGAAGACCAATCGTGCGGGCAGCGGTGCCATTCCCACCAGTGACGATCGCACGTCCTCGCTCTTTCGTTTTGACGTCGGCGGCGGATTTCCCGCTCATTACATCTCGCATGAAGCGGCTGGCATCAGCAGCGGTGAAGTCCGCGACCGTGCGGTTCCCGATGAGGGGAACGATGTGCCGCGTGACCCGTCCCTTGTCGCTGTAGACGGTGGTGGCGCTCTTTGTTACGCCCCGGCGTGTCAGTATGAGGCCCCGCTCAGCCTTCTCCATGTACTCCTGACAAAGCTCCTCGACCGTCATAGCACCCCGGGCGAGCTTCCGACTTTCTGCTGGATCAGACCCCTTCACGACCTCCGCAAGGGCAAGCTTGGCTGCTTTGCGGCCCTCTTCTGCGGTCAGCACGCCATACCGTCCCAGGGTGAGGCGCCGGCTTCGACCGTTCGCGTTTCGATACTGGATGACGAAGGACTTGACCCCACTCTTCTTGACCCTCAAACCGAAGCCGGGAATCTCATCGTCCCAGACGAAGAGGTCGCCGCCTGCAGCGGTGGCTGCATCGGCAATGCGCTTGGTGATCTTGGGCATGGGTAAGCAGAAGGTAAGCAGTTGTTGGGGAACCGAGCCAAATCTCGGGAACCAACAGGACCTTCGAAAAGCCTATAAGCTACGGGATTTGCTGCCGAAAGTAATATCAGCCCATCGGCAGCAAATCAAGGAAAACCTATAACCTTTGCCCTCCGAAGGCAAAGGTCACACGTTCGAATCGTGTCGGGTGCGCCAGTCTTGCGGCCGTTTCAGGCCGACGCTCACGTCAGCACCGCGATAATCGCCTGGATCTGATCGGAGGCGGACGAGACCAATCCGTCATATGATGTCTGGCCGTGTGCGGCGGCGTTCAGGATGCATTCCGCCACGGCCGCTTTCAGACCGAACACCGATTGATGGGCCGGTACGCTCGCCATCACGGTCTCCAGCGCTTGACGCATCGTGTGAATGAGCTCGGAGCTGTATTGCATTGGCTGTCCTCCGTGGGCTCATATTAGGTCGCGTGACCATGCTTGCCACTCACAAGCCTGAGATTGCTCTTTGAACCGGTTGAGACCGAATGTCTCAATTCAAACGCCAGATCGCCGCATTGAGCACGCCGGCAAACGCGACCCAGGCTGCGTAAGCCACGAACAATGCGGCGGCCAGCCTGTCTCGTGATGCCTCGAGACCGATATAGGTCACGATCGCGACGAACAGGCCGATGAGGATGACGAGCGCCGCGCCGATCTGATGCATCGTGAACATGACCGGAGACCAGATGAAATTAAGCGCCAGTTGCGCAGCCCAGGCCAGCATCGCTTTGCCCCCGGGTTCACGGCGAAAGGTCCGCCAGCCCGCGATGGCGATCATGATGTAGAGCAGGATCCAGGCCACCGGGAACGCCCAGTTCGGTGGCACGAAAGCCGGCTTGGCGAGGCCGGCATACCAATCTCCGGGGAGATTGGTCGCACCGATCAGCCAGCCGATGCCGACTACCCCTACCACGAACAACAACAGCTGCAGCATCCATCACCTCGCGCATCGCATCGCGCAATTGTATCATCTTTCCATGAGCGAATCCGACACGGTGACCGGCGAAGCCTCACCCGTCCGCAAGATCATCCATATCGACATGGATGCGTTCTATGCATCGGTGGAGCAGCGCGATAATCCGGACCTTCGCGGCAAGCCGGTCGCGGTCGGAGGCTCCGCGGAACGCGGCGTCGTTGCGGCCGCCAGTTACGAGGCGCGCCAGTTCGGCGTTCGCTCCGCGATGCCTTCCGTCACTGCGAAGCGGCAGTGTCCCGATCTGATCTTCGTCAGGCCGCGCTTCGAGGTCTACAAGGCGATCTCCAGGCAGATCCGCGACATCTTTACCGAACACACGCCCATCATCGAACCCTTGTCGCTCGACGAGGCCTATCTCGACGTGACGGAAAACCTGCAAGGCATCCCGCTGGCGCGCGACATCGCGCTGAAGATCCGCGGGAAGATCAAGGCCGAGACTGATCTCAACGCGTCGGCGGGCATCTCTTACAACAAATTTCTGGCCAAGCTCGCCTCCGATCATCGCAAGCCCAACGGTCAGTTCGTGATCTCGCCGGAGATGGGACCGGCTTTCGTCGAGACGCTGCCGGTCGGCAGGTTTCACGGCATAGGCCCGGCGACGGCTGCGAAGATGAATGCGCTCGGCCTGTTCACCGGCCTCGACATCCGCAATCAGACGCTGGAGTTCATGAATGCGAATTTCGGCAAGTCGGGCGCCTATTACTACTGGATCTCGCGTGGTGTCGACGATCGGCCGGTCCGGGCCAACCGGATCCGCAAGTCCATCGGCGCGGAGACCACGTTCTCGACCGACCTCGCCGAATATGGCGCGCTGGCGGCCGAGCTCAAGCCTCTCGTCGACAAGGTCTGGCGGCATTGCGAGGCGACCGGCAATCGCGGCCGCACCGTCACCTTGAAGATCAAGTTTGCCGACTTCGAGATCATCACGCGCAGCAAGTCCGTCGCAGCGGCCGTTGCGGGGCGGGACGATCTGGAACGGCTGGCGTGCGGCCTGCTCGAAGTCGAGATGCCGCTGCCCAAGCGCGTCAGGCTGCTGGGTGTCTCGCTGTCCGCGCTCCAGACCGGGGACGATGCGGAGCCGCAGCTGACCTTGGGCATTTGAACGGGGCCGACAGGCCCCTCGCCGAACGCGACATCTTTATCCGCGACGCGGCGCAAAACCTGTCGTAGAGACAGTAAAACACGATTTTTCGCGATTGATGCTGGAATGCTCGCCTTATTGATACGCCTCGGATTGCGCTTCGAAGACCGCATCGAGGAGCGCCGGTTTGTCGACCAATACGTCCGAGGCAGTCTCGGGTGGACGCAGATCGCGATGCTGCTCGGCGCCGCCACCTATGCCGGCTACACCCTCTGGGATTGGGTGCTCTATCCCGAAGTCGTTCCGACCACGCTTGCCATCCGTGGCGGCACCGCACTGTTCGTGCTGCTCCCGCTGACCGCGTTACTGTCACGGCGCTTGATGAAGCCATGGGCAGAGACGATTTTCCTCGTCTATTGCGTCATTCCCGGCTGCATCCTGCCGAGCATCTATCTCGTCCTGCCGTCGGGCTTCACCTTTGCCGCCCCCGGCATGATGATGATCATTCTGTTCGTCTCCACCATGCTGCCATTACGGATCGGCTCGCTGGCGATTTTCTGCCTGCTGTCGTGGCTGGCGCTGCTGGTCGCCGAGACGTTCGCACCGACGATGCCGATGGGCCTGCGATTCATCAATCACTCTCTCGTCGGCAACGCCTACGCATTATCGCTCTACGCGGTGGCCGCGCGCGAATACCGGGCGCGAAAGCAATTCCGAACGTCGGAGGCGCTGCAGCGGGAAAAGGAGCGTTCGGAGAAATCGCTGCGCGATCTGCGCGCGACCCAGGAGCATCTGGTGCAGGCGGAAAAGCTCGCCTCGCTCGGTCGATTGGTGGCCGGTGTCGCTCACGAGGTCAGCACTCCGCTTGGCCTCGCCCTGACGACCTCGACAGCCATGCAGACGGATCTACAGACAATCGCCGATGCATTGGGCGGAGCGTCGGTCCGGCGATCCGATCTGACCAAGGGAATTGACAGGCTCAAACAGGGGCTCGACCTGACCTTCGATAACCTGCACCGCGCATCCGAGATGGTGCACAGCTTCAGGCAGGTCGCAGTCCACCAGGCCGATGAGGACCGGCGCGCCTTCGAGCTTAAGGATTGGCTGGCTGAGCTGATGTCCAAGCTTGGGCCGCTGCTATCGCACCATGCTCTGACGGTTGACGTCCAATGCCCGGCAGGCATCAAGCTCAACAGCTACCCGGGCGCACTCGCGCAGGTGATCAGCAATCTCGCCCTCAATACCGCGGGGCATGCGTACCCGGACAAGAGAGGCGGCAGATTCGCGCTCACAGTCAGCCAGCCGGACGCGAAACGGGTCCGGCTGGTCTGCACCGACGACGGCGTTGGGATACCCGAGGAATTGCAGGCGCAGATCTTCGATCCGTTCGTCACGACCGGCCGCGAGAGCGGACATGCCGGCCTCGGGCTGCACATCGCATTCAATTTGGTGGCCTCGTCCCTGAACGGGCGCCTGCGCCTCGAAAGCAAGAGGGGTCCAGGGACTCAGATCGCGATCGAGATCCCGATCGATGCATGAAACTGCGATCGCTGGAGCCGCCTCGGAGAGCGGCGCGCGGCCGACGGTGACGGGATTTTCAACCCCGCCACCGATAAAGCTCGACCCGCTCGGGGGCAATCAATGTCTCACGTGCTCGAACACGACGATCACGCCGGTCGGCTCGGGCTCGTGCGCCATCAGGCGCGTCAGGTCGGAATCACCCCAATCGGCGAGGCTGACGACTTCGCCGCTCTGGCGATCGGGACCGAGCGATGGTGTGGGCTCGAGGACCTTGAGGCCCATCTCGTCGACGAAGAAGGTATGATCGCCGAACATGCTGTTGAGCTGCGGCATGGCCGGATGTTCGTCGGGCAGCACCTGAGCGCCGAGTTGGTTGACGGTCTGCTTCACCTGTTCGGATGTGAGCTTCATGAGCTGCTCCGTTTCTGTATACGGTTTCGTTGGCCCCGGGCGGGAGCACGCGTTCCCTACGCCTTTGTCCGCCTGGCTCGACTCCGAACAGGTGCTGCGCACAAATGTTCCCCAAAAATGTATTTCGTGATCGCGCGTTGCATCTGCCGCGCTCGCGGCACGAGATCGCCACAGGATACACACGATTTATCCGCGGGCGGGTCTAATCGACGGCTTCGACGATCCGGATGTCGCGGTCCGCACCGTCTCCGAGCAGATCGTGAGCTGCCTGGTAGGCCGGGCTTGCATACGCCGCCTTGGCGCGCTCGACGCTGTCGAACTCGATGAGAACCACGCGCTCCATTTGGCCGAGTTCGAAGGCCGCGGCCGGCATCCCGCGTGCGAGCACGCGGCCGCCCGCCGCTTCGATCGCCGGACGCGACAGTTTGGCGTAAGCCGCCATCGCATCGGGATTCTTGATCGCGCGGTAGGTGGCAACCCAATAGGCTTTGGCCATTTTTCTTTCCTGGCTTCGGGGACCTGCTACGCGCTGCGGCTTTCACCGACCGAGAGCGCGCAGATGCGTGACAGATATGTGTAGGGCAGACCGGTCTCCTCGGCCCAGGCATTGAACTGCGCCTGCACCTTGGCGAGATCGCCCTTCGACTTGACCTCTTCGGCAATGTCGAGACCGGCATCGCGCAGGCAAGCTACCACGTCCCCGGACGTCACAAAGCCATCCCACCCGACGAAGCGCAGCAGCATCTGCCCGGTATTGCCGCCGAGCCGGCTGCCGCGCCTGGTCATGAGACCGAGCAGGCCGATCTCGTCGGACGAGGGCCACTTCGCCAGAAATTTGCCGAAGCTGCCATGCCCCTTCGCGATCTCCTGCACGAAGGCGGCGTTGTCGCGCACCGACATGATCTTGGCACCGTTGCGCACGATACGCGCATCGCGCAGCAGGCCTTCCCAATAATCCTCGGGCTGGAAGGTGAGCTTGGCCGGCTGGAAATGCAGGAAGGCGTCTTCGAAGCCGTCCCATTTCGTCTCGATCACGCTCCAGGCAAAGCCGGCGCAAAACACGCGCCTGGTCATTTCGGCGAGGACGCGGTCGTCGCCGAGCTTGGCCAGCCGCTTGAGGTCCGGCTTTGCCGGCATCAATTTCTCCAGCGCCTTGGGCCCGCCCTTGCGCTTCTCAGCGCGGGCACGAATGGTCTTGAAGGAGGTCATGCGGACATCCGCGTTGATGGATCGTCAAGACACCAGAATTGGATCAAGAGGTCCAGCACCGCGGAGGTGAAGTCCGTGACGCCGGCGCGCCAAGCGCACGTGGTCGGGTCCTCGGCCAAGGACGTCGCCGCCCGCAAGCGGGAGCGGGTGGATAGCGGCTGATTTCATCTCAAAGTTGTTGTTGGATGCCACTGCCAGTGAAGCGGCCTCAGTCACCGCCTCGCTGGGACTGTGGTTTATCTTCGCAATCCCGGTTGCAACCCCGCTCGCATCGTCATCCAGACTGAGTAGAACGACGAGCGGCGTCGCGACCCAATAATGTGACCTATTCTTGCAATGTCTTTTGTCTCCGTGGCGTTCCTCGGTCTGGTGCCCGCGACCTTCCTGCTCTACCACGCCACCTCCAGGCTCGCGGTCCAGAATGTCATCATCCTGGCGGCAAGCTACGTCTTTTATGGCTGGTGGGACTGGCGTTTTCTGCCTCTGCTGGTCGGAATTTCCGTCGTCAACTATGCCGCGGCGATTCTGATCGCCGCGACCCATCACGAGCACACCCGAAAGCTTCTGCTCTTTTCCGCGGTCGCAGTGGCGATCATCGTTCTCGCGATATTCAAGTACTTCAGCTTCTTCGTCGATTCGTTCATGACGATTGCACAACGCGCGGGTCTCAATCCGAACCTGCCGACGTTGCGCATCATCCTGCCGCTGGGCATTTCCTTCATCACCTTCCAGGGCATCGCCTATGTGGTGGACGTTTATCGCGGCAAGCATGTTGCGGAGAGAGACCTCGTCAAGTTTCTCGCCTTCAAGGCGTTCTTCCCACAACTCGTGGCGGGACCGATCGAGAGAGCCAGCAATCTCCTGGATCAATTTTCGAAGCCGCGACAATTCACGGCTGATCATGCCGACCGCGCACTCTGGCTCCTGATCTACGGCTACGCCATGAAGGTCGTGGTGGCGGACAGCCTGGCGGTGATCGTCGACACGCTCTTCATTCCGGATCAACCCTTCGGCTGGTCGGTCGTGCTCGCCACGATCGCCTTCGGCATCCAGATCTACGCCGATTTCAACGGATACAGCCTGATCGCAAAAGGCGTCGCGCTTCTGTTCGGCTTCGAGCTGACGTGGAATTTCCGTTACCCCTACTGGTCGGTATCGATCAGCGAATTCTGGCGACGCTGGCACATCAGCCTCAGCACATGGCTACGGGACTACTTGTACATCTCGCTCGGTGGAAACCGTCGCGGCGAGACCATCACGAACCGGAATTTGATGCTGACCATGGCCTTGGGAGGCCTCTGGCACGGCGCGTCGTGGACATTCGTTCTTTGGGGACTGCTTCATGGCACCGTGCTTGCGATGTGGCGTAAATTGCCCGGCGGAGACGAGCCCCCTTCGAAGATCGCCCGCGGCGCCGGCTGGGCCGTCACCATGCTGGTCGTGTTCGTCGGCTGGTTCCTCTTTCGAGCAGCAAATTGGAATTTGCTGGTGGGCATGCTCAGTGCGCTCAAGAACTGGGAATGGGCCCCGGTGCACAGTGCCGTCGCGCTCGCAATTCTATCGCTGTCGGCCCCGCTGATGCTGCTGGAATGGCAATTGCAGTCGCACGGGGACTACTTCCTGATCCGCCGACCTGCGTGGATGAGGTATCCGCTGTTTGCGGCCCTGGCGGCTGTGACGATCGCGGCGTCCGGGCACGTCAACGCAACCTTCATCTATTTTCAGTTCTAGGCCATGCTGAAACGCACGCTCCAGGCGATCATAAAGTCGCCGCTGACCAATGCGCTTCAGCTTGTCGCGCGCAAGTTCGTTCCGGTCGCCGTATTGACGGCTCTCATCCTCGGAATCGCGAATTTCATCCATCAGCAGAGCAACCACCAATGGTCTCGCGGAATCGAGACCTACATCGTCCTCGAGCAGATCAGGCGTTCCGAGCGGCTGCCTGCATCCGATCTCGCCTTTCTCGGCGACAGCTCTTGCCTGTTTGGGATTCACGTCCCGACCTTGTTGCACGCGTTTCCGGGATCCGACGTCGAGGCGTTCTGCACCATCGGCTATGTTGGCCCGGATGGCTACGCCGCCATGCTCGACAAGATGATCGCCCGCGGACGCCAGCCCAAGAAACTCGTTCTGGTGTTCAATCCGATCCAGTTCGAGCGCGATCCAAGATGGAATGAGTGGCCGACCTTCATCAGGACCGACCGTTTTGAAGTTCCTTCCGGCCTGACGTTTCCGGCCGGCGGTCTCGAATACATCCGACTGCTGATGGAGCGAGCCGTGTACACCCCGCTTCCTGGCGCCTATGCGATTTACTACGGCGGCAAGGATCAGTTCATTTCGACCATATGGAGCGAGCACGGTAGCGCCATCGACCCCAACCGAATGCTTGATATTCCTTCGCTGGAGGCTTTCAGGGCCACGCTGCCCGGCCACGTTCTTCTCAAGCCGCTCCCCGCCTCAAAACCGTTCGTGATGAACGCGGAATTCGAGAAGGCGCTCAACTCCCTGTCCGTAACGCTTTCGAAGCTTGACCGGTCAAAGGTCTATCTCGTGATCTCGCCGGTCAATTCCGTCAATGCTCAGGGCGACCCGCAGAGCTTCCACACCGAGGCAGGCAAGAGGATTGCGGCTC
This sequence comes from Bradyrhizobium sp. CCBAU 11430, assembly GCF_028128855.1. Lineage (NCBI taxonomy): Bacteria > Pseudomonadati > Pseudomonadota > Alphaproteobacteria > Hyphomicrobiales > Nitrobacteraceae > Bradyrhizobium > Bradyrhizobium sp. CCBAU 11430. Next base: position 115,909 of record NZ_LBJV01000064.1, read on the forward strand.
GACTTGGCCTCGATCAGTCGCAATTCCTGGATACCCCAGACGTCATGCTGGACATCCTGTATGCGCGTTATCCGGCGCATTTGCATCGATGGGCGCGGATGATCTACACCGAGCAACTTGCCAAGACCCTGGCTAACCGGAGAATCCTGGGAAAATCCGCCAGCGACTGAGTCGTCCGCTGGCGCGCGCCGCGCGTCCTCATGAGATGGTGGATTTTCGCGCTCGCTAACGCGACAAGCGCTTCGCGAGGTGGACCGACTGCCAATCTCCCAGTCCGGTATCCCTGAAACCTGCTTTCTTCGCCAGGCCGCGCATCTCGGCATTCGTCCGGGCCGTCTCGGCGGCGATCATCTCGTGGCCGAGATCGACCGCGCGCGTCTCCATCGCCGTCATCATCTGAAAGCCGAGCCCCATGCGCTGGAAGGCATCGGCAACGGAGATGGCAAATTCGCCATGCCGAGCCATCGCATCGTACGCGTATAGCGTTTCGCCGATGATCCTGCCCCGTCCCTCCTCCCTGAGCTCGGCGAGCAAGGTGAAGTGGTCGCGGCCACCGCTCTTGGCGACGCATTCGGCCGCGACCACGGAGAGATCGGTTCGCGCGCCCATGAAGCGCTTGCTACGCGATGTCGTGGAAAGGCCGGTGAAATAGACCGAGAGGCTCTCGACATCGGATTCGCTGGCGGTCCTGATGCAGACCATGCCCTTCGTTTCGGCCAGTTCGACCGGCTCGACGACGGCTCCCGGAAACAGCTGTGACATGCGTGATGCTTTCGGCAGGTTGCTGGGACTTGCAGACCTAGCCGAGGCCGCGCGCCGTCCGCTTGGACGGAGCTGCCAATCATGCGGATGAAAACGAACAGCTCGTTTTCATGTGCCGCGCGTCACACACGGGAGAGCGAAGGCACTTCCTCGGGCACGATCGCCTGAAGGCCGCCGAAGCGGCGCTCGCGGCCGTGGAAGGAGGCCAAGGCGGCGGCGAGATCGCTCGCGTCGAATTCGGGCCACATCCGCTCGGTGAAGTGCAGCTCGGCATAGGCGCCTTCCCAGAGCAGGAAGTCCGACAGCCGCTTCTCGCCCGAGGTGCGGATGATGAGATCGACGTCGCGCAAGCCGGCTTCGCCGGTGACGAGCTGCGAGAAGGCTTCGCGGGTAAGGCTCGTCAGCGCGGCCGCCTTCGCCGCGGCATTGAGGATGGCGTCGCGCGCGGAATAGTCGACGGCGATACGCAGGTGCAGCGTCGAGCCTTCAGCGGTCGTCTCTTCGGCGCGCGTGATCGCGTTGGCGATGCCGCCAGGCAACCGGTCGCGGCGGCCGATCACGGTGAGGCGCACGCCGTTCTTGACCAGGCTCTGCACCTCGTGGGCGAGATAGAAGCGCAGCAATGTCATCAGCGCCGCGACCTCGGCCTTTGGTCTCCGCCAATTGTCGGTGGAGAAGGCATAGAGCGTCAGGGTGCCGATGCCCTGTTTTGGCGCGGCCTCGACGATGCGGCGGATGGTCTCGACGCCGGCCTCGTGGCCGCGCACGCGCGACAGGCCGCGCCGCGTCGCCCATCGTCCGTTGCCATCCATGATGATGCCGACATGAAGCTTCTCGTTGCGGGACGCAAGGTCACTTTGCATTGCAAAGTCTCCGGTCAAAAAAGGGGGGAAGATCAGGTCGAGACGATACCGAGGCGGCCGAGCGGCGGCGCCTCGCGGCCGGCGGCTTTCGCAGCGTCGCGCACCAGGCGCTCGAGCACGGCGAGATAGTCGAGGAAACGGCGGCGCCCGGTCTTGGTGAGGCGGCAGGTGGTGTGCGGGCGGTTGCCCTCGTAGCCCTTGGTCACCTCGACGAGGCCGGCCTCCTGCAGAACGCCGAGATGCCGGCTGAGATTGCCGTCGGTGAGGCCGCAGAGCTGTTTAAGGTCGGCGAATGCCAGCCCCTTGGGATGCGCCATCAACGAGCTCAGAAGCCCGAGCCTCGCCTTCTCGTGGATCACGCGGTCGAGCCCTTCATAGGAGAAGGGCGCGCTGTCAGTCTTCGACATCATGGTCTCCGGATGCGACATAGAGAATGCCCGCCATCACCGACTGCCCGATCACGAAGGGCAGGCCCATGGTCCATGGCGACAACGTGTGCGTCTGGCTCGCGAGCACCACCACGGCGAAGCCGGACACGAAATACCAGGCACCGGCGAGCGCGACGGTGCGCGGCAGCGAGCGGACGGAAGCGAAAATGCCGAGCGATACCAGGATCTGCCACAGACCCGGGAGCAGCCAAAGCGTCTCGCCCGCGAACTTCCACATCACCACCGCGAGCAGCACGCCGGCAACGCCTGCCGGCAGGAACTGCTCGACCGCCTGGTGGATCATCGCGTCGGCCAGACCCGAATGATGGCGGTGCGAACGCGCACGCATCTCGATCCCGATGATCAGGCCGGACAGCGCGGCGGCTATGAACCAGCCGAGGAAAAAGCCGAGCGGCTCGCCGGTGGGATCGCCCAGCAGCCAGAATTGCAGGATCGCGGTGAGTAGCGCGACAGCGCCGGTCGCTGCCATCGTTGCCGGGCCATAGCCGCGGAACGCCGTACCAGCCGCAATCTGGCTGCGAATCGCCACGATGTCGGCCAGTGCCTTGTCGAGATCGCGCATTGGCAACGGCAGAACCTCGCTTCGCCCGTGTCTCCGGGATTGCTCGTCCCGTTACTTTGTGATGCAAAGTATATGGCATCGCAAAGCAAACGCAAGCTCGAAAGTTGCTGCAAGAGGATACCGCCGGCCCAGACAACTGCCGGTTGCGCATCCCCTACTCCCGTAGATAAGATGCGGTCCAAAAGCGTCCCGGGGGCTGGTATGTGGCTTAAGTCATTAATTCTCGGATCTTTATTGCAAATTGGTATCGCCGGAGCCGCGAATGCGGCGGGCCCGTTCGGCAGCGTCAATGTCGGCAATTGGATCGGCGGCGCCTTCAGCAACGACCAGACCGGCGCCTTCTCCCATTGCGCCGCGACGACGCCTTACCTCAACGGCGTTATCCTGGTGGTCGGCTACAACGCTGTCGGCACCTGGTCGCTCGCCTTTGCGAGTCCCAGCTACCGCTTCAAGCAAGGTGAGAACGCCGCGATCGACGTCATCTTCGACGGACAGGAGCAGGCGAGGCTGTTCGCCACGGCCAATCAGCCGAACATGCTCACGGCGGTCATGCCCGCCAACGTGGTGCGTACATTTCAGAAGGCAAGCCTGATGGTCGCAACCAGCGGCCGCACCGTGCTGAATTTCGATCTGACATCGACCGGGCCGGTGATCGCGGCATTGGCGAATTGCGTGAGCAAGGTGAAAGCCGACGGGCTCGACAAGGCCGGCGACTTCACCAAGGGGGCGGCCAAACCGGCCGCCACGGCGGAGAAGCAGCCATCACCGCCGGCGGGCAGTAAAGTTGCCAGGGCCAAGACCGGCACCGGCTTCGTGGTGAGCGCGAACGGTCACATCGTCACCAATCACCATGTGATCGACGGCTGCGTTGGCGACATCAAGGGCAATCTCACCGGTGAGGTCTCGATGGTGCTGCGCGTCGTGTCGAGCGACGCAAGCAACGACCTCGCTCTCCTGCAGGCGCCATCGACGACGACATTCAAGGACTTTGCGCGGATTCGCGACCGCTCGATCCGCTCCGGCGATTCCGTCATCGTCATCGGCTTTCCGTTCCATGGCTTGCTCTCGTCGGACTTCACCGTGACGACCGGCATCGCGAGCTCGCTCAGCGGCATGCGCAACGATACGCGCTTTCTGCAGATCAGCGCGCCGGTGCAGCCCGGCAATAGCGGCGGCCCGCTGTTCGACACCACCGGTCAGATCGTGGGCGTGGTCACCGCAAAGATCCCGGCGTTGCGCATCGCCGCCGCGACCGGCAACATTCCGGAGAATATCAACTTCGCCATCAAGACGGGTGCGCTGCGCGACTTCCTCGACAATTCCGTGGTGCCTTACCAGACCGCCGAGCCGAAGGGTGAACTCAAGACCACCGACATCGCCGGAAACGCGCGGCCGTACACGATGCTGATCTCGTGCAACGCGACGGAGCAGGCGGAAGCGAAACGATAGCGGCGCGAGCCGTAAGCCGGACGGAGCGACATCCGGCTACGAAGTCAGTCGATCCTCAATACGGAGCAACAGGCCGCACGCGCCGCGGCGGCCGCGGTTGCGCCGGCAGCCCTTGGCCGTAGGCGAAACGCGGATTGCGATCGCAATACAGCAGCCGGCCGGACACGCTGGCCTGGCATTGTTCATAGGTGCTGTAGGTGCATTCGCCGGGATAATCAAATTCGCCGCCCTGGGCGCACCATGGATAGTCGCGCGCGGCCGCGGGCGTGACGGTGGCGAAGCCGGCCAGGACCGCCGCACTGAACGTCAGCAGCACCAATTGCGTCTTGCGCATGATCCAACTCCTCTCTAGCTGGCCCGAGATACGGCGCCATCCCTTATCAGGTTTCGCAGCGCCGTTTTATTCCAGATCAACGAAACAAAGCACGCAAGAAAAAAGCCCTGCCGGACGGCAGGGCTCCTATCCTCACGATCACAAGACCGCTACTCGACCTTCAGGCCGGCGAACTCGACGACCTTCTTCCACTTCTCGGTCTCGGCCTTGATCTCCTCGCCGAACGCCTCGGGCGTCTGCGCCCGGGGCTCGCCGCCGAGCTCGACCAGACGCTTGGCCATGTCGGGCTCCTTGATCACCGCGTTGACCTCGGCGTTGAGCTTGGCGATGATTTCCTTCGGCGTGTTCTTCGGCGCGCCCATGCCGAACAGTGCGCTGGCCTCATAGCCCTTGACGGTGTCGGCGATCGGCTGCACGTCAGGCAGCTGCGGCGAGCGTTCCGTGGTGGTGACGCCGATGGCGCGGAGCGAGCCGGAGCGGATGTGCTGGATGATCGAGGGCATGTTGTCGAAGATCACCTGCACCTGGCCGGCGAGCATGTCGGTGATCGCGGGCGCCGCGCCGCGATAGGGCACGTGCTGCATCTTGCAGCCGGTCATCGCCATGAACATCTCGCCGGACAGATGCACCGAGGTGCCGTTGCCGGACGAGGCCATGTTGACCTTGCCGGGATTGGCCTTCACGTATTCGATGAACTCGGCGACGTTCTTGGCCGGCACGTCCTTGTTGACGGTCATCACGTTCGGCACGCGCTGGAACGAGGCGACCGGCGCGATGTCGCGCACGAAGTTGAACTTCAGATTGGTGTAGAGCGAGGCGTTGATGTAGTTGGCCGGATTGACCAGCTGCAGCGTGTAGCCGTCGGGCTCGGCATTGACGACCGATTCGGTGGCGATATTGTTGCCGGCACCCGGCTTGTTCTCGATCACGAATTGCTGGCCGAGCTTTTCCGACAGGCGCTGGCCGATCAGCCGCGCCAGGATGTCGGTGGCCCCGCCCGGCGGATAGCCGACCACCCATTTCACCGGGCGGGCCGGATAATCGGCGGCAAGGGCCTTCGACAGCGGGGTGGCTGCAAGCGGACTGGCGGCGAGCAGGCCCAGCGCGGTACGGCGAGTGATCATCTCAAGGGTTCTCCCAACGTGTTGTTCTTGAAGCCAGATAGCTTGAAGCCGGCGTCCGCGAGGTTGTAACAAAGCTTGCCGCAGGCGCAAAGTGGGCGGGGCGCATCGCGACGAAAGGATAAGGCATGGTCGTCAAGGTCGAAGCCCTCGATCATCTCGTGATCAACGTCGCCGACGTCGCGGCCACCGCGGAGTGGTACGGCAAGATTCTCGGCATGGAAGTCAAGGTGTTCGACCCCGGCGGCGGCAAAGCGCCGCGGACTTCGCTGGTCTTTGGTAACCAGAAGATCAACGTCCGGCCGCGCGATGCCGACAAGGTGGAGTGGTTCACCGCGGACCATCAGACCGCCGGAAGCGAGGATCTCTGCTTCCTCACCTCCGCCACGCCCAATGAGGTGGTGGCGCATTTGCAGGCACACGGTGTCGCGATCGAGGAAGGCCCGGTTCCCAAGCAGGGCGCGCGCGGCACGCTGCGCTCGGTCTATTGCCGGGATCCGGACGGCAGCCTGATCGAGATTTCGTCGTACGAGGATTGAGAGAGGGTGGGCTCGCTGCCCGCCCCAAACACCGTCATTGCGAGGACCTCTTGCGACGAGGCAATCCAGACTGCCCCCGCGGAGACGGACTGGATTGCTTCGCTGCGCTCGCAATGACGGGGAGAGAGCGTGCATTTCCGCGTCCCCGCGGATCTTCTCGCCGCGCCGTCCGGTGGCAGGAAGACGCAATCATCAAAAGGCAGCCGCCATCAAGATGCAGGCTGCACGGGAGGAATCATGTCGCTTCAACAGACTCCAGCCGGAATCGTCGGCCCATTCGACGGGCTCGACGTGCCCTGGCTCTTGAGGATGCGTGCCGAGGTCCGGCGTGATCATCCGTTCCTGATCTGGGCGCCGTTCGATGCGCCGGCGCGGCGCTGGAGCTATGGCGAATTTCACGAGCGGGTCGGCGCGCTCGCGGCAGGGCTGGCACGGCGCGGCGTGAAGCCGGGCGAATATGTGCTCATTCATCTCGACAATTGCATCGAGGCGCTGCTGGCCTGGTTTGCCTGTGTCGAGCTAGGGGCCATCGCGGTCACCACCAACACGCGCTCGGCGCCGGCCGAGATCGCGTATTTCGCCGATCATTGCGGCGCGGTCGCCGCGATCACGCAGCCGGCCTATGCGGAGATCGTCGCGCAGAATTGCCGCAACATAAGCTGGATGGTGGTGACCTCGCACGATGCGGGGGCGGCGCCGGCGCTAGGCGTCTCGCGGGGCGACAGTTTTGAATCCCTGTTCGCCGACAGCGCCGACCGCCCCAGGCGCGCAGCCGATCCGCTGGCGCCGTGCAGCGTGCAGTACACCTCGGGCACGACCTCGCGCCCCAAGGCGGTGCTGTGGACCCACGCCAACGCGCTGTGGGGCGCGAAGATCAACGCCGCGCACGAGGACCTGCACGCCAGCGACGTGCACCAGACCTATCTGCCGCTGTTCCACACCAATGCCCTCGCCTACTCCATGCTGGCGACGCTGTGGGTCGGCGCCACCTGCGTGATCCAGCCGCGCTTCTCCGCGAGCCGGTTCTGGGGCGTCGCGCGCGAGCATGGCTCGACCTGGACCTCGACGATCCCGTTCTGCATGAAGGCACTGCTCGAGCAGGAGATCCCGAAAGACCATAAATTCCGCCTGTGGGGCACCGCGATCAACGAGCCGCCGGCCTTTGCCGCCTTCGGCGTCAAGATGATCGGCTGGTGGGGCATGACCGAGACCATCACCCACGGCATCGTCGGTGAAGTCGACCAGCCCAACATACCCATGTCGATCGGCCGCGCCGCGCCGGAATATGAAATCCGCATCACCGGCGACGACGGCCGGCCGACCGAGGTCGGCGACACCGGCAATCTCGCGATCAAGGGCATCCCCGGCCTGTCGCTGTTCGCCGAATATCTGCACAACGAGAATGCGACGCGCGAGAGTTTTGACGCGCACGGCTTCTTCCTCACCGGCGACCGCGTCGAGCGACTGGAAAACGGCTTCATCAAGTTCGGAGACCGCGCCAAGGACATGCTGAAGGTCGGCGGCGAGAACGTCGCGGCCTCCGAGATCGAGCAGGTGATCGCGCAGGTGCCGGGCGTGCGCGAGGCGGCTGTCGTGGCCAAGTCGCATCCGATGCTGGACGAAGTGCCTGTGGTCTTCATCATCCCGCAAGGCGGTGTCGCCGGTGCTGCGGCTGATCTGCACGAGCGCGTGATGGAAGCCTGCCGCAAAGGCCTCGCCGACTTCAAGCTGCCGCGCGAGATCAGGTTCGTCGACGACATGCCGCGCTCGACACTGGAGAAGGTGGCGAAGGCGGAACTGCGGAAGATGGTGGGGTGAGGACGGTGCCGTAGGGTGGGTTAGCGAAGCGTAACCCACCACTTCTGTCTCTGCGGATACCAAAGAGGTGGGTTACGCCTTCGGCTAACCCACCCTACGGCATCTCGCCTAAAACGCCCCCAGCGCCACGGGCCTGAACGCCTGCAGCAGCTGCTGATCGAGCTTGCCGCCCATGCCTTCCATCATCCCGAACGCACGGGAATGCGTGAAGGGCATGCGGTAGGCGCGTTTCTCGACCAGCGCGGCGTAGATGTCGACGATCGTCGTCAGACGGACGATGTCGCTGATCTGGTTCGACGACAGGCCGTTCGGATAACCTGAGCCGTCGAGGAATTCGTGGTGATGCAGCACGACGTCGAGCATCTCCGGCGGGAACCCGCCTTGGGCTGCGAGCGCGTCATAGCCGCGGCGCGGATGCTGGCGGACCTCGGCCATCTCATCGTCGGAGAGCTTGCCGGGCTTGTCGAGCAGCGCGGAGGGAACGAAGGCCTTGCCGACATCGTGCAGCAGCGCGGCGCGGGTCAGGCGGCGCTGGTCGTCCTCGCGCATGCCGAGGTGCTGCGCGAAGGAGACGGCGAAGCCGGTGACGAACAGGCAGTGCCGGTAGCTGCCGACATGGTGGCAGCCCACCGTGGTGAGCCATTCGCGCAGCGAGGAATGCTTGATCGCCTTCAGGATCTTGCTCTCGGCGGCGATCACGTCGTCGAAGGTCAGGGGCACGCCGAGCGGCAGCTTCTCGAACATCTTCGCCAGCACCGCGTGCGCCGCCTCGACGCCGCGGTTGAGCGTCTTGCCGCGGTCGGTCGCGTCATAGGCGGCGGTGTCCGGGAAGGCTGCGCGGATGCGCTGAAGGATGGCGTCCGCCTGGAGCGGCCGCGAGATCGTGTCGGTGGCGCCCAGCGCCCAGGCCTGCATGGTGCCGTGATGCAGGGCATCGGCGAGCACGAACAGCCGCGGCATCGAACGATAGGCATCGCCGCGCAGCTTGTTGCGCACGCGCTGCACGCTTTCGGGCGAGCGCAGGTTGATATCGACCACGAGGCCGGAGAGATCGCGCGAGGGCTGCTCGGGAATCCCCTGCGTCGTCACCGTCGAGACATCGCCGACCGCCTTCAGGATGCTGGCGAGCTCGGTGCTCTCGTCGCTCCGGTCGGAGGCGAGCAGAAGCCGGCGTTTGGCGGCGGTTTTGGCTGAGGCGTTCATGACTTCCCCAAAGCACGGGATTGGATTTGGCGTCAGCCTAAGCCGGATCAGGTTCTCCGGCCCTTAAGAGGCGTGCTCAATGGAACTTTGCGGAATTGGGCGCAATTTTACGGATGTGGGTTCCAGGAGGGAGAACTCAAAAATCGCGAAAACAACCCCATGCACAGTAGGAAGCCATTGATGGATAAGAGGAATTCTCACCGTCATGCCGGGCTCGTCCCGGCCATCCACGGCCTTTGGCCCCGGAGCACGAAGAACGTGGATGCCCGGGACGAGCCCGGGCATGACGGCTTGTGGGGATACGGATCACCACAAACAAATCCGCCGGAGGTTGGCCTTCGGCGGATCGTCTCATCCTGCAATCACGCTCGGCCCTACGCCTTCATGCTCGCCTTCACGGCTTCCGCCGTGATCGGCAGTGCCCGCACACGGGCGCCTGAGGCGTTGAAGATGGCGTTGCCGATGGCGGGGGCGACCACCGTGACCGCGGGCTCGCCGACGCCGGTGGCCTTCTCGCCATTGGCGATCACGGTAACCGCGACCTCGGGCATCTGGCTCATGCGCAAGGGCGTGTAACTATCGAAATTGGTCTGCTCGATGCCACCGTCCTTCAGCGTCGCCTTCTCGTACATCGCCAGCGACAGGCCCCACAGCGCCGCGCCCTCGACCTGGGCACGGATATTGTCGGGATGCACCTGCGTGCCGACGTCGGTTGCGACCGTGAGCTTCTTCACGGTGACCGCGCCCGACGGCGCCACCGCGACATGGGCGACGCACGCCGTCCAGCTTGCGGTCGCGCGCTCCTGCGACGAGACGCAGGCAACCCCCATGCCCTCGCCTTTCGGCAATGGCCTGGTGCCGTAGCCCGACAGTCCCATCGCGGCGAGCAGTGTGTTGCGCAGCCGCTGCGCGCCGCCGTCGTTCTTGCCGGCGCCGTCGAGCAGCGAGATGCGGAACTGCGCGGGATCCTTGCCCGTGGCAGTCGCGATCTCGTCGATCATGCTTTCGACCGCCCAGAAGGTCCAACCCGGCGCCACCGAGCGGAGCTGGCCGGACGGCGTGGCGTTGTGCGCGAGCTCGTTCTTGATCGCCCGCACATAATGGTTGGGCACGGTGTAGAAGAAGTCGGCGCCGTTGACCGTGAAGCTGTCGAGCGGACCCTTCTTGTCGACCGAGGGCGTCAGGAAATCGGGGATTCCCCAGCGCGCGGTCGGCCAGGCCGAGACCACGTCGTGGCTGAGCGCGACGAGCTTGCCGTCGCCGTCCACGCCGGCCTTCACTTTCTGGTAGGTGAGCGGACGCGAGAAATCCATCGTCATGTCGTTCTCGCGCGAGTAGATCACCTTGACCGGCTTGCCGACCGCCTTCGCTGCCTGCACCGCGGGAATCATCATGTCGGCATCGAGACGCCGGCCGAAGCCGCCGCCCAGCCAATGCTGATGCATGACGACGAACTTCGGATCGATCCCGGCCGCACCCGCAGCGATCGCGCCGGAGCGTGTCGCGAACTGGTTGCCGGAATAGATGTGCAGGATGTCGCCCTTGAACTCCGCAGTGGCGTTCATCGGCTCCAGCGGCGCATGGATGTTGATGCTGGTGGTGTACTCCGCCTCCACCACCTTGGCCGCCGAACCGAAGGCCGCGTTCGGATCGCCGTCCTTGACGAAGAACTGGCCGGAATCCTCCAGGCCCTGAAGCCGCTTGGCCTCGTCCAGCAGCGACTGGCTCGACAGTTTTGCGTTCGGACCGCCGTCATAGGCGATCTTCAGCGCATCCGCCGCCTTGCGCGCGTTGGCGTAGGTGCTCGCCACTGCGACGACCCAGCCGGAGGTGGTTCCGGTCTTGTCGTCGAGGATGACGGCTTTCATGAAGCCGGGCACCTTCTTGGCATCGCTGTCGTCGACCGACTTCACCGTCGCGCCGAAGCGTACCGGCGGGGTCACCACCTTGCCGTAGGCCATGCCCGGCAGCATCACGTCGATGCCGTACTTGGCCGTGCCATTGGTCTTGGAGGGGATGTCGAGCTGCGGCACCGACACGCCGATCATGGTGTATTGGTCCGGCGTCTTCAGCTTGATCGCCTTCAGCTCGTCCGGCGTGAAGGTCTTGGTCGCCTTGCCGCTCTTGACGATGTCGGCAAACGACATCTGCTTCCTCGACTTCGGATGCGAGACGATGGAATCGCGCACCACCAGCTGGTCCTTGAAGTAGGGCGGCAGCCCCATGGCTGCAGCGGCGGCCTCCGTCAACGCAATGCGACCGGCCGCACCCGCCCGGCTCATCGCCTCGAAGTTCATCATGGTCGACCAGCTGCCGCCGGTGATCTGTGCGCCGAGCACGGGATCGTTGAACTTCGGATCGTTGGAGGCGAGCGCGACGCGCATGTCGCTCCATTTCGCGCCCAACTCCTCGCAGACGATCTGCGCCATGGTGGAGGCGATGTGCTGGCCCATGTCGGCCTTGCCGCAGGTCACGGTGACGAGACCATCCGGCGAGATCGCATACCAGACGCTCGGCTCGAAATTGGCGGGAGCCGCAGCCGACGCGGAATCGATGCCGGGCACGCCGGCATAGCCGAGCACGAGGCCGCTTGCGGCGGTGCCGACGAGGAAGGAGCGGCGGCTGAGATCGGTCGTCGCGGGGGTGACGTTCTTGACGTGCTTATTCATGTTGGCCTCCGTTCGTTGCCGGAGGCGGACGCGGTGCGCATCTCGGATGCGGCTCGCATGATCGCCTTCTGGATCCGCGAATAGGTCATGCAGCGGCAGAGGTTGCCGTCCATATGCGCCACGACTTCTTCCTTGGTCGGATTGGGATTCTTCGACAGCAGCGAAGCTGCCTGCATGATCTGCCCGGACTGGCAGTACCCGCATTGCGGCACCTGCTCGGCGACCCACGCCTTCTGCAAGGGATGATCGCCCTTGGCGGAAAGGCCTTCGATGGTGGTGATCTTCTTGCCGGCGACGTCGCCGACCATGGTCTGGCACGAGCGCACGGCTTCGCCGTTGACGTGCACGGTGCAGGCCCCGCACAGCCCGGCACCGCAGCCGAACTTGGTGCCGGTCATCTGCAATTGCTCGCGGATCGCCCAGAGGAGCGGCGTGTCGTTCGCCGCATCCACGGACATACTCCGCCCGTTGATGGTGAGTGTTGGCATAGGCGTCTTCCCCTGCCGGTGCATGAAGCCGCTTACGACGGCAACTTGAATAGCGGACGCCCACCGGGCTGGCGTCAGCCTTGGCGGCGAGAATGATCGGGTTCGCGTGCCGTGGCAAATGCAATTTGGAACGAGTCGAAAAAACCGCCTCTGCACTTGCTCGTTGTGCGCCGCGCCAACGGCGCCGACGCAGCCACTGGACACAACAGCGCGTGCGTCAGACATGCGTGCCATCGCTTTCAGGCAGTTTCTTCCAGGTAACTTGGCGAAGTAGAATGCAGCCAACCGCGAACCTTACCCTCCCCTGGAGGGGGAGAGTGAAACACTGAGATTGCGGCTAGAACAAAAAGAAAGGGGCGGAAGCAATGCCAAGGATCGATCGCGACGGCGTCAATATCTACTACGAAGTTCACGGCGACGGTCCGCCGCTGCTGCTCACCCACGGCTATTCCTCGACGTCGGCGATGTGGCATGGGCAGGTCGATGCGCTCGCGAGGGACCACATGCTCGTGCTGTGGGACATGCGCGGCCACGGCCAGTCCGATTATCCCGATGATCCCAACGCCTATAGTGAAACTCTGACGGTCGGCGACATGGCGGCGATCCTCAACGCTGTCGGCGCTGAGCGCGCGATCATCGGTGGTCTCTCGCTCGGCGGCTACATGTCGCTCGCGTTCTATCGCAACTATCCGCAAGCCGCCCGTGCGCTGCTGATCATCGACACGGGGCCCGGCTTCAAGAAGGACGACGCCCGCGATGCCTGGAATGCGCGGGCACTCGGCACCGCCGACAAGCTCGATCGCGAAGGTCTCGACATGCTGAAATCGGCCACCCGCGAGCGCGCCACCGCAAGCCATCGCGACGCCAGGGGATTGGCGCTCGCCGCGCGCGGCATGCTGACCCAGCGCGACGCGCGCGTGATCGAGCTGCTGCCCGACATCAGGGTGCCCTGCCTGATCGTGGTCGGCGCCGACGACACGCCGTTCCTCGCCGCGTCCGATTACATGGCGGCAAAAATCCCCGGCGCACAAAAGGTCGTGATCCCCGCGGCCGGCCACGCCGTCAACATCGATCAGCCCAAGGCTTTTGTTGACGCGGTCGAGCCTTTCCTGAAGAACTTGCCGGCATAGGCCGGACAATCAGGGACGCAAGACCATGATGCGAGCGATCTTCGCGGCGGGCGCAACAGCGGCCCTGTTGTCGGCAGCGCACGCCGAACCCTTCGGCACTGTGCCGCCGCGCCAGCCCTTCGTCACGACCTTGTCGAACAATACGCCGCTCGCCTTCGGCATGGATGCCGAGCAAACCGCCCGCGCCCTCGGGCAGCCGCTGCAATATGTGCGCGGGCGTCCCGGCAACGAGATCTATCTCGCGCTGCGCAACATCGGCGGCAGCGGCTTGATCCCCTACCGCCACCGCCTGTTCCTGCAATTCCGTCATGGACGGCTGGCAGGGTGGAAGGAGGATTACGGCGAGAACTGGATGTGGGAGTAGGTGTTGCCGCTCACGGCCTCGGACCACGGCGCATGATGAGCGGAGCTTTACGCTGAAGTTTCGGCTTCGTCATGGCCGGGCTTGTCCCGGCCATCCACGATCTTCCGTGCGGCACCAAGAACGTGGATGCCCGGGACATAGGCGAGCGAAGCGACGCCGTCCTTCAGACGGCTATGCCCGGGCATGACGAGATTGTGGAACGAGCGAATTTCCCTATCGACGACCAACCAAGAAGGACAACCCGCGTGGGACACGACATCAAGCTGACGGCCTCCGACAATTTCCAGTTTGGCGCCTATCGCGCCGATCCCGGTGGTACGCCGAAGGGCGCGGTGGTGGTGATCCAGGAGATCTTTGGCGTCAATCACCACATCCGCTCGGTCTGCGACCGCCTCGCCGGGGAAGGCTATGTGGCGATCGCGCCGTCGATCTTCGACCGCACCACGCCGGGCTTCCAGTCGGGCTATTCGCCCGATGAGATCGCCGAAGCCCGCAAGTTCGTCGCCAGCCCCGATTGGGCGGCGATGCTGCGCGACACCCAGGCCGCGATCGATGCGGTGAAGAGCGTGGGCCCGGTGGGCATCATCGGCTTTTGCCTGGGGGGCAGCATCGCCTTTGTCGCGGCGACCCGGCTGTCGGGACTGAAGGCTGCGATCGGCTATTACGGCGGCGCGGTCGTGCGCTTCGCCGACGAGACGCCGAAGGCGCCGACGCAACTGCATTTCGGCGAGAAGGATGCGGGCATCCCCCTGACCGACGTCGAGACCATCAAGTCGAAGCGGCCGGAGGTGGAGGTGTTCGTCTATCCGGGCGCCCAGCACGGCTTCCATTGCGACGAGCGCGCGAGCTACGACAAGGCCAGCGCCGACATCGCCTGGCCGCGCAGCATGGACTTTTTCGCGAAGCATTTGAAATAGGGCGCGTCTCTTTCGTCTGTCATTCCGGGGCGACGCGTCAGCGTCGAACCCGGAATCCATCGGGCGTCAGCGATGGTGGCGCGATGGATTCCGGGCTCGCGCTATCGCGCGCCCCGGAATGACAAGAGGAGAGAGTTGCGCCATCTCAAAGCAGGAATCGGGTGGCTGCATCCTGCCGCCCGGCGATAGAGCTGGCCAATCGAGCCAACTCACGCCGGGAGATCGCCATGCCGCAAGCCATCACGCACCTCGTCATCCGCAATCCGTTCGGAACCATGGATGTCCCCTCACCCGATGATTACGAAGTGATGGCTTATGCCGCGACGGCCACGCTGCCTGGCGGTGCCGCGGACGGCAATGCGCCGGCGTGGGCAGCGATCGCAGCGCCATCCGATCCGCTCGAAGGCATCTGGGCGAGCCGCTGGAACGGCGGCGCCGATCCGACCATCGCCGGCGACACGGCGGAGACGTGGAAACAAGGGCGCGCGGAAGTGCGCATCACGGGCAGCCGTATCTATCTGCGCTTCGACTGGGACAATGGCCGCCGGCACGGGCTGATCGAGGCCGCACGCGAGGGCGCGGATCGGCTGGTCGGAAAATATGTCAACCTGACCACGCCGGCGATCACACGGCCATGGGTCGGACGCGTCATCGACGCTAACAGGATCGATGGATGTTTTCCTGACGGGCGGCTGGATTTCAGGCGGTGAGCTAGAACCAGCGCTCGCCGACGAACACGGTGTCGCCGGGGTTCAAGGGGGTGCCGAGCGGCACCACGGCGCGCATGGAGCCGCCGTTCTCGGTGTGCGTGATGGTGACCACGTCGCGCTTGGCGCGGGGCGAGAAACCGCCGGCGATTGCGACCGCACTCTCGACCGTCATGTTCGGCACGTAAGGATATTGGCCGGGCGCCGTGACTTCGCCGAGAATGAAGAACGGGCGATAGGCCTCGATCTCGACCGCGACCGAGGGCTCGCGGATGTAACCGTTGCGCAGGCGCGCGGCGATCTCGCCGGCAAGGCCCGCCGTGGTGCGGCCGCGGGCCGGCACTGCACCGATCAGCGGCATGGTGATGGATCCGCCGGCGTCGATGGCATAGCTGTTGGTGAGACCTTCCTGGCCGTAGACCACGACGCGGAGCTTGTCGCCGGCGTCGAGATGGTAGGAAGCGTCATAGCGCATCGGCGCGGCGTAGCCGACCGGCATCGGTGCGGGCGAAGAGGCAAAGGAATTACGCAGCGCGCCGATGGCGCCGCCGCCATCAGCGACGACAACCGGCTGCGGCGCACTGTAGGGCTGGCCATAGGCCATGGAATCGAGATCGGCGCGCGGCTGCATCACCGCGACGGGGCCGGCGGTCTGCATGCAGCCGCCAAGGGTCAGCGCGGCGGACGCTGCCAGGGACGCTGCCAAGATCGACCATCGAAACGCGCGTGCAACCGGCACCGGACCAATCCCTCGAAACGAGACGGCTTAAGTGATGCACCGGTTATGGTTAATAAAGCGTTGAGCGGGGCGGGGTGCTTTGCGGGCGCGATAGCTGCCGCACACTCCGTCATGCCCGGGCTTGTCCCGGGCATGACGAACTTCTGGTGGGACCTACGCGCTCACGCCGACGCCGATCGGGCAGGACACGCCGGTGCCCCCTAAGCCGCAATAGCCGGCGGGATTCTTCGCCAGATATTGCTGATGGTAGTCCTCAGCGAAATAGAATTCGCCTGATGGCGCGATTTCGGTGGTGATGGCACCGAGGCCTTTTGCAGCAAGCGCCTTCTGATAGAGCGCCTTCGACTCGTCGGCCGCCTTCTTCTGCGCATCGGAATAGGTGTAGATCGCGCTACGATATTGCGTGCCGACATCGTTGCCCTGACGCATGCCCTGCGTCGGGTTGTGGCTCTCCCAGAACGTCTGCAGGAGCTTCTCGTAAGACAGCTTGTTCGGATCGAACACGACCAGCACCACTTCGGTGTGACCGGTTCGTCCCGAGCAGGTCTCTTCATAGGTCGGGTTCGGCGTATGGCCGCCGGCATAGCCGACGGCGGTCGTGTAGATGCCATCGCCGAGCTGCCAGAACTTGCGCTCGGCGCCCCAGAAGCAGCCGAGCCCGAACACGGCCTGCTCGAGGCCAGCGGGATAAGGCGGCTTGAGCTTGCTGCCGTTGACGAAATGGGTGGTCGCGGTCGGAATGGCTTGCGCACGGCCAGGCAGCGCTTCAGTTGCGCTCGGCAATGCGGTGGTCTTGCGCATGAACAGCATGATTGGATCTCCGCAGACGAGCCGTCCGTCGCCCGAGCCAGATGCTCAGGCGGCGTGCTCGCGATCAGGTGGGAATATAGGGATCTACGCTGGCGAGAGCGGCCTTGTTACGCCGCTCGCCTCGCGAGCGCTCAATCCCGGGAATTGAGGATCAATCCCGGCGGGAAGCTCAATCCCGGGAATAGCCGATCAGCGGTTTCCGCGGCCGGAACAGGATCATCAGCAGGATGCCGAGAATGCCGAGGACGGCGAACACCGGCTGATCCAGCAGCAGGCGGATCACCGAGGTCCAGAGCCAGGGCGCCTTGGCCTCGACCCAGGTGCGGAATGCCGATTGGCTGGCCTGATTGATGTCGTTCCAGAACTGGCCGAACCGGGTGAATTTGAGGGTCTGGTCGGCCACCCAGCGGGCGCCGTCATAGACCATGAAGATGAACCCGCCAGCGAGCAGCAACAGCCCAATCAGTCGGAAAAAACCGCGGATCATGCCTCACCTTATATGGTCGTCCGATCGGAGGAGCCGACAAAACGCCGCCAGCCAATAGCCGGGAGACGGCAGAAATTCAACCTCTTCAGGGCGTTACGACGCCCCTGGAGCGCCCCGGGGGCCGCTTTTCCAGCCTGGAAAGCGTTGACGGTGCCGAAGACCCTCTCTATAAGGGCGCCAACTGGCGGCGGGCGCAATCCTGCCGCCGCTGTTCTTTGAGCAGTTGCAGGCTCCCTGGGCTTAGAGCTCTTTGCGGCCTCATGTTCCGGGGACAGCCCAGCAACCGAACACCCTAAATCCGAGCGTCGATTCCGCGGTCAAGCAAGCCGGCGCTACCCGACCAAGACGCGACCGGTACCCGCAAAGGATATTGAGACCATGGCCAATACCACTTCCGCCAAGAAAGCGACGCGCAAGATCGCCCGCCGCACCGCCGTCAACAAGTCGCGCCGCACCCAGATGCGCGGTGCCGTGCGTAACGTCGAAGAAGCCATCGCGACCGGCGACCGCGCCGCTGCCGTGAAGGCGCTGGCGAATGCCGAGCCCGCCTTGATGCGCGCCGCCCAGCGCAACATCATTCACAAGAACAACGCCAGCCGCAAAGTCTCGCGCCTCACCGCGCAGATCGCCAAGCTCGCCAAGTAACGAGCCAGGTAACGGCGAACCAATCGGTCGGCCGATCCGATCGAACATCGCACGCGTCAAACAGCCCGGCATCGCGCCGGGCTTTTTTGTTGCCAGTCATATTCACTCAACCGGTCACGCCACAGTCGATCTTCGATCGGAAGGTTTGCACCGCCTGCGCTATTCTTCGTTCCGTAGTTCTACCTGCCGATGTCTTGCAACAGTGGAAACTTTCACCGCGTTGCAAAAACCCCTGTGCTGCGGGGCTAAGATGAATTCGCGCACGCAGGAGTTCTGCACACCGTAGATTCACCGGAACGCGCGTGGCTATGGAGTTACCCTGTGAAACGAGACTCAAAAAGCGATGTCTCGCTAATCACTTATCGACATAGCGACCGCAAGCATTTGGAAAATTCGCCGACACGTCCGGCGCGTGACGAATTTGTAAAAATTTTTTTAGCAGTGACGGAGAATTGTCACATGATGCCCGGCATTCTCGATTCTGTGCACGAATCCAAAAACTTGCTTCCGAGCCTGTGAACAACTCCCGCGCGGCGTTAACCGAGGTCAAGTTTTTTGACGCCTCAAGTGTGAATCAATTTCGTTGCGAGTCTTTCCGCATAGTGTATTCCTTAAGTCGTCAGCGGCGCCCACGATCTTCAGACCAGCGCGGTTTAGGAAACGGGGCGAGCGTGCAAATCGGCGGCGGTGTGCACGTAGGCGACGCTTCAAAAAGCGAATGTCGGATCAAAAACCCATAGCAATATGGGAATGGTATCTCTTTGTCTGAATGTCTCCAAGCGGGATCTTGCGTATCCCGATCGCGCGAGACGCACGGACATCGCAAAGTTACCCCGACACGAGCGATGGCGAAGCCGAGCGGACGAACAGTGCAGACGGGCAGGGCATCAGCGATTTTTCGTCGCGGGTGTCTTCAGAAGCAGGACCTTGTCGTGAGCGATCACGGCAGGACGGGGAGGTATCATGGCCTACGGATTCAACGCGGTATTGACACAAGTTCCATCGTTCAACGATGCCGTCTCCGATCCGTCCAGCGTTCAGCCTCCCACGTGCGAGGGCGCGTCGAGTACGCGCTGACCTCGCGAACTCTCCATCTCCGACATCGCTGATCTGACCCGCGGCGTTTGCGCCGAACGGTCGAGCTATGCCTGACGATGGACTCGCTTGAGGTCGCGCCATGACCAGGGAACCCCTGCATGGCGCTCACCACGCAACCTTATCTCTCAAGAGAAGTTTTTTGACGATGACAATGGAACAGGATCGCTGGTCACGCGTGAAGGGTCGGCTGCGCTCGACCGTCGGCGAAGACGTTTACACGAGCTGGTTTGCGCGCATGGATCTGGAAGGCGTGCAGGACGAGAGCGTGCGCCTCTCGGTGCCGACCCGGTTCCTGAAGAGCTGGATTCAGGCTCATTATGCCGAGCGCGTGTTGTCGTGCTGGCAGGCCGAGATGCCGGAAGTGCATCGCATCGACCTCACGGTGCGTTCGGCCGTGCGCCCGGTGATACAGCCGAAGGAAGCCCCCGCGCCGGTCGAGACGCGACGCACGCCCACACCGGAGCTGCGCTCGACCGCGACCGCGCCGGTGTCGGCCAATCACGATGCGCTCGGCGGCTCGCCGCTCGATCCGCGCCTGACTTTCGCGAGCTTCGTCGTCGGCCGTTCCAACACGCTGGCGCATGCAGCCGCGCGTCAGGTCGCCGAAGGTCGCCGCGGCGACCCGGTGATGTTCAACCCGCTCTACATCCATGCCGGCGTCGGCCTCGGCAAGACGCATCTGCTCCAGGCGGTGACCTGGGCCGGCAATTCCGGTAACGAGCGCAAGGTGCTGTACCTGACGGCAGAGAAATTCATGTACGGCTTCGTCGCCGCGCTGAAGACGCAGACGGCGCTGGCCTTCAAGGAAGCGCTACGCGGCATCGACGTGCTGGTGATCGACGATCTGCAGTTCCTGCAGGGCAAGTCGACCCAGGCCGAGTTCTGTCACACGCTGAACGCGCTGATCGATGCCGGCCGCCAGGTCGTGATCGCCGCCGACCGGCCGCCGTCCGATCTCGAAAGCCTCGATGACCGCGTCCGCTCGCGGCTCGCCGGCGGCCTCGTGGTCGAGATGGGCTCGCTCGGCGAAGAGCTGCGTCACGGCATCCTCAAGTCGCGCGTCGCCGCGGCCCGCGCCCATCATGCGACCTTCGAGGTACCGGAGGAGGTGCTGCATTATCTGGCGCGCACCATCACCCATAACGGCCGCGACCTCGAAGGCGCGATCAACCGCCTGCTGGCGCACTCGAAGCTCAACAACCGGCCGGTGACGCTGGAGATGGCGGAGCACGAGGTGCGCGACCTGGTCCGGCCGCAGGAGCCCAAGCGGATCAAGATCGAGGACATCCAGCGCGTGGTGGCGCGGCAGTATAATGTCAGCCGCTCCGACCTGCTCTCCTCGCGCCGCACCGCCAACGTGGTGCGCCCGCGCCAGGTGGCGATGTATCTCGCCAAGACGCTGACCCTGCGCTCACTCCCCGAGATCGGCCGCCGCTTCGGCGGGCGCGACCACACCACGGTGCTGCACGCCGTGCGCAAGATCGAGGCCCTGGTCTCCAAGGACACCGCGCTGTCCGAGGAAGTGGAGTCGCTGAAGCGCCAGCTTCAGGAATAAACGCCTAAGGCACTCCTGCCATTCTCCCGCCGCCCCGGCCATGCCTGGGCGGCGGTTTTCATTTGGGCGGTAAATCGTGGGAATCGTGCGGAACTGGCCCCCGATCCCTTGAATCCGGGGGCCATCCGAGCCACCTTGCGCGACCCTGGCGGCTTTGGTCATATCGGTTGGATGGCCCTGACCTGCCGGGGTCATCGGTGCCGCGGCGGGGCTTTTCGACCGCCCGGCGTCTTCATTTTGGGGATCGGGCGAGTAGTGCAATGAAGGTTACGGTCGAACGCGCGCAACTCCTGAAGTCACTGGGCCACGTCCACCGCGTGGTCGAGCGCCGCAACACGATTCCGATCCTCGGCAACGTGCTGGTCCGGGCCGAAAACGCCAAATTGTCGCTGAAGGCAACCGACCTCGATCTCGAGGTGACGGAGACGCTGCCGGCGGAAACCGCGACCGCGGGCTCCACCACCGTGCCAGCGCACATGTTCTACGACATCGTGCGCAAGCTGCCCGACGGCTCGCAGATCGTGCTGGAAGCCGACGGCGACCGCGCGGTGCTGGCGATCCGCGCCGGCCGCTCGCGCTTCACGCTGCAGACCCTGCCGGAGAATGATTTCCCGGATCTGGCCGCCGGCGACATGTCGCACTCCTTCTCGCTCGCCGCCAAGGACGTCAAGCGGCTGATCGACCGCACCCAGTTCGCGATCTCCACCGAGGAGACCCGCTATTATCTCAACGGCATCTACCTGCACGCCGCCGGCACGCCCAAGGCCGCCACCTTACGCGGCGTCGCCACCGATGGCCACCGCCTCGCCCAGCTCGATTTGGTGCAGCCGAAGGGCGCCGAGGGCATGCCCGGCGTGATCGTGCCGCGCAAGACCGTCGGCGAGGTGCAGCGCCTGATCGAGGATACCGACGCCGAGATGACGATCGAGCTGTCGCAGGCAAAAATCCGCTTTACGATCGGGAACGTCGTGCTGACCTCGAAACTGATCGACGGCACCTTCCCCGACTACGGCCGCGTCATCCCGCAGGGCAACGACAAAGAGCTCGTCGTCGACAAGAAGGACTTTGAGAACGCGGTCGACCGCGTCTCGACGATCTCCAGCGAGCGCGGCCGGGCGGTGAAGCTGTCGCTGTCGCCGGGCAAGCTGGTGCTGTCGGTGACCAATCCGGATTCCGGCAGCGCGACCGAAGAGCTCGAGGTCGAATACGCCTCCGACGCCCTCGATATCGGCTTCAACTCCCGCTATTTGCTCGACATCGCAGCCCAGATCGAAGGCGACGTCGCAACGCTCAGGCTTGCCGATCCGGGCTCGCCCACCCTGGTGCAAGACCGCGACGACAAAAGCGCATTGTACGTGCTGATGCCGATGCGGGTGTGAGGGACGTGCTCCTCCTCTCGGGATACCTTGTACGCGGAGACAACCCCTCGCCCGGCTTCGCTGCGCGAAGCCACCCTCTCCCACAAGGGGGGAGGGTGAAGCTACAGCCTTCCCTGTCGCCACAAGCGCGACGCACATTGTTGTGCCCTCTCCCCTTGTGGGAGAGGGCATCTCCGCTGGCGGATACACACTCAGTCGGGTGAGGGGTTCGTGCCGCAGGAGCCATCCCATCGGCCAGTCGCCAAGCGTCTCCGCCAATTCGCGAAGAACATGCGGCACGAACCAACCGATGCTGAAACCGCAATGTGGCGCTTGCTGAGGGATCGTCGGCTCTCCACTTTCAAGTTTCGCCGACAGGTACCGTTCAAAAACTACATTCTCGATTTCGTCTGCTTCGAGAAGCGCCTCGTGATCGAGATCGACGGAAGCCAACACTCGGAATCGCAGCGAGACGCGACGCGTGAGGCGACGCTTGCTGCCGAAGGGTTTTGGACATTGCGCTACTGGAACAACGACGTGCTACAGCAGCCCGCTTCTGTATTGGAGGATATCCTTGCAAAGCTTGCCGGGCGGTAAGATACCCCTCACCCGTCGCCTCACTGCGTGAGGCGCCACCCTCTCCCACAAGGGGAGAGGGGAAGAATCGCGCCAGAACGAATAACTGATGACCCCCTCCCGCATTCATCGCCTGACGCTGACGCATTTTCGCAATTATCGGGCGGCGGGGCTCGAGACGGCGGCTGACATGGTGGCGCTGGTCGGGCCGAACGGGGCGGGCAAGACCAATTGCATCGAGGCGATCTCGTTTCTGTCGCCGGGCCGGGGCTTGCGGCGGGCGACGCTGGAAGACGTCGCCGACAACCAGGGCGACGGATCCTGGGCCGTCTCCGCGCAGGTCGAGGGCGCGCTGGGGCTGGCCACGCTCGGCACTGGCATTGATGCACCGCGCTCTGACGCCGCCGTAAGCCGGCGCTGCCGCATCGACCGCGAGCCGGTGGGGTCCGCGACGGCCTTCGGCGACCATATCCGCATGGTGTGGCTGACGCCGGCCATGGACGGGCTGTTCATGGGCGCAGGCTCGGAACGGCGGCGCTTCTTCGACCGCCTGGTGCTGGCGATCGACAACGAGCATTCCAGCCGCATCAACGCGCTGGAACGGTCGCTGCGCTCGCGCAACCGCCTGCTCGAAACTCGCAATTACGACGACCATTGGTGCGACGCGATCGAGCGCGAAACCGCGGAGCTTGCGGTCGCGGTCGCGGCAACGCGCGGCCAGACCGCGGCAAGGCTCACCGGCATGCTGAATGCACGCGCGCAGGCCTCCGCCTTTCCCTCGGCGCAGATCGCGCTCGACGGCTGGATGGAGAACGCGCTGCTGACCGAGACGGCGACGTCGGTCGAGGACCGCTACCGCCAGATCCTGCGCGACAACCGGCCGCGCGATGCCATCGCCGGCCGCACCACCGACGGCCCGCATCTCACCGATCTCCAGGTGATCTACGCGCCGAAAAGCATGCCGGCGCGCGATGCGTCCACGGGCGAGCAGAAGGCGCTGCTGATCGGTCTGGTGCTGGCGCATGCGAGTCTGGTCGCCGAGATGACCGGCATCGTGCCGCTGCTGCTGCTCGACGAGGTCGTCGCCCATCTCGATCCGAACCGCCGCGCCGCGCTGTTCGACGAGCTGCGCAAGCTCGGCGCGCAGGTGTGGCTGACCGGCGCGGACCCGGCGGCCTTCGCCGAGATCGGCGCTGGAGGCGAAGTCTTCGACGTCGAGAGCGGACAGGTCTCGTCGCGACGCTAGGCCTCCGGGTTGAACCCGCTCTGTTCCATCAGCGACTAGCTGTCTGAAGCGGCGCCGACGGTGCCGCCGTTGTGCAATCGCGCGGTATTTCCCACACGCGCGATGCTTGGAGCGTAGGCATGACGACGGTAAGGCACGGGGCAAGAGCTCCTGCGCGATGGCAACTTCTTGCGTGCGGCCTCGCTCTGTTCGCGAGCTGCCTGCTCGCCGCAAGCGCCGGCGCCTGGGTATCGAATTTGTCGCCACTGTTCTCAGTCGCGCTCGCGCCGGATCCCGATGCGCGGCTGCCCGCGCCGACCCGCTACCTCTATCGAGGCACCCACACCACGGTGATGCCCGGCGTCGAAGCCCCGCTCCGCACCAGGCTCGAAACCACCGTGCCCGCAGAGCTCGGCGACGTCCTCAGCTTCTATCGCACGGAGCTCGGAAAGCTTGGCTGGCAGGAACAGCCTGATGGCGCGGTGATCGCAACCGATCACGCCCAGCTCGCTTTCGCCTCCCCGCTGGGGCCGGCCGCACTCCAGCTCGCCCGCAAGGACAGCAGCACCTCGATCCATCTCGTGCAGAAGAACGCCGATGCGGCGATTCGGGCCAATATCATGCCCGAACCCGGCCAGGCCAAGCTGGTGTTCAGCAATATCAGCGGGAGGGACGCGGCGCTCACGATCAACGCACGAACCGTCAAACGCGCCGCCGGCGCCAATGCCGTGTCGCTGGATCTGGCGCCCGGCAAGTATTCCTACGAACTGACCGTACCGGACCATTCAGCCACCACGAACGTCCTCACCCTTACCGCCGGCGATACCTGGGAGCTCACGATCGGGCGCGACGGCGACGCTTGGCCGCCGCTCCAGCTGTATTGAGCCATGCCTGCCTGATCAGGCCCGTGACGCCGCTCGTACGCCGTCCGTTGAACCTCTCCGGTTCCCATCGCGACTTCTCGTCTGAGGCCGCGCGCCGAGGTGTCGCAGTCTGCCCATGCGCAGGGCGACGGCCCGCGCAACACCCAGGAGTTTGACGATGCCGATGATCCCGCTTGGGGCGCAAGTCCCGGCAAGATGGCTGCTGCTTGCCTGCGGCGTTCTCGCGATGGCGAGCACGTCGTATCCCGCGGACGCGGCAGACGAAAGCTTCGTCGACGTCCATACGCTGCCGCGGCTGGACGGCGCGGTGGAGGATACTTCGCACCCCGACACCTATCGCGTCATCTACACTGTGCCGACCGCGCTTGCCGCCACGTCGGACGCCACGAAGAAGCTGCTGAGGGCCGACGGCTGGGTGCCCTATGTGTATCCGCTGGACGAGAAGAGTGCCGCGCTGACCTTCAAGAAGGGTCGGCTGGGGCTGCGCGTCTCCTTCACACAGGCGCGCGGGCGCTCCGACCAATCCGCCGTGTTCTACACGCCGAACCGGATCTATGCGAACGTGCCGTTCCCGGACGGCGCGACCGATCTCGCGTTCGACGAGACCCGACCCTATCTCGGCTGCATCGCGCCCGGCGCGTTCGATGCGACCTCGGAGTTCTTTGCGAAGGAAATGGCGGCGATCGGCTGGCGCAAGCTCACGCCTGAAACGTCCTCGCGCTGGCCGAACGCCGATCTTGACGGGACCGTCCCGAACGGCGTGCGCGTCTTTTACGATCACCCCGATCGCGACGCGACGCACATCTACCAGAAGCCAGTGATGCTGACCCTGACACGACGCGACGACGGCCGCACCAATGTCGACATCCGGGTGGCGCCGTTCGCGCTGCCCCAGGAGCTCGAGGCCGACGATGACATGGCCGGCCTGCCGCGGCCGAAGCTGACCAAATCTGCAAGGGGTCTTGGCAGCGCGAGCTCCAACAAGCGCGAGATGTCGGCCGCCGCGATGGCCGAGCTTCCCGCCGTGCTCGCCTTCTATCACCGCGAGCTCGCCGCGCGCGGCTGGCGGGAAGACGGCAACGCGCCGCTCGCGCCCGGCGACGAGATCGCGATCAATGTCTCATCGGCGGAGGAAACCGGCGTGCTGCGGCTCGGCCGCAAATATGATTTCACGATGATCAGTCTGACCGCGCAGGTGAAGGACTCCGCACTTGCGGCCCGCGCCAAGGCGAAGAAGGAGGCGGACGCAAGGTTCCTCGGCGATGCTTTGGGGGCGGCTCAGCAGCTCATTGCCGCCGATGAGGCCAGGCGCAAGACGCAGGCGGCCGCCCTGTCGGATACGCCGCTGAATGCGCTCGCCGACAGCAAGACGCCGGTGCCGCTGCCCGAGACCGCCGAGGGCGTGAAGTTCGAAGGCAATGACGGCCATCTCGAATTCTCCTCCACCTCGAGCGTCAAGGCGCTCACCGCGTTCTATCGCGCGTCACTCAAGCCCGCCGGCTGGAAGGAGCAACCCTCCGTCATCAACCAGCTCAACATGGCGATGATGGAATTCTCCAAGAGCGGCAAGTCGATCTCGATGACCGTGATGCAGATGGGCCCGAAGGTGAATGTCCGCGCCGACGGATCGGGGCTGGTGATGGCCGCCGCGAAGCCGACGGCCGCCGCCGAAGTGCAGGCCAAATCCTCCGAGCCGCTCAAGCCCGACCCTGAATCCCAGCTCCCCGTGCCGACGCAGCGGTCGTCGACCTCGCTCGCCACCACCAAAATGCCGGGAAGCGAGATGCCGTTCCGCCGCGAGCTGGCAGCCAGCATCGCGGCCCCGCTCGGCGATGTCCTGGCCTTCTACCGGGCCGAGCTTTCCAAGCTCGGCTGGCAGGAAAAGGCCGACGGCGCGACCGTGTCCGCCGAACGCGCACAGATCGACTTCACCTCGCCGCAAGGCCCGGCCGTGCTCAAGCTCGGCCGCGCCAAAGGCGAGACCACGGTCAGCCTGGCGCAGAAGAATCCGGATGCCGCTGTGAAGGCCGACATCATGCCGAAGCCCGGCCAGGCCAGGCTGATGCTCGGCAATATCGGGACGAAGGAAGCCTCGCTGACAATCAACAAGCAGACGGTGAAGATCGCGGCCGGCGCCGGCGGTCCGCAATCGCCGAAAGGCCCGATGCTCGACCTGCTGCCGGGCACCTACCAGTACGCCCTGCGCATGCCCGGGCGCCCGGCCCACACCGAGACCCTCACCGTCGCCGCCGGCGACGCCTGGGGCCTCCTGGTGGGGCCGAGCGGCGACGTGCTGCCGCTGCAGATGTACTGATCTACCGGGCCCCTGATGCCGGGAACGAACATGACGACAATAAAGCCTGTGATGAGAGGTCCGGCACGCTGGTTGCTGCCGCTGTGCGGTCTCGCCCTCCTCGCGGGCGGCCTGATCGCCGCAAATGCCGGCGGATGGATACCGCATCTATCACCGCACACTTCGGCTGCACTCACGCCGGCGGATCCCAACGCCGACATGCCAGTGCCGAAGCAACACAGCTCCTCCAGCTCCAACACCACCCATGCGACCGGCATCGAAATCCCGCTGCGGGTCGGACTCGAAGCCCATGTGCAGGCCCCGCTCACTGCTGTGCTCGCCTTCTACCGCACGGAGCTCGCAAAGCGCGGCTGGGAGGAAAAGCCTGACGGCACTGTGGTTGCCGCCGATCACGCTAAGCTCGCCTTCGTCTCCCCGAAGGGCCCGGCAACATTGAAACTTGGCCGTGCGAAGGACGAGACCATTGTCGAGCTGGTGCAGCGGAATACGGAGGCCGTGGCCAAGGCCAATTTCCTGCCGATGCCAGGACGAGCGCGGCTGATCTTCGGCTATCTTGCGCCCGGCGTGGCTTCGCTCGCGATCAACGATCAGACCATCAAGATCGCGGGCGGCGAAAATCACCCACAAACGCTGGATCTGCCGCCCGGCACGTATTCCTACCAGCTGGTCGTGTCGGGCCATACGTTGCGCACCGATACCATCACCGTGGCCGCAGGCGAGACCTGGTCCCTCCAGTTGGGTGACGACGACAGGAAGCCGGATCAGATCTACTGACCCCACAGACCTGTTCCCGGGCGCCACAGCACGTCGGAACAGGTCGCTGCGACCCCGCAAAATCCACGCCTTTGAAGGCTAAAAAGGGGGTCTCGAATCGGGCTTTTCGCGAGCCCCAGAATCGGCCTTCGAACACCTTGAAAACCGGCCCAAAAACCCCATTTAGTCAAAGGGTTGCCGGAAGATACTTTGCGCTAGGCGCAATCTCTCTTTCATGGCACAAATAGCTCGCAAATCAGCGCCTTTTGCGCGGCTGATTCGGGCGACATCTCGAAGGCCTCTCATGACAGAACCTGCTCGGCAGACACCTGCCGAAAACGAGCCCTCCAATCCGAGCGATTACGGCGCGGAATCGATCCGCGTGCTCAAGGGTCTCGATGCCGTTCGCAAGCGCCCGGGCATGTATATCGGCGACACCGACGACGGCTCGGGCCTGCACCACATGGTCTACGAAGTCGTCGACAACGCGATCGACGAAGCGCTGGCGGGCCACGCCACGCGCGTCGACGTCGTGCTCAATGCCGACAATTCCGTCACCGTGCGCGACGACGGCCGCGGCATTCCCGTCGACATCCACAAGGGCGAAGGAATCTCGGCAGCCGAGGTCATCATGACCCAGCTGCACGCCGGCGGAAAGTTCGACCAGAACTCCTACAAGGTCTCCGGCGGCCTGCACGGTGTCGGCGTCTCCGTCGTCAACGCGCTGTCGAGCAAGCTTGGCTTGCGAATCTGGCGCGACAACAAGGAGCACTACATCGAGTTCGCCCATGGCGATGCCGTCGCACCGCTGGTGGTGGTCGGCGACGCGCCGGGCAAACGCGGCACCGAAGTGACGTTCCTCGCTTCGGGCGAGACCTTCAAGAACATCGAATATGATTTCGCCACGCTCGAGCATCGGCTGCGCGAGCTCGCCTTTCTCAATTCCGGCGTCAACATCGCCCTCTCCGACATGCGTCACGCAGTGGAGAAGCGCGAGGAGATGCACTATTCCGGCGGCGTCGAGGAATTCGTCAAATATCTCGACCGCAACAAGAAGGCGATCGTGCCTGCGCCGATCATGGTGCGCGCGGAAGCCAACGGCATTGGCGTCGAGGCGGCCTTGTGGTGGAACGACAGCTACCACGAGAACGTGCTGTGCTTCACCAACAACATCCCGCAGCGGGACGGCGGCACCCATCTCGCCGGCTTCCGCGGCGCGCTGACGCGCCAGGTCAACGGCTATGCCGAGGCCAATGCGAAAAAGGAAAAGATCGCGCTGACCGGCGACGATTGCCGCGAAGGCCTCACCGCCGTGCTGTCGGTGAAGGTGCCCGATCCGAAATTTTCGTCGCAGACCAAGGACAAGCTGGTGTCCTCGGAAGTGCGCCCCGTGGTCGAGAACGTGCTCAACGAGGCGCTCCAGGCCTGGTTCGAGGAGCATCCGAGCGAAGCCAAGATGATCGTCGGCAAGGTGATCCAGGCCGCCGCCGCGCGTGAGGCTGCGCGAAAGGCGCGCGAATTGACGCGCAAGAGCCCGCTCTCGGTCTCCTCGCTGCCCGGCAAGCTCGCCGACTGCCAGGAGAAGGATCCGGCCAAATCCGAACTCTTCATCGTCGAGGGTGACTCGGCAGGCGGCAGCGCCAAGCAGGGCCGCAACCGCGAATTCCAGGCGGTGCTGCCGCTGCGCGGCAAGATCCTCAACGTCGAACGCGTACGCCCCGACAAGATGCTGTCGTCGGAACAGATCGGCACGCTGATCACCGCGCTCGGCACCGGCATCAGCGACGAGTTCTCGATCGAGAAGCTGCGCTATCACAAGATCATCGTGATGACGGACGCCGACGTCGACGGCGCCCACATCCGCACGCTGCTGCTGACCTTCTTCTACCGGCAGATGCGCGACATCATCGACGGCGGCTATCTCTATATCGCCCAGCCGCCGCTCTATAAGGTCTCACGCGGCAAGTCCGAGCAGTATCTGAAGGACGAGAGGGCGCTGGAGGACTATCTGATCGACGCCGGCCTCGACGACTGCGTGTACATCCCCGGCACCGGCGGCGACCGGTCCGGCCGCGATCTGCGCGCGCTGGTCGACGACGCCCGCGTGGTCCGCAGCATCCTGCGCAATCTGCACAGCCGCTATAACCGCAAGGTGATCGAGCAGGCCGCCATCACCGGCGTGCTGAACAAGTCGATCTACGGCAATCCCGAGAACGCTGCGGCCGCCGCACAATACATCGCGAGCCGGCTGGACAATCAGGCCGAAGAGGTCGAGCGCGGCTGGATCGGGCAATATGTGGAAGGCCAGGGCTTCCAGTTCGAGCGCACCGTGCGCGGCGTCAAGGAAGCCGCTGTGATCGACGATGCGTTCCTGGGGTCGGCCGAAGCCCGCAAGC
This sequence comes from Bradyrhizobium sp. CCBAU 11430, assembly GCF_028128855.1. Lineage (NCBI taxonomy): Bacteria > Pseudomonadati > Pseudomonadota > Alphaproteobacteria > Hyphomicrobiales > Nitrobacteraceae > Bradyrhizobium > Bradyrhizobium sp. CCBAU 11430. The sequence goes on from NZ_LBJV01000064.1 coordinate 146,124, forward strand.
TCGACGAGTACACAACGAAGCTACAGGACGTCTACGCCCGCTCCGGCAAGCTGCGGCGCAAGGATACCGAGCACATGGTCCATGGCCCGGTCGACCTGTTCGAGGCGGTGACCGAGGCCGGCCGCAAGGGCATCTCACTGCAGCGCTACAAAGGTCTCGGCGAGATGAACCCGGAGCAGCTCTGGGAGACGACGCTCGACACCGACGTGCGCTCGCTACTGCAGGTGAAGGTCAAGGAGGTCGACGAGGCCGACGACATCTTCACCAAGCTGATGGGCGACGTGGTCGAGCCGCGCCGCGACTTCATCCAGGAACATTCGCTGAGCGCGACGATCGACATCTGAGGGCTCGCTGCTTCCACAGCGTCGTGGCCGGGCTTGTCCCGGCCATCCACGTCTTACCCCGCCAAAGAACGTGGATGCCCCGGACAAGCCCGGGCATGACGGCTAGACTAATCCCAGCACCCTGAACCTCACCACCCGCCGTCGCGACGAAGTGGCATGATCCCGTTGGCCGGTTCCGGCCGGGAAGTGTCGTGCCATGACCGCCTCTGCAACAACCAGTTCCGCCCTCCCCTCCCGCCGCCTCGGGGTGATCGGCAGCATCATCGGCGTGCTGGCGCTGGTCGCGGCCGTATTGCCGCATTGGGTCATACCTGCGATTTACCCGCCACCGCCGGCGGACAAGGTGATTGTCGACACCGGCCATCGCCTGAAGGATCGCCTGATCGCGCGCGTCAAGGGCGTCGAGTACCAGGCCCCGCCGCGGGAGAAGTCGACCGGGAGCCAATTGAGGGAGGCGTCCTCGATCGCGGCGATCTCACTCGGTCTGCTTGCCATCCTGCTCTCGGTCCTCGCCCTCGTGTTTCGCGAAGAGAGGCTCCTGGCAGGCGTCGCGGCCGCACTTGGGGCCGGCGCCATTGCCGTCGAAATCTCCTTCCTGGCGATGGGCGTGCTGATGCTGATCGTCATCCTTTATGTGGTGGCCAATATCATCGGCTTGTTCTAAACGCCGGATACGGCGGGCCCATTCAGGCCAACGCGCGGCCTTCCGCCGCGACAAGTGCAGAATTGCTACCCTGCTCAATTCTCGGTAGTTTCCGCTCCCGAAGCAGCCCGCCCCAACGCAACAGGACGGAGAAAACCGACGTGGCGCCCATCCAATATATCGTCGAGGGCGGTCACCGGCTCTCGGGCTCGATCGAGCCATCCGGCAACAAGAATTCAGCGCTGCCGATCATCGCCGCCGCCCTGCTCACCGAGCATCCGGTGACGCTGGAGAACGTGCCGCGGATCCGCGACACCGAGACGCTGGTCGAACTGATCCGCTCGGTCGGCGCGGCGGCGGAATGGACCGGGCGCAACACGCTTCACATCCATGCCAAGAGCATCCGCGCTGCCGATCTCGACCCTGAGCTCTGCGTGCGCATCCGCGCCTCGATCCTGCTCGCCGGCCCCCTGCTCGCGCGCTGCGGCGAGGTGATGCTGCCGCCACCCGGCGGCGACGTCATCGGCCGCCGCCGCCTGGACACCCATGTGCTGGCGCTGGAGCAGTTGGGCGCCAAGGTCACCGCGACCGACCGGCTCGAATTCCGCGCACCCAAGCTTGCCGGCGCGGACGTGTTCCTGGACGAGCCGAGCGTCACCGCGACGGAGAACGCGCTGGTGGCGGCGGTCGCCGCCGACGGCGTCACCCACTTGCGCAACGCGGCCTCCGAGCCCCATGTGCAGGACCTCGCCAACTTCTTGGTCGCGCTTGGCGCGAAGATCGAGGGCATCGGCACCAACACCATGATCATTCATGGGCCGGCAACGCTGGGAGAAGCGACCTATCGGATCCAGCCCGACCATATCGAGGTGGGCTCGCTGATCGGGCTTGCCGCCGTGACGCGCTCGCCGCTTCGCATCACGCGCGCCGGCGTCGAGCATCTGCGCTCGATCCGCATGGGTTTCGAGCGGCTCGGCATCGTCTGCCGGGTCGAGGGCGACGACCTGATCGTGCCGTCGAACCAGACACTGAAGATCCAGGACGATTTCGGCGGCCACGTGCCGAAGCTGGAGGACCAGCCCTGGCCGGCCTTTCCGGCCGACCTGATGTCGATCGCGATCGTCACCGCCACGCAATGCGAGGGCGTGATCCTGATGTTCGAGAAGATGTTCGAATCCAGGATGTTCTTCGTCGACAAGCTGATCGCGATGGGCGCGCGCATCGTGCTGTGCGACCCGCACCGCGCCATCATCGCAGGGCCCAGCCGCCTGCACGGCGCGACCATGACCTCACCCGACATCCGCGCCGGCATGGCGATGCTGCTGGCCGCCGTGTGCGCCCAGGGCACCTCCACCATCAACAACGCCGACCAAATCGAGCGCGGCTACGAGCGCATCGAGGAACGGCTGAACGCGCTGGGCGCAAAGATCAAGCGCGTGCCGGAACGGAAGGGCTGAGGTTCGCCCTCGTCCCGACCACAGTATCGTAGGGTGGGCAAAGCGACTTGTCCGCCGTAGCTCGTAGAGCGAAGGCGGAAGCGTGCCCACGCCCTCTGTTGCAATATTGGAAAGGTGGTGGGCACGGCGCTGGCGCGCCTTTGCCCACCCTACGAGACCGAGCTAACGGATAGAGAGCACCTCACCTCTCGCTCTCACGGGCCATGTTTTCGTCGCGCGGCCGTGCTAATGAGCCGCCATGCTCGACACCGTCCAACATCATTCGCAGCCGCAAGCCGGCGTGCCGCAGAACCATCTCGCCGAAGAGTTCGTCGAGACGCTGCGGCTGGCCGTGCCGATGATGCTGACGCAGCTCGGGCAGATCGCGATGATCACGACCGATCTCGCGCTGATCGGGCGGCTTGGCGAGAATGCGGTGGCCGCGGCGGCGCTGGCGCACACCGTCTATTTCGTTAGCTTCACCTTCGGGCTCGGATTGATGGCTGCGGTGTCGCCGCTGGCGGCGCAGGCGTTTGGCGCCGGAGATGTCAGGCTAATCCGCCGCTCCTTGCGCGTCGGCCTGTGGATCGCGCTGCTGATCTCGCTGCCGATGATGGCCTCGCCGCTCTATGGCGAGCGGATCCTGCTCGCGCTCGGACAGGCGCCGCAGTCGGCCGCGCTGGCCCAGCGCTATCTCAACGGCCTGGCCTGGGGCATCGCGCCGGCGCTCGGCTTCATCGCGTTGCGCAGCATGATGAGCGCGGTGAACCGGCCGCAGCCGCCGCTCTGGATCACGCTCGCGGCGATCCCGGTCAATGCCGCGCTGGTCTATGCGCTGATCCACGGCCTGTTCGGCCTGCCGGAGCTCGGCCTGTTCGGCGCCGGACTTGCGACCACGATCGTCAACCTCGGCACGTTCGTCGCCGTGCTCGCGATCGCAGGGCTGCGCAAGCCGTTTTCGGACTACCGCCCGCTTGCCCGCCTGTGGCGGATCGATTGGCCGCTGATGCGTCAGCTGATCGCGATCGGCGCACCGATCTCGTTTTCGCTGCTGCTGGAATATGGCCTGTTCTCCTCGGCAGCGCTGCTGATGGGGTTGATCTCGACCGCCGCGATTGCCGCGCATCAGATCGCGCTGCAGATCACCGCCGTGCTGTTCATGGTGCCGCTCGGCATCGGGATGGCGGCCACCGTGCGGGTCGGCCACGCCTTCGGCCGCGGCGAGCCGGCGGCGGTGAAGCGCGCCGGGCTCGTCGCCGCCTTGCTCGGCATGGCGTTGGTCTCCGCCCTGACGATCGCCATCATCCTCGGCCGCTACCAGTTGGGCCGGCTGTTCTTCGGCAGCGGTGAGGCGAGCGCGGCCACCATCGAGCTGACCGCGACGCTGCTGCTGGTCGGCGCCACCTTCTTCATCGCCGATGGTCTGCAGACCATCATGGGTGGCGCGCTACGCGGCATCAACGATACGAGAATGACACTGCTGTTCGCGGCAATCGGCTATTGGGGCATCGCCTTTCCCATCGCCTGGGTGCTGGCCTTCAACGCGGGGCTCGGCGCGGTCGGTGTCTGGGTCGGATTTTCGCTCGGGACATTCGTCTATGCCGGGCTCTTGATCTTGCGCTTCCGGATGCTGACGCGCAGACTGGCGGGATGAACGGAGCCGTCCGCGAAGTCACGCCTGAGGTCGATGCCAACACGCTGCTGGCAGGCGCGCAATTCGTCGACGCGTTTCGCGTCGAGATCGGCGCAGCGACGGTGAATGCCCGCGAGGCCTGCACCCGGATGGTGCTGCACGGGCCGCGCTGGATCGACGTGCTGCTGCGCCTGCGCAACATTCTTGTGACGCCGTTCGGGCTGAAGACGTCGGGCGAAGGCGCACCGGCGCCGCACGGATTGATCGGCCTCTTTCCGGTGGTCGACGAAACGCCGGAGCGGCTGGTCGCGGGTTTCGACGATTATCATCTCGACTTCCGCATCGTCGTCGACGTAGCCGGCGACGCCGCGGGCCGACAGGTCACATCGACCACGCTGGTGCGGACACACAATCTGCTTGGCCGGACCTACCTCACGCTCATCATGCCCTTCCACAAGCTCGTGGTTCGCAGCATGATGACAGGGATCATGGAGCCGGCGCGATGAACCGTCCGGGCCGACATTGACGAACACCGCCCGCGTTCAGCCCACCGGCCCCGGGGTCCAATTGTCCCCTGCAAGCGGACTCACTCTCACATCGGGAATGACCCCGAGGTCCATGCTTGGATCGAAATGGCGCATCGTCCGCTCATTGAGGTCAATGATGCGGCCAGGTCTCAGTGGCCCCACGTCATTTATCTTGACGATGACCTTCTTGCCCACGGCTTCGACGAGGGCATATTTCGGCCTCGCGCCAAATTGAACCCCGCCGAATTTGCGACGCAAGCTCGTCTTGATGGCAGCCGTCCAGGCAGAGGGATCATAACGCTCGCCGGTGGCTGTCTTCGGACCGCCCTCCTCCTTGCCGGGCTTGAACGGATTGTACGTGGACGCCGCGCCAACGATCGCATCGCCGGAGGCGGCATCGACGACGTCACTTGAGTGATCCCCACGTGTTTCACTTCGAGCAACGGCAACAGAGAAGGCGAGCGCAACCAGGGCGCCGCAAATTGCGGCGCTCGAGCGGAATAGCATCATGAGTCCTGTGATTTTTTAGATTGGCCGGTTCCAGAACCGCAAACGTGGTCAAGCGAACGCAGAAGCGTTCATGAACTTGCGCCAATCGTTTTGCGGATTCGAGCCAACCCCTGGCTACGGAACCGTCGTGGGAACCGGAGTGGTCCTCACGTAGTGTTTTAGCTTCACACTGACTAAGACAGAGATTGCGTCAGCAGCATGACCCGATGGAACCTGGCGCGTGCAGCGTCTCAGGCAGCCGATCAGCCAAGCCGCGCGACGTGCGCATTGCTGTCGAAAGCCGACGTTTACGAGGACACGCCGAACTCACTCCGCAACGCGCGCGGTCCTGTCGTCCGAGACCTCCGACCATTCGCCGACGACGCGGTCGAGGTCGCACAGATTCTGATGCATCTGCTCAAGTGAGAAACCGAGTGCGAAGAAGCGCTCGGCAGTGTCGCTGGCATGGCCGCGGATCAGGCCGTCGTGGCGCACGGCGGCAACCGCTTCGGCGTAGTGCTGAAGCGCGACGTGGACCGGATGGATCGGCGGCGCGCCGGCTCCTTCGCGCAAGGCCGCTGCGGCCGACCGCAGGAAGCGCGCGATCACGGTCGAGACTTCCGTCAGGGGTGCTGCGAGCCGCGTCTGCACCTCGATCGGCAACGGCACCACGGTGGCGCGGCCAATCATCACGACGTCATGACGCAATCGCAGGACCGTTCGCAGCAGCGGCCCGGTGTCCGGACCGCTCGACAGCCGCGCCGCGCGCTCGCGCTCGGCTTCAGTGCCGATGGCATTGAGACCAACCATCGCGGTGCCGATCCCGTCCTGGATCCGGTGCAGCGCGTCGTTGTCGCGGCCGCGGGTGAGGCCCGCGAGCAGCTCGGTGAAGGCATCGGCGATCAGCTCGAGCAGGATCGCGGCGCTGGCACGGATCTGCCGTACCGCGCGCGAGGGCAGCACCAGGAACGAGACCAGCAATCCCGTGATGGCGCCGACCGCGACCTCGCTGACACGGTCGATCGCCGACGTCATGGGATCGGAATGATGCATGGTCGGAACCAGGAGCACGATCACGGCGGTCACGGTGGCGGCGCTGAGGCTCGGATTGATCGCGGCGATGAAGGCGAGCGGCGCGACCGACAGCACCAGGAGACCCAGCAGGCCCGCTTCGCTGGAATAAGGAATCAGGATCGCGATGGCGCCGCCATAGATGGCACCGCCGATGGTGCCGAGCATGTAGTCGCGCGTCGCCTTCAGCGAGCGGCCGACGCTCATCTGGGTCACGATCAGTGAGGTCAGCACCGCCCAGAGCGGCAATAGCAGATGCAGCGCGGTGGCGAGCGCATAGGCCGCGGTCGCGGCGACCGTGACCCTGATCGCCAATCCCAGTTGCGTCCGCCGCGACCTGATCCGCTCCCACACCTGTCCTGCGAATGCCATGGTCAGACGTCCCAATCTTCTCAGGCCAAGCAAAAGCATGGCTGATGCCCGCGGCCCCAAGGCCGCTTGAAAGGCCAAATCAGCCCGCCTAACTTGCGCGCCAAAACGAGGAAACACGATGGCCCACGAAACCGCAACGCTCGCCGCCTACGTCTTCAACCTGGAATACCAAGATATTCCGGCCGAGGTGCTGGATCGCGCCAAGGTGCTGACGCTGGACTTCCTCGGCAGCGCGATCCGGGCCAGGCGCGAGGCGGAATCGACCCCGTCGATGCTGAAAATGCTGGAGGCGCTGGCGCTCGACACCAAGGGCGAATCCACCGTGTTCGGCGACTCCAAGACCTGGACGCCCGCGATCGCGGCGCTGCTCAACGGCGCGCTCGGCCATTCCCTCGATTTCGACGACACCCACGCCGATTCCTCGCTGCATCCGAGCGCGCCGGTCGTTCCGGCTGCCTTCGCCATCGGCGAGATGGTCGGCGCTTCGGGCCGCGACGTGCTGACCGCGATCGTCGCGGGTTATGAGGTCTGCTGCCGGCTCGGCAACGCGCTCGATCCGACCTCGCATTATGCGCGCGGCTTCCACCCGACCGCGACTGCCGGCACCTATGGTGCGGCCGCGGCGGCCGGAAAACTGTTCGGCCTCTCCGAGCAGCAGCTCATCGCCGCCTTCGGTGTCTCCGGCAGCCAGGCCGCCGGCTCGCTGCAATTCCTGGTCAACGGCGCCTGGAACAAGCGCTACCAGGTCGGCGCCGCCGCGATGAATGGCGTGATCGCCGCGACGCTGGCGCGCAACGATTTCGTCGGCGCGACCGAATCGGTCGAGGGCAAGCACGGCCTGCTCGCCGGCTACACCGACGATGCGCATCCGGACAAGGCGGTCGCCGAGCTCGGCAAGACCTACGAGACCATGAAGATCGGCGTCAAACCGTATCCGAGCTGCCGCTACACCCATGCCGCGATCGACGCGCTGATCGCGATGCGTCGCGAGCACAATCTGACGCCCGACCAGGTCAAGCGCGTCGAGATCGGCCTGCATCGCAACGGCATCACACTGACCGGCGATGCCGCCACCAAGCGTCATCCGACCTCGATCGTCGGCGGCCAGTTCTCGATGTTCTTCACCGGCGCACTCGCGCTCGACCAGGGCTCGTTCGGCTGGGACGATTATGGCCGCCTTGGCGACGCCGCCATCGACGCGCTCGCCGACAAGTTCGACGTGGTGCAGGACGACCGGCTCGAGATCGGCCGCACCCATCCGTTCGGCGCCCGCGTCAGCATCACGACGGACGATGGCGTGCATGAGCGGCTCTATGCGGATCCGTCCGGCGAGCCGAATTCGTTCCCCGACGCGCAGGCGATGCAGCAGAAATTCCTGACGCTCGCGCGCCCCGTGCTCAACGCGCGCGCGGAAAAATTCGCTGATGCGATCATGACGCTGGAGCGTTTCGACCGTGTGGCCAAGGCGACGGAGCTGGGGCGATAACAGCCGCCTAGTTCGTCCCCGCCAGCTTCCCCTTCTCGCGGGTTGCCGCAATCACATCACCCACGAGATCGAACACGCCATCCGCCCCCAGCGGCCCGTTCGGCGAGCGACCGAGCCGCACGATCACCAACTTCTCCGACGGGATCATGATCGCGTACTGCCCGATCGTGCCCTTGGCGAAGAAGGCATCGCGCGGCCAGCCGTGTGTGATGCGAAACTTTGCACCAATGCTGTCGCCCTGGTTGGTCCAGAAGCCGGCGCCGATGCCGACCCAGGCATGCGGCGTGGCTGACGCGGAGTAATTCACCCAGCCCTCGGGCAGGATACGCTTGCCGCCGGCTATGCCGTCATTGAGATAGAGCTGGCCGAAGCGCGCCCAGTCGCGCGCGGAGGCCAGCATTGCGCCGGAGCCCTCGACTGTACCTGAAGCGTCGAGCTGAAGCGTAACGTTGACCATGCCGAGTGGCGCGAACAATTCGCGGCGCGCGAAGCGGAGCGCATCGGCGGGCTTGCCGCCGGCGGCATCTCGCAGCAGATGCGCGAGGATGAGGAAGTTGCCGTCGTGATAATTCCACGCCGTGCCCGGCGCGGTTGCAAGCGGCGCGCGCTCGGCAAAGCTGGCCATATCGTCTTCGGCGTATTTCATGGTGTTGACCGGTTCCAGCGCGGAGCCGAGCGAGGCCTCCAGCGAGCTTCCGAGCGCAATGCCCGCGGTGTGACGCAGCAATTGATCGACGGTGATGGGATGACGCGGATCATCCAGATCTTGCCAGGCGGCGATGGGCGCGGGGCCGCCGAGCTTCAACTTGCCCTGGCGCACCAGAATGCCTGTCAGCGCTGACATCACTGACTTCGTCATGGAGAAACCAAGCAGTTGCGTGTCCGGCCCGATGCCGTCGGCATAGCGCTCGGCGATGATGCGGCCGGCCTTCATGACAACGATCGCGCGGGTGCGGCGATAAGGCGGCTGCGTGGGCTCGGCAAAGGCGCGGTCGAGCGCAGCTGCCAGGCCCTCGCTCTGCGGCGGCACGATCCCCGGGCCGGCGATCTCGGGGAGCAGCGCGGGCTGCTGGTCGTCAGGCGGCAACGCGACATCGGCGATCCCCTGCCCGTGCTCGAGCGTGCAACCAAGTCCCTCGCGATAGACGGCATGGCTGCGGCCGATTCCGAACAGGGACACCGTGACATCCTTGCGCGTGCGATCGACCCGAAGATCCATCGCCCAGGTGAGCAGACCCGCGCCCGGCATCGCGTCGGTGGTCTCGGCGAGGTCGCGCATGAGATCGAGGCCGGAGACGAAGGTCTCCGAGCAGAGCGTGTGGGCGATGAAGCCGGTCGCAACCTTCGGCACGTCGCGGGCGCGTGCGGCGCCGAGCGCGAGGCCGGCACAGGCGATGGTGGTGGTGAGGAGAATGATCTTGCGGCGGCGAGTCACGGGCTTTCTCCGGCTTTGGGACGAGTGCGGGAGAGCAGGCCGGATGCAGGCGATACGCGCTCGCCGGATTTGGAAAACGACCTCGTCGAAAGTGATCGAGGCTAGTCGATTTCGGAATTCTCACGTGATTTCAAAGGTCTGAAAATCTAGGCCGCATTCACCTTCAGCCGCCGATATTCCGTCGGCGTCACCCCAGTCACGGCCTTGAAGGCGCGGTTGAACGGACCCAGCGACTGGAAGCCGGCGTCCATCGCGATGGTGATGACGGGAACTTCGGCCTGGGTGGCATCGGCGAGCGCAGCCTTGGCCTCCTCGATCCGGTGATTGTTCAGGAACACATTGAAGTTGCGATAACCGAGCCGCTGGTTGATCAGCCGGCGCAGCCGGTATTCCGGAATTTTCAGCCGGCCCGCCAGCACGCCGATGGTGATATTCTCCTGACGATAGATCCGCTCGCCCGCCATCAGTCGCATCAGGGCGTCGATCAGTTTTTGATCGGCGGATTCATCGGCCGCAGGCTGACTGAAAACAACCGGCGGGGCGGGCGCCACCGCGGCCGGAAACAGATCCGCCCCATCGATGCGCATCATGGCATAGACGATCGCCGCGACGGTGCAGGCGAGCGCGCCGGCATTGACGGTTTCGGCGACATCGCCGACGTGGTGGCCGACGACGGCGATCTGGAGCACCGCGTTCAGCCCGCCATAGAGCGCGGTTGCACAGACGACGAAGACACGAGCGCTGCGGCGGCGCTCGACCAGGTCAGCCGGCCAGGAGGCGATCATCTGCCCGACCGCAAGGGCGATGAAACCGAGCACGATCAGATTGACCACCGTCACCGAGAAGCGCACATGGCCGCTGGGCGCAATCCAGACGCAGCCTGCGAAGCTGAAGGCCGTCACCAGCGCCCAGACCCATCCGTGCCACCAGCGGAGGTGAAACTCGTCGTCGAACAGGGAGCGCGTGAACAGCCAGAACACTACGATGGTGCCAGTCGACAACGCGATCAGCGGTGCATGCCAGAGCGGGACCCGCGACGTGACATCCACCGAATAGCTCACCGCATGCGCGGCCGAGCTGAGCGCGAAGGCGGCACCGAGGCGGGCTGCCAGCACGTTGCGAAAGTCGTGTAGCAGCGACGCCACCAGCATCAGTAGCAGAGCGACGCTGGCGGCGCGAAAGGCGAGGTCGATGGCGGCAAGGCTCATCAGGTGATGCGATCGGTCGCAGTTGAAGTCGGACGAACATCGTTCGTTGCGTCCGTTTTTTCAAGGACCATCCGCGTTCACAACCGTCATCGCCCGGCTTCACGGATCGTAGGGTGAGCAAAGCGAAGCGTGCCCACCACTTCGTCTCGATCGGAGAAAGCCGGTGGGCACGGCGCTTTGCTCCTTTGCCCACCCTACGGCCTGTCATCGCCGACCGCGGAGTACGGCGCTATCACACCTGTGGCGTCGGGCCCGCCTTTGTCGCGACGGCGATGCGGAATTCTGCTACCGTCGCGACCAAGAAAGCCAAAAGGAGCCTACTCATGAGCTGGCAACCCTCCAACGATCCCGTGCTCGGCGATCCCATGTCCTGCGATGCGCTCGACCTCGTCATCGTGCCGCGCACCCGCGACCTCGGCGACGGCTTCGCGGTGCGGCGCGCGCTGCCGCATGGCAAGCGGCAGATGGTCGGGCCCTTCATCTTCTTCGACCATTTCGGCCCGGTGCAGTTCGTCTCCGGCAAGGGCATGGACGTGCGGCCGCATCCGCATATCGGGCTTGCCACCGTCACCTATCTCTTCGACGGCTCGATCATGCATCGCGACAGCGAGGGCAACGTCCAAGAGATCGCGCCCGGCGCGATGAACCTGATGACGGCCGGCCGCGGCATCGCCCATTCCGAGCGCACGCCGGATGCGCAGCGCGCCGCGGGCCAGAAGATGCTGGGCCTGCAAAGCTGGATCGCGCTGCCGGCCGGATCGGAGGAGATCGCGCCGTCGTTCCAGCACTATGGCGCCGGCGATTTGCCGATGATCTCCGAGCGCGACTTCACCGCACGGGTGATCGCGGGCTCGTCATTCGGCATCGCCTCGCCGGTGTCGATGGTGTCACCCTGGTTCTACACCGAGGTCACGGCCGTTGCGGGCGCCAGCGTGCCGCTCGATCCCGATCACGAGGAGCGCGCGATCTATGTCGTCGACGGCGAGGTCGAGATCGCGAACGAGCGCTATGAGGGGCCGCGGCTGCTGATCTTCCGGCCCGGCGACCGCATCACCGTGAAGGCGCTCAAGGCCACGCGGATGATGTTTCTCGGCGGCGATGCGCTGGAGGGGCCCCGCCACATCTGGTGGAATTTCGTCTCCTCCAGCAAGGAGCGGATCGAGCAGGCCAAGCAGGACTGGAAAACCGGCCGTTTCGCAGCAGTTCCGCAGGAACATGAGTTCATTCCGCTGCCGGAATAGGCTAATCCAGTTGCCGGCCGCGCTGTCCAGTGCGGCCGGATGTCCCGCCTGAAAGCCAAGTCTGCGAAAGCTTTGCGATGACCACCATGCTCTCCAGCGACCTGCCCCTGACCAAGATCGGACGCGGCAAGGTGCGCGATATCTACGCCGTCGACGACGAGCGCCTGCTGCTCGTCACCACCGACCGCATCAGCGCCTTCGACGTGGTGATGGGCGAGACCATCCCGATGAAGGGCGCGGTGCTGACGCAAATCAGCGCGTTCTGGTTCGGCAAGCTGGAAGGCGTGGTGCCGCATCACATGATCAGCGCCGATACCGACGAGATCATCGCGGCCGTGCCGGCGCTGAAACCGCACCGCGCCGAGATCCTTGGCCGCGCCATGCTGTGCAAGCGCACCACCGTATTCCCGATCGAGTGCGTGATCCGCGGCTATATCTCGGGCTCGGCCTGGAAGGAGTACGCCGCCAGCGGCACGCTCGCGGGCGAGAAGCTGAAGGCCGGCCTCGTCGAGAGCGAGAAGCTCGAGCCTTCGATCTTCAGCCCGGCGACCAAGGCCGAGACCGGCCATGACGAGAACATCACGATTGCGAAGATGCGCGAGGTCGTCGGCGACGAGGTCGCCTACACGCTGGAAAGCATGACGCGTGCGATCTACACGCTCGGCGAGGAGCTGGCGCGCGAGCAGGGCATCATCATCGCCGACACCAAGTTCGAGTTCGGCCAGGACAAGGACGGCCGCATCATCCTGATCGACGAGGTGATGACGCCGGATTCCTCGCGCTTCTGGGCGGTCGATGCCTACAAGCCCGGCCAGCCGCAGGCGAGCTTCGACAAGCAGCCCTTGCGCGACTATCTCGACGTCGAGCGCCGTGCCGGCCGCTGGAACGGCGACGCCCCGCCACCGCCGCTGCCGGCAAGCGTGGTGGACGCGACCAGCAAGCGGTATCTCGAAGCGTATCGTCGCGTGACGGGGACGGAGCTGAAGATCTAGGCGCGGTTGCTGCCGCACGCCCTGCCTCCTACGGCGGCCGTCATTCACACTTCGCTGTCGTCCCGGACAAGCGTAGCGCAGATCCGGAACCGTCCGACGAGCAGAGAAACTCGGATTTGAGTGGAGCTCGTCATTAGGGCGGCGCTTTGGCTCCATCTGGGCTGCGATCTCGACTCCATTGATCCAGATCAAACCGGGAGCCAACGATAAAAGGAAGCTGATCACCTCGGCTTGATACAACAACGAGGGAGGTTGCCATGAGGCTGGTCGGCATCAGGCGAACGCTACTTTTTGCAGCCGTTCTGGGCTGCGGAATTTTTGGCTCGACCCAATGGTCAAACGACGCCGGCACCGTGTTCGGCGTTTCAAGCGCCGAAGCCAGGGTCGGTCGGCCGGCAACTCCCGCGAGCGTTGCCGGCGTCGCACGTCGAACCACGCGACGCGCGGTCGTAGGGGGAGCGGCTGTGGGTGCGGCAGCTGCCGGCGCAGCATGCGTCCGCGTCTATGTGAACGGCGCCTACGTCTGCCGCTGATGCATTCGCGCCGGCGATTCCAATCGCCGGCGCGGGCCCCTCGATTGCCGGTCAGACCCCCGCCATCATCACGTATTTGATCTCGACATATTCTTCCATGCCGTGACGCGAGCCTTCACGGCCGAGGCCGCTTTCCTTGACGCCGCCGAACGGCGCGACTTCGGTGGTGATGAGGCCGGTGTTGACGCCGACCATGCCGGACTCCAGCGCTTCGGCCACGCGCCAGACGCGGCCGAGATCGCGGGAGTAGAAATACGACGCCAAGCCGAACGGCGAGGCGTTGCACATCGCGATCACATCGGCTTCGTCCTTGAAGCGGATCACCGGCGCGAGCGGCCCGAAGGTTTCTTCCTGCGACACCAGCGAGTCCGGCTTGACGTCGGCCAGCACGGTCGGCTCGAAGAACGAGCGCCCGAGCTCGCTGCGCTTGCCACCGGTGACGACCTTGGCGCCGCGCTTCACCGCATCCGCGATGTGCCGTTCGACCTTGTCGACGGCCTTAAGGTTGATCAGCGGCCCCTGCGTGACGCCGCTCTCGGTGCCGTCGCCGATCTTCATCGCGGCGACCTTCTTCGACAGCTTCTGCACGAACTCGTCGTAGATCTTGTCCTGGGCGTAGAGCCGGTTGGCACAGACGCAGGTCTGGCCCATGTTGCGATATTTCGAGACGATGGCGCCTTCGACCGCGGCGTCGATATCGGCGTCGTCGAACACGACGAAGGGCGCGTTGCCGCCGAGCTCAAGACCAAGTCGCTTCACGCCGACGGAGGCCTGCTGGTAGAGGATCTTGCCGACCGCCGTCGAGCCGGTAAAGCCGACGAAGCGCACCGCCGGATGCTCGCACAGCACCTTGCCGATCGGCGGCGCATCACCGGTGATGATGTTGAGCACGCCCTTGGGGATGCCGGCCTTCTCTGCGAGCACGGCCAGCGCCAGCGCCGACAGCGGCGTTTCATTGGCGGGCTTGAGCACCACGGTACAGCCGGCGGCGAGCGCCGGGGACACCTTGCGGGTAATCATGGAGTTCGGGAAATTCCACGGCGTGATCGCGCCGCAGACACCGATCGGCTGCTTGATCGCCAGCAGCCGCGCATCGGGCCGCTGCGTCGGAATGGTCTCGCCGTAGACGCGGCGAGCTTCCTCCGCGAAGAACTCGATATAGGCCGCACCGATATCGACCTCGCCGAGCGCCTCCGAAAGCGGCTTGCCCTGCTCGGAGGTCAGGATCAGCGCGAGATCCTCGCGGTTGGCGATGATCAGCTCGAACCATTTGCGCAGGATGTTGGAACGCTGCTTGGCGGTGTGCTTGGCCCAGGCCGGAAACGCACGCTGAGCGGCCTCGACCGCCTTGGTCGTCTCGTCCGCACCGAGCTGCGGCACTTTTGCAAGCTCGACGCCGGTCGCGGGATTGTTGACGGCAAAGACCGGCGTGCCGACCCAGGCACCATCGATGTAGCAGGCCTCCTTCAGGAGCGAGGGGTCTTTCAACCGGTCGCGCAGGGTGGCGGTGGCTTGCGTGGCGCGTGCGGCAGCGGGCGGGGTCATGGCGTTACTCCTCGAACGATCATTTCGGGGCGATCGGATCGGCCGGAATATAGGGACAAGCAGCGCGCAATGCACCGTCCCACAACGCACATCTGATGGGAGCTAAACCGGCAGCGGCCTTAGGCCGCGCCGCTCATATAGGTCTCGCGGCGGCCGATCATACGTTCGGCCGCGGCCTTGGCGTCGGCCTTCGACGAGGTTGCGCAGGTACGGTATTCGAGATCGGGAACGTCGGACGGGTTGCGGCGGCCGAACCAGTTCTTGGAGCCCACCCGCAGCAGCGCCAGCGCCTGCGCCAAATTGTCGACTGCACCGAAGGAATAGAGCGCGCCGGTCCCGGCGATGCGCACCTCATAGATCCCTGGCGAAATCGGCGCCTCCAGGTTCTCGCCCCGTCCGGGACGGGGATAGCGCTTCCATTCGCTCCAGGTCGAAATCATCTGAGGTCCCCCTCGCGGCCGCTTGGCGACCGCCCAATTTGCATCAAGTCTTAACGTCGGCCGCCGATTGGCCGAGTGCTGAACGCCGCAACGCACAAAATGTTTCAAGTGCTTCAAACACAGGAATCATATCGCCAGCGCCCATTCACGGTCACGGCGAGATGCGGCCATCCACCGCAGATTGTGACGGAGTGTTGCCGTTCGGCCCGCCTGTCGTCCTGTGTGTGGCACGGACCGTCAAGTCACGACATCGCGACCGCCGCAGGCATCTGGACGCGCTTGCCGCGCGGAGCCTGCGGGAGGACAATCGATCACTGCCAACAATAATCAAACTCGAGGAAACGCCATGCAAAGCAAAGCTGAGATCGACGAGATTCTGCGTCAGAAGAGCGACGCCCAGGAGATTCCCGGGGTCGTCGCCATCGCCGCCAGCGGTAACGACGTGCTGTATCAGGGCGCGTTCGGCAAGCGCGACCTGTCCAAGCCCGACGCGATGACAGCGGACAGCGTGTTCTGGATCGCCTCGATGACGAAGGCGGTGACGTCGGCGGGCGCGATGCAGCTGGTCGAGCAGGGCAAGCTGTCGCTGGATGCGCCGATCGGTGAAGTGTTGCCCGATCTCGCCGCGCCGCAAGTGCTCGAAGGTTTTGATGCCAATGGCGAACCAAAACTGCGACCGGCGAAGGGCGCGATCACGCTGCGCCATCTCATGACCCACACTGCCGGGTTTGCCTACAACGTTTGGAACGGCGATTGCGCGCAATATCTGGAGAAGACCGGAACGCCGAACATCTTCTCCTGCCAGAACGTTGCGCTGAAGACGCCGATCATGTCCGATCCCGGCACGCGCTGGGAATATGGCATCAACATCGACTTCGTCGGCAAGGCGGTGGAAGCCGTGAGCGGCAAGCGTCTCGATGCTTACTTGCGTGATCACATGTTCACACCGCTCGGCATGAACGACACCGCCTTCAAGATCACCGACGACATGCGCCAGCGCCTGGTCGCCACGCACGCACGCGGCGAGGATGGATCGCTGGCGCCGATTCCGTTCGAGATCGAGCAGAATCCGGAATTCCACATGGGCGGCGGCGGCCTCTACAGCACGGCCGGCGACTACATCAAGTTCACCCGGATGATCCTCAACAAGGGCCGCGGCAACGGCAACCAGGTGCTGAAGCCCGAGACGGTCGCGCTGATGGGCCAGAACCACATCGGCGATCTCACGATTGGCAAGATGACGACAGTGGCGCCCATGTACACCAACGACGTCGATCTCTTCCCCGACATCGTGAAGAAGTGGGGGCTCTCCTTCCTGATCAACACCGCCAAGACGCCAGAAGGCCGCAGCGCCGGCAGCCTCGCCTGGGCCGGTCTTGCCAACACCTATTTCTGGATCGACCCGGCACGCGATGTTTCCGGCGTCATCCTGATGCAGGTGTTGCCGTTCGTCGACGCCAAGTGCCTGGAGGCGTTCGCGGGCTTCGAGCGTGGCATCTATGCCGGGCTCGATGCGGGGAGCGGGCAGAAGGCGGCCTAGCCACTTAGTATGAGGTGCGCGGCGTCGCGCGCCTTCGCCGCAATCGATAACCTCGTGCCCAAGGCCATCGGCTTCAGGCACGAGGCATCAACTTCGAGGAGACGAACTTGGCGAGCGATCTGGCGGACAAAGCGGACAGCTACGTTTGCGGCATCTCGGACACGCCGCTGCTCGGCGACACCATTGGCCGCAGCCTCGACCACGCGGTGCGGCGCTGGGGCGATCGCGAGGCGCTGGTCTCGCCCAGCCACGGTGTCAGATGGACCTGGAAAGAATTCGCCGAGCAGGTCGATGCGCTCGCCGCCGGCCTTCTCGCGCTCGGGCTCGAACGCGGGGAGCGGATCGGCATCTGGTCGCTGAACCGGCCGGAATGGACGCTGACCCAGTTCGCCGCCGCCAAAGCCGGCCTGATCCTGGTGACGATCAATCCGGCCTACCGGCTCAGCGAGCTGGAATTCGCGCTGAAGAAGGTCGGCTGCGCGGCAATCGTCACCGCAACCGCGTTCAAGACCAGCAATTACATGGAGATGCTCAACACGCTGCTACCGGAGCTGGCGGGCACGAGGCCCGGACAGCTGCAGGCGGCGCGATTGCCGGCCTTGCGGATGGTGATCCAGATCGGCGGCCCGGCGGCTTCAGGCACCATCCCTTTCGAGGACGTTGCGCGCATGGGCAGAGCAGAGCATCGCGAGCAACTTGCCGCGCTCGGTGCTGCGCTTCAGTTCGACGACCCCGTCAACATCCAGTTCACCAGCGGCACCACGGGATCGCCGAAGGGCGTGACGCTGACCCACCACAACATCCTCAACAACGGCTATTTCACGGGACGCGCGATGCGCCTGACCGAACATGACCGCATCTGCATTCCGGTGCCGCTCTATCATTGCTTCGGCATGGTCATGGGCAACCTTGCCTCGGTCACGCTCGGCACCACCATGGTCTACCCGGGCGAGGGTTTTGATCCGCTCGCGACGCTGCGTGCGGTCGAGCAGGAGAAATGCACCGCGCTATATGGCGTGCCGACCATGTTCATCGCGGAGCTCGATCATTCCGAGTTCAAGAATTTCAATTTGAAATCACTGCGCACCGGCATCATGGCGGGCGCGCCCTGCCCGATCGAGGTGATGAAGCGCGTCAACACCGAGATGAACATGCGCGAGGTCACCATCGCCTATGGCATGACCGAGACCAGCCCAGTGAGCTTCCAGAGCGCGACCGACGATCCGCTCGAGCGCCGCGTCTCCACCGTCGGCCGCATCCACCCGCATGTCGAGGTGAAGGTCGTCGATCTCGAAGGCAGGATCGTCAAGCGCGGCGAACGCGGCGAGCTCTGCACCCGCGGCTACAGCGTCATGCTGGGCTATTGGGAGGAGAAGGAAAAGACGTCCGACGTGCTCGACGCCAATGGCTGGATGCACACCGGCGACCTCGCCACCATCGACGCCGCCGGTTATTGCAACATCGTCGGCCGCATCAAGGATCTGGTGATCCGCGGCGGCGAGAACCTCTACCCGCGCGAGATCGAGGAGTTTCTGTACCGTCACCCCAAGATCCAGGACGTGCAGATCTTCGGCGTCGCCGACACCCGCTACGGCGAGGAGCTCTGCGCCTGGATCCGCGTCAGGCCGGGCGAAACGCTGACGGCCGAGGAGGTCCGTGCCTTCTGCGACGGCCAGATCGCCCACAACAAGATCCCGCGCTACGTCGAGTTCGTCGACGAATTCCCGATGACCGTGACGGGCAAGATCCAAAAATTCGTGATGCGCGATGCCGTGGAGCAGCGGCTGGGATTGAAGGCGGCGAAGACGGCGTGAGAGACTGAGTACCCTTTCCGCAGGACGGTTGTCATTCCCCGCGAAAGCGGGGAATCCAGTACACTGCGGCTTCTCGATTCAATCACAAACGCCTCTGGAATACTGGATCGCCCGGTCTAAACATCGACCCGGGCGATGACAGCGAGGCTGGTGCGCGACTTTTCTAAACCGTCAGCCCGCGCTGCTGGGCCAGCTCCTTTAGCGACACAAGCGGACGCGCGCCGATGTGCTGGATCACTTCGGCGGCCGCGAGCGCACCGAGCTCGCCGCACTGCTTGTGCGCGAGGTTACGCGAAAGGCCGTAGAGGAAGCCCGCCGCAAAGAGATCGCCGGCGCCGGTGGTGTCCACCAGTTTCCTGACCGGTGAGGCCGGAGCTGCGACAGCGTCGGTCGGTGTCACCACCACGCAGCCCTTCTCGCTGCGGGTGACCACGCCGAGATTGACGTCGTTGCGCAGCTGCTTCAGCGCTGTGTCGAAATCCGAGGTCATGTAGAGCGAATGCAGCTCGGACTCGTTGGCGAAGACGATGTCGACCGTGCCGTTGCGCATGAGCGAGAGAAACTCGTCGCGATAGCGGTCGACGCAGAAGGAATCCGACAGCGTCAGCGCCACCTTGCGCTTGGCATCATGGGCGATCTTGGCCGCCTTGACGAAGGCGTCCTTGGCATTCTTGGGATCCCAGAGATAGCCTTCGAGATAGACGATGCCGGCGGCGGCGATCTCGGCCGGGTCGATGTCGGCGGGCGAAAGATCCTGCGCGGCACCGAGATAGGTGTTCATGGTGCGCTCGCCATCATCCGTGACCAGGATGTAGGAGCAGCCGGTGGCGGGGCCGTCCTGCGCGGCCGGCGTGTTGAAGGCGACGCCGGCTGAGCGGATATCGTGGACGTAGAGCTTGCCGATCTGGTCGTCCTTGACCTTGCCGACATAGGCCGCACGTGCCCCTAAGCTGCCGATGCCGACAATGGTGTTGGCGGCCGAGCCGCCCGAGACTTCCGTGGCCGGCCCCATGTCCTTGTAGATGGCGGCCGCCCGTGCCTCGTCGATCAGGGACATGCTGCCCTTGGTCATGCCGTGCTTGGCCAAAAAGGCCTCGTCAGTCCTGACCAGCACGTCGAACAACGCGTTGCCGATGCCGAGAACGTCATATTTCACGTCAGCCATTCACCTTGATCCTGTTTGGCGGATTGCGATCCCTGCGAAAATCCGCTTCCTGTCGGCCTGAAATCTGGCTCGCGGCCTATCACGACCGGGCCTGCGCGGGCAAGCAACGGTATGATAAAGAGCCGATGATCCGCTCCTTCCTGACCGTCTCGACGGGAACACTGGCCTCGCGGCTGCTGGGGTTTGCCCGCGATTCCCTGATCGCGGCGCTGCTCGGCACGGGCGCCGTGGCGGACGCATTCCTGGCCGCCTTCCAGCTGGTCAATGTGGTGCGCAGGCTGCTCAGCGAGGGCGCGCTGAACGCGGCGCTGGTCCCGGCCTGGCTGCGCATCCGTGACCGCGATGGCGCGGACGCTGCGGCAGCGTTCGCGGGGCGCGTCCTGGGCACGGTCAGTGCGGCCCTGATCGCGATCTCGCTCGCGATTGCCCTGTTGATGCCGCTGATCATGACGGTCATCGCGCCCGGTTTTCTCGGTACCGGCACGCTCGATCTCGCCGTCCAGAACGCGCGGCTGATGCTGCCTTATCTCGCCTTCGCCGGGCCCGTCACCGTGCTGATGGGGCTGCTGAATGCGCAAGGGCGCTTTGCGCTCACGGCATTCTCGCCGCTGCTGTTCAACATCGCGCTGATCGCTGCGACCGCTTTGCTGCTGGTCTGGCACGCTGACGCCGGCTTCGCCGCGTGGCTGCTGGCGGCCACGGTCGGCATCGCCGGCCTGCTGCAACTCCTGATGCTGCTGTCGCAGCGAAGTGCGCGCCTCGCCACGCCTCTGCGCGTCAGTTTCGACAAGGAGATGCGCAGCTTCTTCGCCAAGGCGATCCCCGGCATGATCGCAAGCTCGGGACCGCAATGGCTGATGGTGGCCGGCGCGATCATCGCATCCGCGACGCCGTCCGCGGTGTCCTGGCTCTATTTCGCAAATCGCCTGATCGAGCTGCCGCTCGGCATCGTCGGCGTCGCCATGGGCACCGTGCTGGTGCCGGAGCTGACGCGCGCGGTGAGTGACGGCGACCGTGATGCGGTGGCGCATGCGCAATCGCGCGCGCTCGAGCTTGCGACCGGGCTGGCGCTCCCCGCCACGCTCGGCCTGATCGTGCTGGCCGAGCCGATCGTGCGGCTGTTGTTCGAGCATGGCGCCTTCGGTGCCGGTGACAGCGCGGCGACCGCGCATGCCTTGACGTGGCTGGCGCTTGGCCTGCCCGCGCACGTGCTGATCAAGGCGCTGTCGCCGGCCTTCTATGCCCGCAACGACACGATGACGCCGCTGCTGGCGACGGCCAAAGGCTTTGTGGTGGCGGTCGTGCTCGCCGTGCTGCTCGGCCATCTCTTTGGCGCAAGCGGGATCGCGGCGAGCACCGCGGCCGGCGCCTGGAGCAGTGCGCTCTCGCTGCTTCGGAAAGGCACCAGCGAATTCGGCTTCTCGGTCGATTCTGCCGCGCGAAAACGGCTGCCGCGGATCGTGCTTGCCGCAGCCGCGATGGGCGCCCTGCTCTGGCTGACCACCGGCCTCGTGCCCGCCGAGGCGCACGGCTTCATCAAATTCATCGTGCTGGGCGTGCAGATCGCGGCCGGGATCGCCGTTTACGGCTTGCTGCTGCAAATCCTCGGTGCCGCTTCCTGGCGCGAGGCGGTAGCCGCCTTGAAGCGACCCGCCTAGCCCGGCCCGGTGCGCGAGATCATCGAATTGCTCTTGACGGGGCAGCGCCGCTGTTGGAAACGACGGCCGAATACCTATGGGAAGGCTTACCATGCCATTCGTTGAACGGGTCTTTTCGGGCGTCCAGCCGACGGGCAATCTGCATCTCGGCAATTACCTCGGCGCCATCGTCAACTTCGTGAAGATGCAGGAAACCCACAACTGCATCTATTGCGTCGTCGACATGCACGCGATCACGCAAGGCGTGGACGTCTGGGGCGGACCGGCCGAGCTCGCGCGCAACACCCGCGAGGTGACTGCCGCGTTCATCGCGAGCGGCATCGATCCCAAGAAGCACATCGTGTTCAACCAGAGCCAGGTCTCCGGCCATGCCGAGCTCGCCTGGATCTTCAACTGCGTCGCGCGCATGGGCTGGCTCGGCCGCATGACCCAGTTCAAGGAGAAGGCCGGCAAGGACCGCGAGAACGCCTCGGTGGGTCTGTTCGACTATCCCGTGCTGATGGCCGCCGACATCCTGCTTTACCGCGCCACCCATGTGCCGGTCGGCGAGGACCAGAAGCAGCATCTCGAGCTCTCGCGTGACATCGCGCAGAAGTTCAACAACGACTTTGGTGACTCGATCCGCAACCTCGGCGCCAATGACGGCCTGTTCTTCCCGCTGCCGGAACCCCTGATCACGGGCCCCGCGACGCGGGTGATGAGCCTGCGCGACGGCACCAAGAAGATGTCGAAATCCGATGCGTCGGACAATTCGCGCATCAATTTGACTGACGATGCCGACACCATCGCGCAGAAGATCCGCAAGGCGAAGACCGATCCGGAGCCGCTGCCGTCAGAGGAGAAGGGCCTGGAAGCCCGTCCCGAGGCCGATAACCTCGTCGGCATCTTCGCCGCGCTGTCCGGCCGGCCCAAGGCGGACGTGCTGCGCGAGTTCGGCGGGGGCCAGTTCTCCAGCTTCAAGAACGCGCTGGCGGAGCTGTGCGTCACCAAGCTGGCGCCGATCGCCGGCGAGATGAAGCGCCTCGTCGCCGACCCCGGCCATATCGATTCGATCCTGAACGAAGGTTCCGACCGGGCCCGGGCGATCGCCGACGAGACGATGAAGCTCTCCAAGGACATCGTCGGCTTCATCCGCCGGCGATAGAGACGGTCGGCGTCAGCGCGCCGACCGCATCTCCTCTCCCCAACCTTGCGGGAGTGTGGCAGCATGCCGGCCGTGCACATGCCGGGACATGCATGACCAGCAAGCGACTTTGCTTCGAGCCGGGTCACAAGCCCAAATGCCTCGTCGTCGTCGACGACACCGCCGAATGGGATCGCGCGGTCTACTATGCCAGCCGCTGGGCGATCCGTGCCGGCGGCGGTGTGGTGATGCTGCGCATCATCGAACCCGAACAGCAGAGCCAGGAATGGCTGGGGGTCGCCGACATCATGCGCGCGGAGGCGCAGGAAGCGGCGGAGGCCGCGCTCGACCGTGCCGCCGGCCGCGCCAATGGCATCGCCGCGATCACCCCGGAGCGGGTGATCCGCGAGGGTGTGCCGATGGAGCAGCTGCTCGCCGTGATCGACGAAGACCCCGACATCGGCATGCTGGTGCTCGCCGCCAATCCCGGTGCGGAGGGGCCGGGTCCCCTGGTTGCGCTGCTGGCCCACGCGGTCGGAACCTTCCCGATTCCCGTGACCATCATTTCCGGCGCGCTGAGCGACCAAAGCGTGGATTCACTGTCGTAGGTCGCCTTCACCTCGCCCCGCTTGCGGGGAGAGGTCGGCGCGAAGCGCCGGGTGAGGGGAGTCTCCACGAATCCAATTCTCGCTGCCAGGGAGACGCCCCCTCACCCCGACCCTCTCCCCGCAAGCGGGGAGAGGGAGGAGCGAGCACCCTAACCTGCTGATATAACAACGAAACGCCCTCTTCTCCCCTTGATCGTGCGTTCTCCGTCGCCATCTGCTAGTGGAGAGAGCACGCGCCGGCCTTGAACCGGCGACGTCTGGAGAAAACCATGTTCATTCAAACCGAAGCCACCCCCAATCCCGCCACGCTGAAGTTCATTCCGGGCCGCGTCGTGGTCGACGGCAGCCCGATGGAATTCGCGAGCCGCGAAGCCGCCACCCGCTCGCCGCTGGCCGAAAAGCTGTTCGAGGTGCCCGGCGTCACCGGCGTGTTCTACGGATCCGACTTCATCACCGTGACCAAGGCGAACGGTGAATGGCAGCAGCTCAAGCCCGCGATCCTCGGCGCCATCATGGAGCACTACATGTCCGGCGCGCCACTGCTCGCCGACGGCGCGGCGCAAGACGATGCCGATCTCGATGACGAGGACGAGTTCTTCGACGAGGCCGATGCCGAGACGGTCGACATGATCAAGGACCTGATCGAGACCCGCGTGCGGCCGGCCGTCGCCAATGACGGCGGCGACATCACCTTCCGCGGCTTCAAGGACGGCATCGTCTATCTCAACATGAAGGGCGCCTGCTCCGGCTGCCCGTCATCGACCGCGACGCTCCAGCACGGCATCCAGAACCTGCTCAAGCACTTCGTGCCTGACGTGGTCGAAGTCCGGCCGATGTAAATTGCACGGCCTGAGCTGATTTCACTCCGTCATGCCCGGGCTTGTCCCGGGCATCCACGTTTTTGGAGCCGCAAAGTCGTGGATGGCCGGGTCAAGCCCAGCCGCGACGGCTAGAACCTTAGGCATCATCCGATTGCCAATGCTATGATCACACCATGCTGATCCTCGCCATCGATACCGCGCTCGACGCCTGCTCCGTCGCCGTACTCGACACCGAAACGGCCGAGCTCGTTGCGCAGGAGCAGCTTCTCATGAAGCGCGGCCACGCCGAGGCCCTGATGCCGATGATCGCGCGCGTCATGCAATCGGCCAATCTCGCCTTCACCTCGCTCGACCGCATCGCGGTCACCGTCGGCCCCGGAAGCTTCACCGGCCTGCGCGTCGGCATTTCGGCGGCGCGCGGCCTTGCGCTTGCGGCTGAGCGGCCGGCGATCGGCCTGACCACCTTGTCGGCCTATGCCGCCGCCATCGTCGGCCAGAGCAAATCGGCACCCGTGATCTCCGCAATCGACGCGCGGCACGACCATGTCTATTTCCAGATCGTCGCCGGCGACGGCAGCCAGCTGGTGCGGCCGAGCGTCGCTCCCGTCGACGAGGCGATCGCAGCCTCGCAATTCGGCGCGCCGCATCTGGTCGGCAATGCCGCCAATATCCTCGCCGAGCGCTGGCCGAAGGATGTCCCGCAGCCGGTTGCGGTCGATGCGCAGCCCGCGCCCGATATCGGCTGGGTCGCATGGCTAGGCGCCGCCGCCGATCCCACGACGAATCCGGCGCGGCCGTTCTATCTGAAGGCGCCCGACGCCAAGCCGGCGGCACAGCCGCCATTTGCAGCACAAGTCCCGACCCCATGATGAGATGGCTGTCGGAATGGTGGCGCGGCGGCACCGCCGCCGTCGAGCCCGCATCCGTGCGTGACGCTGCGCAACTGGCGCAGCTTCACGGCGCCTCCTTCGCGCGCGGCTGGGGCGAGGGCGAATTCGAGAGCATGGTCAGCGAGCGCAACACGCTCGTGCATCGGCTGCGCCTCGGCCGCAGGACCGTCGGATTCGCGGTATCGCGGATCGGGGCGGATGAAGCGGAAATCCTCTCGATCGCGGTGGACGGGGCCTATCGCGGCCGCGGCCTCTCCCGCACGCTGCTGATGACCCATCTCGGCCATCTCGCGGGGCGCGGCGTGCGCACAATATTTCTCGAAGTTGAGGAAAATAACCAGCCGGCGCGGCGGCTCTACGATGGTGCCGGATTCATGGTGGTCGGGCGCCGCGAACGCTACTATAAGCAGCCGAACGGGGAACAATTGAACGCCCTTCTGATGCGACGTGACTTGTCGTAACATTGGTGGCAGAAAGCGCCCCCGCCAGGCAGACAAACTATGACCGCACTGAAACCTTCTTCCGCATCCAAGGCGTCCGGCATCGAAGCGCGCTGTGCCGCCACCGGCATGCGCATGACCGAGCAGCGCCGTGTCATCGCCCGCGTGCTCGCGGAGGCGATCGATCATCCCGATGTCGAGGAACTGTACCGGCGCTGCGTTGCCGTCGACGACAAGATCTCGATCTCGACCGTGTATCGCACCGTCAAGCTGTTCGAGGATGCCGGCATCATCGAGCGCCATGATTTCCGCGAGGGCCGCGCGCGCTACGAGCAGATGCGTGACAGCCATCACGATCACCTCATCAATCTGCGCGACGGCAAGGTGATCGAGTTCACCTCCGAGGAGATCGAGAAGCTGCAGGCGGAGATCGCCCGCAAGCTCGGCTATCGGCTGGTCGACCACCGGCTCGAGCTCTATTGCGTCCCGCTCGACGACGACAAGCCGACGTCTTGATTTAGTGCCGATAGACCTCATCATCTTCGACTGCGACGGTGTGCTCGTGGACAGCGAGGTGATCTCCTGTCGCGCGCATGCGGATGTGCTGACGAGGCACGGCTATCCGATCACCTCGGAGCAGGTGCTGGTCCGCTTCCTCGGCGTGTCCGAGAAAGACGCGCGGCGGATGGTCGAACAGGAAATCGGCCGCAGCCTCCCGGGTGATCTGGAGCAGCAGATCAGTGCGGCCACGCTGCAATTCTACGCCAGCGATCTGCAGCCGATCACCCATGTGGCTGCGGCGATCGGCGCAATCGATCTGCCCAAATGCGTCGCATCGAGCGGCACGCCGGAGAAGATCACTCACGGCCTGACCTGTGCCGGCCTCTACGACCTGCTCGCTCCGCACATCTTCTCAGCGAGCCAGGTCGCACGCGGCAAGCCCGCGCCCGATCTGTTTCTGTTCGCGGCCAAGCAGATGAAAGTCCCGCCGGAACGCTGCCTCGTGATCGAGGACAGCGTCCCCGGGGTAACAGGCGCGTCCGCAGCCGGGATGACCGTGCTGGGCTTTCACGGCGGCAGCCACTGCCCGCCGGGTCACGCCGAAAGGCTGCGCGCCGCCGGCGCCGGATCGACATTCGATGATATGCGGCAATTGCCGGAGCTGGTCCGACGGATCGAACCGGCCCGCCCCGTGAGGTAGCCTTTGACCGTCATTCCGGGGCACGTGCAGAGCGCGTGAAGCCGGAATCTCGTCCAAAACCTCCGGATTTCGGGGCACGACTGCATCGCCCCCCGGAATGACGGCCCAGGAGGCTCCATTCGCTGGATTTTCGTCCCTCCAACCTATATCTGAGGGCCGTTCTCCACCACAATTCCGGGTTCCATGACGCCGCCGCGCAAGCTGCACATTAAATCATATGGCTGCCAGATGAACGTCTACGATGCGCAGCGCATGGTGGACACGTTGGCTCCGGAAGGATTCGTGGAGACGGCCAGCGCTGATGACGCCGACCTCGTCATCCTCAACACCTGCCACATCCGCGAGAAGGCCTCCGAAAAGGTCTATTCCGAGCTGGGCCGATTGCGCGTCGCCAAGGACGAGGCCGCGCGCGCGGGCCGCGCGATGCAAATCGCGGTCGCGGGCTGCGTCGCGCAGGCCGAGGGCGAGGAGATCGTGGGCCGAGCGCCTGTCGTGGACGTCGTGGTGGGACCGCAGAGCTATCATCACCTGCCGGAGCTGCTGAAGCGCGCCGGCAATGAAGGCCGCGCGATCGAGACCGAGTTTCCCGCCCAGGACAAGTTCGGCTTCCTGGCTCAGCCCAAGCCCGACGCGATCCGCGCGCGCGGCATTTCCGCTTTCGTCACGGTGCAGGAAGGCTGCGACAAGTTCTGCACCTTCTGCGTCGTACCCTATACGCGCGGTTCGGAAGTCTCGCGCCCTGTCGCCAAGATCGTCGACGACGTGAAGCGGCTTGCCGACAACGGCGTGCGCGAGCTGACGCTGATCGGACAGAACGTCAACGCCTATCATGGCGACGGACCGGACGGAAAAACCTGGCCGCTCGGCAGGCTGCTCGAGCATCTGGCGACAATTCCCGGCATCGCGCGGCTGCGCTATTCGACCAGCCACCCGCGCGACGTCGACGACAGCCTCATTGCAGCCCATCGCGATCTCGGTGCCCTGATGCCGTTCGTGCACCTGCCGGTGCAGTCGGGCTCGGACCGCATTCTGGCCGCCATGAACCGGAAACATACCGCCGATGATTACCGGCGGGTCATCGACCGTTTCCGCGCCGCGCGCCAAGACATTGCTTTTTCATCAGATTTTATCGTGGGCTTCCCCGGCGAGGGCGAGCAAGATTTTCTCGCCACCCTCGCGCTTGTCACGCAAATCGGCTACGCTGCGGCTTATTCGTTCAAATACTCCGCCCGGCCGGGAACGCCGGCCGCGGACATGCAGGAGACGGTGTCCCCCGCCGAGATGGACCAGCGATTGGAGCGGCTCCAGGAACTGATCGACAGCCAGCAATCGGCCTTCAACAAGGCTGCGATTGGCTCAACGGTCGACGTGCTGTTCGAGCGTCCGGCCCGCAGGGACGGCCAGATCGTCGGCCGCACCGCATTCCTGCAGCCCGCCCACGTGATGGCCTCGCCCGACATCATCGGACAAATCCTGCCTGTCAGGATCGACAGCCTCGAACGCTACAGCTTTCTCGGTGAGCTCGTGACGCCGCGTGGGGCGCGCGAGCCCGCTTTATCGCCAGCCATCGGAGCCTGAACCCTTGCCAAAAAGCGCATCGGATTCGTCTTCTCTCGCTCCCAGCCGCAAATTTGACCGCGACATGCAAGTTCCGCCCGAGACCCAGGTCGTCATCGACTTCGACGACAACCGCGCCGCTTCCGCGCTGGTCGGCCCCTACGGCCAGCATCTGGCGCAGATCGAGCGGCGGCTCGGCGTCGTCGTCGATTCCAAGGGCAACCACATCACGATCGGCGGCACGCGCGACGGCTGCGACGCCGCACGCCGCGTGCTGGAGATGCTCTACGCGCAGGCCGTGAAGGGGCAGGATCTCGACCAGGGCGAGGTTGAGGGCGCGATTCGCGCGGTCATCGCCCAGGGCTCACTGTTCGAGTTCGACGCCAAATCGGCCAAATCGGCGACCTTCGACAGCATCAATCTGCGCAAGCGTCCGGTGCGCGCACGCACCGCCGCGCAGGACTCCTATATCCGCGCGCTGAAGCGCCACGAGCTGGTGTTCGGCATCGGCCCGGCCGGCACCGGCAAGACCTGGCTCGCGGTCGCGCATGCCGCGCAACTGTTCGAGCGCAAGGAGGTCGACAAGATCATCCTGTCGCGTCCGGCGGTGGAAGCCGGCGAGCGGCTCGGCTTCCTGCCCGGCGATCTCCGCGAGAAGGTCGATCCTTATCTTCGCCCGATCTACGACGCCCTCTACGATCTCATGGATGCGCGCATCGTCGAGCGCGCGCTCCAGACCGGCGAGATCGAGATCGCGCCGCTCGCCTTCATGCGCGGCCGCACCCTCACCAACGCCGCCATCATCCTGGACGAGGCGCAGAACACCACGTCGATGCAGATGAAGATGTTTTTGACGCGCCTCGGCGAGAACAGCCGCATGATCGTGACCGGCGATCCCTCGCAGATCGACCTGCCGAACGGCCAGACCTCGGGCCTGGCCGAAGCGACCCGCCTCCTGGGCGGCGTCGAGGGCATCGCCCAGGTTCATTTCAAAGCCGAGGACGTGATCCGCCACGAACTCGTGGCGCGGATCGTCGCCGCCTACGAAGGCTCGCCGCAGCGGCCGGCCGCCGGCAAATCCTGACGAGGCAACAGCCGGACCCAGAGGGCGCGGACACGGCGCCCTTTCGTCCCAGACAACACAATGTCCCATCCCAACCTTCCCATGACCGAGGTCCTCGTCGTCGCCGATTGCTGGCAGCGCGAGCCCGATTCCGAAGCCGTGATCCAGCGCGCGGTTGCGGCCGCCGCCGAGAGTGTCGACGAAGACGTCGCCGAGGCGGAAGTGGCGGTGATGCTGACCGATGATGCCGGCATCCGCGCCCTCAACAGCAACTGGCGCGGCATCGACAAGCCGACCAACGTGCTGTCGTTTCCCGCGCTCCAGCCGGAGGGCGAATGGAAGCCGGGCGATGCGCCGCGCATGCTCGGCGATATCGCGATCGCCTACGAGACCATGCGGCGCGAGGCGGACGAGGAACACAAGCCGTTCGACCACCATTTGAGCCATCTCGCCGTGCA
Source organism: Bradyrhizobium sp. CCBAU 11430 (assembly GCF_028128855.1). Classification (NCBI taxonomy): domain Bacteria; kingdom Pseudomonadati; phylum Pseudomonadota; class Alphaproteobacteria; order Hyphomicrobiales; family Nitrobacteraceae; genus Bradyrhizobium; species Bradyrhizobium sp. CCBAU 11430. The sequence goes on from NZ_LBJV01000064.1 coordinate 175,857, forward strand.
CGGCTTCCTGCATCTGATCGGCTACGACCACGAGAACGACGGCGACGCCGAGGAGATGGAGGCCCTGGAGACGCAGATCCTGGCTCACCTTGGAATTCCCGATCCCTATGCAGACCGCGCAGGGACACACTGAGATGCCGGACTCCGACCCGATTCAAGACAACCCGCGCCACACGGCCAATCTGCCGGCCGTGGTGACTCAGGGCGAGGTGATGCGCCCGACCGCCGATGGCTGGCTCTTGCGCGCCATCCGCACGCTGTTCGGCTGGAAGGCGGGATCGGTGCGCGACGACCTCCAGGTCGTGCTCGACGCGACGACGCCCGACGACACCGGCTTCTCGGCGGTCGAGCGCACCATGCTGCGCAACATCCTCGGTCTGCACGAGCGCCGCATCGCCGACGTCATGGTCCATCGCGCCGACGTCATCGCGGTGAAGCGCGACATCCCGCTCGGCGAGTTGATGGACCGCTTCGAGAGCGCCGGCCATTCGCGCCTCGTGGTCTACAACGAGACGCTCGATGATCCCGTCGGCATCGTCCATATCCGCGACCTGCTCGCGTTCATGACCGCGCGTGCGCGCGTGTCGGAAGCCACCAAGACCAAGCGCAAGAAGCCGCTGCCGGCCGGGCTCGACCTCCGCGCCGTCGATCTGGCGCTGCCGCTCGAGGAAGCGCGCATCATCCGCAAGCTGCTCTATGTGCCGCCGTCGATGCGGGCGATCGACCTGCTCGCGCAGATGCAGGCCACGCGCATTCACCTCGCGCTGGTGGTCGACGAATATGGCGGCAGCGACGGGCTGGTTTCGCTCGAGGACATCGTCGAGCAGATCGTCGGCGAGATCGACGACGAGCACGACAGCGACGAGCCGCCCTCGATCGTGCGCCTGCCCGACAATGCCTTCATCGCCGACGCCCGCGCCAGCCTCGACGACGTCCGCTCGGTGATCGGTGAGGATTTCGTCACCGGCGAGGCCGGTGAGGAAGTGGAGACGCTCGGCGGCTATCTCGTCAGCTTCGTCGGGCGCCTGCCGGTGCGCGGCGAGGTGATCTCGGGTCCCGGCAATTACGAGATCGAGGTGCTCGATGCCGATCCGCGCCGCGTCAAGCGGCTGCGCATCTCGACGCGGAAGGAGCGTCCCGCGCCGCGCACTCAGCGCGAGAGCCGGCGCCGCGAGGCTACGCCGGACAGCGGTCAATCGCCGGCCAACGACACGCCCACCCCGCCGCCAAGCGACGGGACCGGCCAACAGTGAGTCCGTTCCAGCGACTTCGACAGATTGCGCTTGCCATCATCCTCGCCTGGGGATGGAAGCGCGCCGTCATCGCCATGGGGTGCGGAGCGCTGTCCGTGCTGGCGCTGGCGCCGTTCAACCTCTTCCCGGTGCTGTTCATCACCTTCCCGGTACTGGTCTGGCTGATCGACGGCGCCGGCGCCGGACGCTACGGCGGCGTCCCCGCCGCGGCGCTGACCGGCTACTGGTTCGGGCTCGGCTATTTCGTCCCCGGCCTCTACTGGATCGGCTACGCCTTCTTCGTCGAGGCCGATGTATTCGCCTGGCTGACGCCGTTCGCCGTGCTCGGCCTGCCTGCTTATCTGTCCATCTTCACGGCCATCGGCTTTGCGCTGGCACGCCTGCTCTGGACCAAGAACGCCACGCGCGTGCTTGCGCTTGCGGCAAGCATCACAATCAGCGAGTGGCTGCGCGGTCACCTGCTGACCGGCTTTCCCTGGAACGCGTTCGGCTATGCCCTGTCCGAGCCGCTGCCGCTGGCGCAGACGGCGTCGCTGGTCGGCCTGTGGGGCATGACGTTCCTGACGGTTGCGATCTTCGCGAGCCCCGCGACGCTGATCGACCGCACGCCCGATCGCCGCCTGGCGTGGCGCGTGCCGGCGGCCGCAATTGCGCTCCTGGTTGTCATGAGCATCTTCGGCGCGATCCGCCTGTCGCTGCATCCAACCACGATGGTCTCAGGCGCCAAGCTGCGCCTGATGCAACCGAACCTGCAGCAGGACGCCAAATTCAATTACGCCGCCAAGTCGGAGGTGATGAAAAAATATTTGGCGCTGTCGGACCGCGCCTCCGGCCCGCAATCGACCGGCGTGCGCGATGCCACCATCCTGATCTGGCCGGAATCGGCCTTTCCGTTCTTCCTGACCCGCGAAGCCGATGCGATGGCGCAGATCGCCGATCTACTGCCCAAGGGCACGGTGCTGATCACGGGTTCGGTCCGCGCGCCCGACCTGCCGCGGGGCACGCCGATCACGCGTGCCTATAATTCGATCTACGTGATCGATCACGATGGCAGCGTGCTCGCAGTGTACGACAAGTTGCATTTGGTGCCGTTCGGAGAATTTCTTCCCTACCAGGCACTGATGGAGAAGCTCGGTTTCGAGCAACTGACGCGTGTGCGCGGCGGCTTCATTCCCGGCACGGTGCGGCATGCGCTGCAGGTGCCCGGCGCGCCGCCCGCGCTACCGCTGATCTGTTACGAGGCAATTTTTCCCGGCGAGGTGGCTGGACGCAACGAACGTCCGGGCTGGATCGTGAACCTCACCAATGACGGTTGGTTCGGCATTTCGACCGGCCCCTATCAGCATCTCGAGCAGTCGCGCATGCGCGCGATCGAGCTCGGATTGCCGCTGGTCCGCTCCGCCAATACCGGTATCTCCGCGGTGATCGATCCGGTGGGCCGCACCGTCGCCAGCCTCGGTCTCGGCATCGAAGGCATTTTGGATGCAAGCCTGCCTGCCGCGATATCACCGACGGTCTATGCGCGGGTGGGCGATGTGCCGGCTGCCATGCTCGTCGCGCTGGCCGTGATTCTGGCGGTCCGCCGACGTGTCACCAAGCGGAAGACCTGATCGCACCGTCGCCGCGGAGGCGGCCGGAAGCTTTTGACAACCGTAGTCCCACGGTTGACAGACTGCACATGGGCTCCCCATTCTGCACCGGCTGCAAAAGACAGTGGGCATTGCTAAATTTCTCCGCAATGTTTCCCAATAAGAGGGTCTGATTTGACGATGCTTGCACCTGAGGCACTCCAGTTGATTGCGCTGAAGGTGGTGTTTGGAGGGCTGAGGAAATGTCGAAAGCGCCCAACCCTGTTGACAAATATGTCGGCAGTCGCGTGCGTATGCGCCGCATCATGTTGGGCATGAGCCAGGAAAAGCTCGGTGAAGCTTTGGGCCTGACTTTCCAGCAGATCCAGAAATACGAGAAGGGTACGAACCGGGTCGGCGCGAGCCGTATCCAGCAGATCGCCGAAATCCTCCAGGTGCCGGTGTCGTTCCTGTTCGAGGGCGGCCCGAGCGGCGTGCCGGGTCCGGACGGCTTCGCAGAAGGCGCCTCGCCTTCCTATGTGTCGGACTTTCTCGCGACGTCGGAAGGACTTGCCCTGACCAAGGCGTTCACGCGAATCACCGATTCGAAGATGCGCCGCTCGATCGTCGATCTCGTCGAGCAGATTGCGGCTCGCGAAGGTCCCGACAAGCGCTGATCGCCATCAGAATGGCGATTTGAGACCGCGTCAAATCTGGCCTATGTCGTCATTCGTGGCCGCGCTTTGATGCGCGTCCGCTTCGATGATGCGATTCAAAGGCACAGATGCGTCCATGGCCAGCTCCAATTGGTTCGATACCCAAACTATTCTCGATGGCATCCGCCGCTGGGTGGAGGTCGAGACGCCGACGGAAGCGCCCGAACAAGTCAACAGGCTGATCTCAATGGTCGCGGAGCAATACCGCGATCTGCCTGTCACGCTCGAACGCGTCGCCGGCGTCGATGGCTGCGGCGATCATCTCATGGCGCGCTCGAATTGGGGGCAGGACCGGCCGGGCATCCTGGTGCTGAGCCACCTCGACACCGTCCATCCCATGGGATTCATCGAGCGCCTGCCGTTCAAGGTCGAAGGCGACGTCGCGTACGGTCCCGGCATCTACGACATGAAGGGCGGCGCCTACATCGCCCATCACGCGTTTCGCGCACTGTGTGCCACAGTCGATCGCTCGCCGCTCGGCATCACGCATTTGTTCACCTCCGACGAGGAGATCGGCAGTCCCACCTCGCGCGCACTCATCGAGACGGAAGGGCGCAAGGCCAAATACGTGCTGGTGACGGAGCCGGCGCGCGATGGCGGCAAGATCGTCACCGGTCGCAAGGGCGTCGGACGCTTCAAGGTATTCATCAAGGGCGTGCCCGCGCATGCCGGCTCGCGGCCGGAAGACGGCCGCAGCGCCGTGCGCGAGCTCGGTAACGTCATCCTCGCTCTGGAAGGGATGAACGACCTGACACGCGGCGTCAGCGTCAATGTCGGCGTGGTGCGTGGCGGCACGCGCCCCAACGTCACGCCGGAAGAGGCCTATGCCGAAGTCGATCTGCGCGTGCTGAGCCTCAAGGACGCAGAGGAGTTCGTCGGCCAGATCCTTGGGCTGACGTCGAAGACCGACGGCGTCACCGTCACGGTCACCGGCGAGCTCAATCGTCCGCCCTACGAGAAGAGCAACGCGGGCGCCTCGCTGTACGAACACGCGAAGACGCTCGCCGGCGAGATCGGCTTCGAGCTGGTCGACACCCACACCGGCGGCGGCTCGGACGGCAATTTCACCGCGGCCCACACCGCGACGCTTGACGGACTCGGCGTCGACGGCAAGGGCGCGCACACTCATTATGAGCAGCTCTATGTCTCCTCGCTCGCGCCGCGCGCGCGGCTGCTCCATCGCCTGTACCAGACGCTGCGATGAGCGAGCGCAAATCAGACCCCGATCGCGATGACAGCGAGCGCGCGTTCTTCGGGCGCCGCAAGGGTCACAAGCTCAGGCAGCACCAGGCCGAGCTGATTGGTCAACTGCTGCCGCATCTGGCGCTCGACATCGACGGTGAGACGCCGGCGGATGTAGGCGAGATCTTTGGCCCTACGACCGAAGACGTGCGGCTCGAGATCGGCTTCGGCGGCGGCGAGCATCTGACGGCCGAGGCACAAAGCTTCGCCACGACAGGCTTCATCGGCTGCGAGCCCTATGTCAACGGCATGGCCAAGATCCTCGCGCAGATCGAGGCCGCCAACATCGGCAACATCCGCCTGTTTGCAGGCGATGCCGCCGAGCTGCTGGCCTGGCTGCCCAAGGCATCGCTGTCGCGGATCGACCTGATCCATCCCGATCCCTGGCCGAAGCGGCGGCACTGGAAACGGCGCTTCGTCCAGGACAGGACCATCGCCGCGATGGCGCGCGTGCTGAAGCCGAACGGCGAATTCCGCTTCGTCTGCGACATCGACGATTACTGCGCCTGGACGCTGTCGCATCTTGCGCGTTCGCAGGATTTCGTCTGGCTTGCCGAACGCGCCGACGACTTCAGACAGCCGTGGGCGGGCTACACCATGACGCGCTACGGCCGAAAGGCCGCGCGCGAAGGACGGAAGGCGGCGTATTTGCGATTCAGACGACTCTAGATCGTCTGCCGGTTGCGCCAGAAATTGACGACGCGCTCGGCGGTCGTCGGCATCAGGCGCATGAAGTTGACGCGCGCGGCCTCGATATCGGCATCGGCCGGCGTGCGGTGCGGACCGTACCAGAGCAGGATGAGCGCGCGCACCGTGGGCCAGCCGAGATTCAGCACGCGGCCGAGAATGAGGATCGGGTCGTAGCGGTCGCCTGCGATCAGGCGGTCGAGGACCGAGAGGCGGACGCCGGACATCGCCGAAAGCGAGGCGATGGATTCCTCGTATTTGTTCGCCTTGGCGAAGCCGAGCAGTGCGCTCTCGCCGAGATGGCCCTCGCGATGCAACGCCAGCACCGTGCGCTGGGCCGCGGAGAAATCGCGCCGTGGTCCCGGCGGCAGCGCGGCCTCCTCGATGGCCACCATCGCGCGCTTGATCTCGACCTGGCGGGCGGGATTGACCACGCTGGAGAGCCGGCGGCGGATGACGTCGAGCGTGCCGTCGAGAAGCTGTTTCAGGTTCTCGCCCGAGAGATCACGGCGCTGGCCGATCTTGAGCGTCAGCACGCCGTCCTGCGCCGCACGCCTGATCAGCTCGGAATAGCTGCCGGGCGAGAACACCGCACCGGCATTGCCCGCGGCGCGGCGCACCACGTCGCGGTCGCCGCGCTCCACCAGCACGTCGGTGATGACGGGAGACAAAGCGGGGCGCTCCGTCATCGCCAGCAAATGCCCCTGGCCCTTCAGCCGCGCAATCTCGACCAGCGCGGCATCATCGAGCACGGGCGAGCGGCGCAGCACGGGGCCGGCCACCAAGATCTCGTTCTCGCGCGCGAGTTGATTGACCAGATGCGGCGGCGCGTTGTTCAGGTGCGAGAAGCGCTCGGCGAGGTCGACGCGCGAGGCAAGCTCCGCATGCGGGACGAGATCGATCAGGAGGTTGTCGAAGAGATCGATGAGCTCGGGCCGAAGATTGGCGGAATCCTGGAAGAACAGCTCGGAGATGGCGCGCGCGATTTCGCCGCGTCGCCGCGGATCACCGCGTTTGACGATATCGTCCAGTCCGGGAATGAGCGACGTGGCAACGGTCATGAAAACGCAACTCGTAGGGGGCACGCCGCGGGCGCGCCCTTGGTCCAAGCCGCCCCACAATCAGGGAATTTAGCCCCCCGAGGTGAAGGAAGCGTTAGGCCCGGGGCGCCGCGAATCGGGCGCAAAAAGCCTCGTCTGGCCCGCGATGGGCCTTGTCCGGGAGGACAGAAAGCGCTATATCAGCGCCAATTCATCTTCTCATACGATCCGCGTAGTGAGAGTGGGCCCGAAAGGACCCGCTCTTTTTTATTACCCGAACGCGGCTTGGCGGAAGATGCGGCCCGACGCGCTGTCGGGAAGTTCCGAAGCGGGCTTTGAAAATCGTAACCAAGCCTTAACCATCGAGCGCCTTGACCCCTGATATGACCGAACCGAACACTGGTTCCACGGATGCCGAGTTGCTGGCCGAGCCGAGGCTCGTGGTCGAGCCGGGCGTGGCGGCACGTGTGTCTGCGGTCGCAGCGCCGGTGCTCGAGGGCATGGGTTACCGCCTGGTGCGGATCCGCATTTCCGGGGAAGCCGGCTGCACCGTGCAGATCATGGCGGAGCGGCCGGACGGCTCGATGCAACTCGAGGACTGCGAGGCGATCTCGCGGGCGCTGTCGCCGGTGCTCGATGTCGCCGATCCCATCGATCGCGCCTACCGGCTGGAAATTTCCTCGCCGGGCATCGACCGGCCGCTGGTCCGCCGTTCCGATTTCGAGCGCTATTCCGGCCATCTGGTGAAGATCGAGATGGCGGTTGCCCATGAGGGGCGCAAGCGGTTCCGCGGCATGATCGGCGCCGTCGAGGGCGACCGCGTGCACCTGCGTCGCGACGACGCCAAGGCGAGCGATAATCCCGACGTTCTCCTGACGATGGAAGATATTGGTGAAGCTCGGCTGGTGCTGACCGACGATCTGATCGCGGAATCGATGCGCCGCGGCAAGGCCGAGGAGCGCCAGATGCGCCGGAACCTCGGCATCGAGCCGCCGGCGGCACCGCACGCGGAGATCAGCGCGAAGATCACCAAGAACACCAAGCCGCAAAAAAAGAAGCCGGCCCCGACCAATACGAAGAAGCATCGCCTGGCCGCCGAACGCGCGCGACGGGGCGAGATCGAGCCTGACGAAGGAGACTAGCCATGGCAGTCAGCGCCAATCGACTTGAGTTGCTCCAGATCGCCGATGCCGTTGCGCGCGAGAAATCGATCGACCGCGGCATCGTCATCGCGGCGATGGAGGACGCCATCGCCAAGGCGGCGCGGGCACGTTACGGCAGCGAGACTGACGTTCACGCCGAGATCGACCCGAAGAAGGGCGAGCTGCGGCTGTCGCGCCACATGCTGGTCGTCGAGAAGGTCGAAAACCATTCCAACCAGATCTCGCTGGTGGACGCGCAGCGCGCCAATCCCGGCGCCCAGGTCGGCGACACCATCGCCGACACCCTGCCGCCGCTGGAATATGGCCGCATCGCCGCGCAATCGGCCAAGCAGGTCATCGTGCAGAAGGTGCGCGAGGCCGAGCGCGACCGGCAATATCAGGAGTTCAAGGATCGCATCGGCGACATCGTCAACGGCGTCGTCAAGCGCGTCGAATATGGCAGCGTGATCGTCGATCTCGGCCGCGGCGAAGCCATCATCCGCCGTGACGAGATGCTGCCGCGCGAAGTTTTCCGCAACGGCGACCGCGTCCGCGCCTACATCTTCGACGTCCGCCGCGAGACCCGCGGTCCGCAGATCTTCCTCTCCCGCACCCATCCGCAGTTCATGGCGAAGCTGTTCGCGCAGGAAGTGCCGGAGATTTATGACGGCATCGTCGAGATCAAGGCGGTTGCCCGCGATCCGGGCTCGCGCGCGAAAATCGGCGTGATTTCCCGCGATTCCTCGGTCGATCCGGTCGGCGCCTGCGTCGGTATGCGCGGCTCGCGCGTGCAGGCCGTGGTGAACGAATTGCAGGGCGAGAAGATCGACATCATTCCGTGGTCGCCCGACATCGCGACCTTCGTGGTCAACGCGCTGGCGCCGGCCGAAGTGTCCAAGGTCGTCATCGACGAAGACCGCGAGCGCATCGAGGTCGTCGTGCCCGACACCAACAACCAGCTTTCGCTGGCGATCGGCCGCCGCGGCCAGAACGTGCGTCTGGCCTCGCAGCTCACCGGTTGGGACATCGACATCCTGACCGAGCAGGAGGAATCGGAGCGCCGCCAGGCCGACTTCGAGAACTCCACCCGCGTCTTCATGGAATCGCTCAACGTCGACGAAGTGGTCGGCCAGCTGCTGGCGTCCGAAGGCTTCACCTCGGTCGAAGAACTCGCCATGGTGGACCTCAAGGAACTCGCAGGCATCGAGGGCTTCGACGAGGAGACCGCGCAGGAGCTCCAGAGCCGTGCCCGCGAATATCTCGAGCAGCAGGAAGCTGAGATCGAGGCCAGGCGCAAGGAGCTCGGTGTCGAGGACGCCGTCAAGGACGTCCCCGGCGTCACCTCCAAGATGCTGGTGAAGTTCGGCGAGAACGACATCAAGACGGTCGACGACCTCGCCGGCTGCGCCACCGACGATCTGGTCGGCTGGACCGAACGCAAGGAAGGCGGCGAGCAGACCAAGTTCCCCGGCGCGCTCGACGGTATCGACATCTCCCGTGACGATGCCGAGGCGATGATCATGCAGGCCCGCGTCAAGGCCGGCTGGATCACCGAGGCCGATCTGGCCAAGCCCGCTGAGGAGGCTGAGGCGACCGAAGATCAGCCGGCTTAAGGGCAAAGGAGAATGTCGCCCGGATGCTCACCGATACTGACCCCGAACTCGACCATGGACCGCGGACCGAAAGGTCCGCGACCATGCGGATGTGCGCGGTCAGTCGGCAGGTCCGGCCGATCGACGAGCTGATCCGCTTCGTCATTTCGCCGCAAGGCGACGTAGTTCCAGATCTCAAGCGCAAGCTGCCCGGACGCGGCATGTGGCTCGCCGCCTCCCGCGGGGTGGTTGCGGAAGCCGTCCGGCGTCACCAATTTAGCAAGGCCTTCAAGCGCGAGCTGCGCATCCCTCAGACGCTTCCTGCCGATATAGAGGCGCTCCTGGTTCGGAGCGTGACGGAAGCCCTTGGGATCGCCGCCAAAGCGGGCCAGGTCGTGGCCGGCTTCGGCAAGGTCGAAAGCGCCCTTCGGGAAGGCACGGCCGGGGTCCTGATCCACGCCAGCGACGGGGCCGCGGACGGAATCCGCAAATTGGACATGCTGGCGCGTCAAAATGCCGGAAATCGCGGCGCCAAGCCGCAGATTCCCGTCGTCACCGCGCTGAAATCGTTAGAATTGGATTTGGCACTGACCCGGTCAAATGTGATACATGCTGCCCTGCTCGCGGGCCCGGCGAGCAGGTCATTCCTGTCACGTAGCCAGATGCTGGTCCGATACCGGATGGCGGACGCTGACAAGACTGCCGAAAAGCCCGGCCAGGATTTCTGAGAGATACGACGACCCGATAGGACGGTGCGGCAACGCACAACACTGATAAATCAGGATTAGGACTGCTGAATGGTTGATACCAAGACCCCTGACGACAAGAAGCTGAGCGTTCCGAGCAAGACGCTATCGCTCAAGCCGCGCGTCGAAACGGGCACTGTCCGCCAGAGCTTCAGCCATGGCCGCAGCAAGCAGGTCGTGGTCGAGAAGCGCGGCAAGCGCCGCATCGACGGCAGTGCCGAACCGCAGGCCCCCACGGTCGTCGCGAAGCCGGCGCCGGCCGCGCCAACTCCGACGCCCGCTCCGTCGCGCCCCGCGCCGCCGCGTAACGCCGGATCCGGCGTGGTGCTGCGCACGCTGACCGAGGACGAACGTTCCGCCCGCGCCAGCGCGCTGGCCGATGCCAAGGTGCGCGAAGTCGAAGAGCGCCGCCAGGCCGAGGAAGAGGCCCAGCGCCGCGCTGTTCGCGAAGCCGCGGAACGCGTCGAGCGCGAAGCTGCCGAATCCCGCCGCAAGGCCGAGGAAGAGCGTCACCGTCACGAGGACGAAGCCAAGCGCAAGGCAGAGACCGAGGCCAAGAAGCGTTTTGGCGAAGGCGAG
>NZ_LBJV01000065.1:0-215471 GCF_028128855.1 Bradyrhizobium sp. CCBAU 11430
CGAGGTTGGCACCGCCGCGCGGTTGCGGCTCGGCGGCCCGGCGCCGCGCCGCGACCCGCTCGCGAGATACCGCCGCGGGCTTCGCCGCGCTCTTCGGCGCCTCCACCACGACAGGATCGAGCTGGACCGCCGCGCCCGGCGCCGCCGATTGCGCCAGGCAAGCCTCTCCGGCAAGGGCCGGCAGCAGCAAGGCAGACGCTGTCCAGGACAGCAGCACCGTGCCTTGCGTTCTGCCTGTGCGCCACGAACGCCCTCGCCCCAACGACGGACTCATGATCCTACTTCCCACTCCAGCCCCACTTTTTCCCGCGGGCGACGCTGAACGCCGTCGCGATCTCGCGCGAAGCTCGCCGCGCGCACCGGGAATCTGGTTGCGCTGGGACAAACAGCGCGCTGCTTGGAATTAGTTTCGTTCCAGCTTCGGCACGAACAGCACGTTGAGAACTCGCGATGCCGCGACATGATCGCGGTGCGGATCGAAGCGGAACACGGCACGAAACACGTCGTAGGGGAATTAGCGAAGCGTCATCCACCTCTTCTCATGCCTGCTCGGCAGACATGGTGGATTACGCCTTCTCCCAACCCACCCCGCGCACCTACAAGCGGTTGCGTTGCCCGACGGGCAAAACACGCTAGCGGTAGGGCAAGGCGCGCAGGCGAAAATATTCGCCTTTACAGAATTTCGGCTTTGTCGCATTGTCCCGCCACCTCACCCCGGTCAGAGGGGCGTATCGCGATCGTCACGAAACGTGGGGTGAGCTGCGGTGGACGCTAGTCACATCGGCGCGAGAGGCATTGCAGGGCGGGCAACCGTGAGCGACAGGCCTGTTGCGCACACGACCGGTGTGACATGCGTACGGCAAAACCGTGTCGTCCTGACGCCCGGGGTCTGTGCGTCAAGTCTTGCGGTGATGCGTCTTGCCCGACCGGGTGCGCGCGTCAGCTATTCGTGAGGCGACGGGGGCAATAGTGCATCGCTCCCCGGGGAGAGCTCGGCATAAGCCGTCAAACCACTGCGCAGGGAAGGCCAGGTTGTCCTGGCTACACCTGTATGCCGCTGTGCAGCTTCTTGTCACGCAGGATTCGCGCAGTGGACCGCGGGTGCCAGCCGGCACCCGGCCTTCCCTGCGCCCTCTGACATCTGAGGGCGACATGACCAATGCAGGACTCGGGCAGGAACTGTCGCGAGACCGCAGCGTTATGCTCAGTTTTCAAAAAAAAGCACGCAAGTTCGTCCAATTCGATCGGAATCGCGAATGCAGACGGCGCGACCAAACGTCATCACGCGTCTCCGATCTTGCGCGAGAAAATATTGGCGCAATAATGCCGCTCTACGTTGTGATCCGGAATCAACCGGACCAGCATTTTGGAGGGCGACGAAATTGTTCGCTCGCGCCGCGGCCTCGGTCGCCGTGACCATCACCTTGGCCACCATTGACGGTGCGGCCGCACAAACGGCCAACCAGCCGCCGGATACGATGGCGGCGCGGGTCGAGGCCTGCACGCCCTGTCACGGCAACAAGGGCGAAGGCACCAGCGACGTCTATTTCCCGCGGCTTGCCGGCAAGCCCGCCGGCTATCTCTATAATCAACTGCTCGCCTTCCGCAGCGGCCGCCGCAAATATCCGCCCATGAACTATCTGCTGGAGTTTCTGCCTGATCCGTATCTGGAGGCGATGGCGGAATATTTTGCCGGCGAACATCCGCCGCTGCCGCAGCCGGCGCCGAGCGAGGTCAGCAAGGACGTGCTGGCACAGGGCGAACTGCTCGCCACCAGCGGCGATGCCAGCCGCAATATTCCGGCCTGCGTAAGCTGCCATGGCCCGGGACTCGCAGGCATGCAACCCGGCATCCCCGGCCTGCTCGGCCTGCGCGCCAATTACATCAGCGCCCAGCTCGGCGCCTGGCGCTATGGCACTCGCACGGCGAAATCGCCAGACTGCATGCAGCAAGTCGCAGGCCATCTGACCGAGGCCGACGTCACCGCGGTCGCGGCCTGGCTCGCGACACGACCGGCGCCCACGAACCCGGCTCCCGTGCCGAAAGGCAGCTACGCGCTGCCTTTCGGCTGCGGCAGCCAGCCCAACTGACGAGGCGGATGATGGGCTCGAAACTGTCGACCGCACTCATATCGATCAAGCTCCTGGCCCTCGCCGCGCTCACCACGGCCGCGCAGGCGCAAGACAAGGCTCAAGACAAGAGCAGCGACATCATCGCCCGCGGCGAATATCTCGCCCGTGCCGGCGATTGCACGGCCTGTCATACCGCGCCGGAGGGCCGCCTGTTCGCCGGCGGCCGCGCCATGCCGACGCCGTTCGGTACACTCTACACCTCCAACATCACGCCGGACCCGGATACCGGGATCGGCAAGTGGAGCGCCGACGACTTCTACAAGACCATGCACAGCGGCCGTTTCCCGGACGGCGGGTTGATCTATCCGGCCATGCCGTTCGCGTCCTACACCAAGGTCACGCGCGCCGACAGCGATGCGATCTTCGCGTATTTGCGCTCGATCGCGCCGGTGAATCAGAAGAACAAGCCGCATGAGCTGCGCTTTCCCTACGACAACCGCCAGCTCATCCTCGGCTGGCGCACGCTGTTCTTCAGCGAAGGCGACTCAAGCCCGATCCGAAGAAATCAGCGGAATGGAATCGCGGCGCCTATCTGGTCGAAGGCCTCGGCCATTGCGGCATGTGCCATTCGCCGATCAACGCGCTCGGCGGCACCTCGCAATCGGATGCCTTCAAGGGCGGCCTGATCCCGATGCAGAACTGGTACGCGCCCTCGCTCACCTCAAACCGCGAGGCCGGCCTCGGCGACTGGAGCATCAAGGACATCACCGACCTGCTGCAGACCGGCGTCTCCATGCGCGGCGTGGTCTACGGTCCGATGGCCGAGGTCGTGCACAACAGCCTGCAATATCTCAACGACGAGGACACCAAGGCGATGGCGGTGTACCTCAAGGGCATCGCGGAGCCCTCGCCTCCGCCGCCGGCAAGCTCGACGCTGCCGACCACCGAGAGCAGCCTGCTGATCAGCCTCGGCAAGACCGTCTACGACAAGCAGTGCGCGAGCTGTCATGGCACGCAGGGCGAAGGCAAGCCGCCGCACTGGCCGCCGCTCGCCAACAACCAGTCGATCGAGATGCAGTCGGCGGTCAATCCGATCCGCATGGTGCTCAATGGCGGCTATCCACCGGGCACCAGGGGCAACCCGATGCCCTACGGCATGCCGCCTTTCGCTGGCCTCCTGTCCGACAACGAGATCGCCGCCGTCGTCTCCTACATCCGCACCGCCTGGGGCAATCGCGGCACGCCGGTCTCGGCGCGCGAGGCCAACGAGCTGCGCTCCGCACCGCTGAATTGAGAATCACATGATCAACTCCGATCCGCCGACCAGCCCTGCTAGCGCCGACCAGGCCGTCGAGGAGGTCGTCGCGCAAGGCCCGTCCGGCGCGATCGTGCTCGCCGGCATCGCCACCGCCTGCGTGGTCGCGATGTGGCTCGCCTTCTATCTGTTCGTCTTCCTGCCCCGCGGATCGCTGCAATGAGCGCAGAGGATACTCATCACGACAGCGCAGAGGTCGCGGCCCGCGTCGAGCGGCGCTGGGCGACCATCGCCGTGATCATCATCGTGATGATGGCGCTGCTGGCTGCTTTCGCCGGCATCCATCGCGCGACCATGCCGCAGCCGCGCGTCGAGATCACCGATCCCTCGCGCCTTCATCTGTCCGGCGAATTCGTCGAGAGCAATCTCGGCAGCGTGCTGGAGGCCAACGGCAACGTCACGGTGCGTGCAATCGGCCAGCAATATTCCTTCACGCCTGCCTGCATCGTGGTGCCCGCGGATACGCCGATCACGCTGCGGGCCACCAGCGCCGATGTCGTCCACGGCATCCTCATTCAGGGCACCAACGTCAACACCATGCTGGTGCCGGGCTACATCTCGGAGCAGCTGATGCGCTTCGCGAAAACCGGCGACTATCTGATGCCCTGCCAGGAGTTTTGCAGCTTTGGCCACGAGGGCATGTGGGGCAAGGTCAAGGTGATCGACAAGGCCGAATTCGCCGATCGCGCGAAGGGTGGCGGGAGGCTGAGCTGTGTTGGTCAATAGGAAGCTCATCCTCGCCCATTTCTGGCTGGCCTTCGCCGTATTCGGCATCGCGCTCACGCTCGGCGCCTGGCAGATGTTCGTCCGCAGCCCGATCGGCACCTGGCTCTCCAACCCCGAGCTCTATTACCGCTCGCTGACCGCCCACGGCACGGTGATGGGCTACGTCTTCCCGACCCTGGTGGCGATGGCATTCGGCTACGCCATCAGCGAGTCCGCGCTGCAGCAGCGCCTGGTCGGCGTGCGCTGGGCCTGGGCAGGATTCTGGTTGATCGTCGCCGGCAGCATCATGGCGGTGATCCCGATCGCGCTCGGCCGTGCCTCGGTGCTCTACACCTTCTATCCGCCGCTGATCGGCAATGTCTTCTACTATCTCGGCGTCGTCCTGGTGGTGGTCGGCTCGTGGATCTGGGTCGCGCTGATGTCGATTAACTTGCGCGTCTGGCGCAAGGCCAATCCCGGCGCGCCGGTGCCGCTCGCCATGTTCGCCAATGTCGCGGGCTCGTATTTGTGGGCTTGGACCGCGGTCGGCGCCGCGCTCGAGCTGCTGCTCCAGATCATTCCGGTTGCGGCAGGCCTCAAGGCCACCATCGATGCCGGCCTGGCGCGCATCTTCTTCTCATGGACACTGCACGCCATCGTCTATTTCTGGCTGATGCCGACCTACATCGCCTATTACACCATCGTGCCGCGCGCGATCGGCGGTCGCGTCTATTCCGACTCGATGGCGCGGATCTCCTTCATCCTGTTCCTGGTGGTGGCGATGCCGATCGGCATGCACCACACCTTTGCCGATCCGCAAGTAGGCGCCGGCTTCAAGTTCATCCATTCCGCCTTCACGGCGCTGGTCGCGCTGCCGACGCTGCTGACCGTGTTCACGATCTGCGCCTCGGTCGAGATCGCGGCGCGCCTGCGCGGCGGCCGCGGCATGTTCGGCTGGATCGGGGCCCTGCCCTGGGACAACCCGATGATGCTGGCGCTGGCGTTCTCCTTCGTCATGCTCGGCTTCGGCGGCGCCGGCGGCCTCATCAACATGAGCTATCAGCTCGATGCCTCGATCCACAACACGCAGTGGATCACCGGGCATTTCCACCTGATCTTCGGCGGCGCCATCGTGATCATGTATTTCGCGATCGCCTATGATCTGTGGCCGCATCTGACGGGCCGGGAGTTGATCGATATCCGCCTGATCCGCACCCAGCTCTGGCTGTGGTTCATCGGCATGATCGTGACGACGTTCCCGTGGCACTGGGTCGGCATTCTGGGGATGCCGCGCCGCATGGCCTATTTCGACTTCGGCGATCCCGCGATCGCACCGCAGGCATTCTCCGTCACCCTGTCGGCCATCGGCGGCTTCATCCTGCTGGCCTCGGGCATCATGTTCATCGTCATCCTGGCGCGTGGCATGCGCGCGCCTCAAATCGACGCCGGGCCTTATCGCTTCGCACTCGCCGTGCATGAACCAAAGACGGTGCCGGTCGCACTCAACACCCACGCGCTATGGGTGGCACTGATGATCGGCCTCACCCTCACCAATTACGGCTATCCGATCCTGAATCTGGCGCTGAGTTCGGGCACCTCGGTGCCGGCCGTCTATGTGGGAGCGCAGTGATGAGCACGCGCGACCTCTTTACTCTCCGCAACAGCCATTTCAGGACTGGCGTCGGCATCACCGCCGCGATCCTCGTCGTCACCGCGATTGCCGGCTTCATTGTGCTGCCGTTCGCACAGCCCTGGGTTCAGTTCGCCGGCGTCTGGGATGCGATCTGCAGCGCCGCCGGCGTACCGCAGCGTGCAGCCAGCGTCACGGCGCCCGAGCAGGCAAAACGCCTGTCCGAGGTCGTGCTGACCTCGAACACGTTGTCACGTCCGAGCCAGGAGGCGATCGGCCGCGGCGCGACGCTGGCGCAGCGCTGCGCGATCTGTCATGGCCCCACCGGCGTCAGCCGCGCGGACTCGCCCAATCTCGCCGGCCAGTATGCGGCCGTGATCTACAAGGAGCTGCACGATTTCCGCTCCGGTGCGCGCACCAATGCCGTGATGTCGCCGTTTGCGGTCAACCTGACCGACCAGGAGATCGCCGATCTCTCCAACTATTACGCCTATCTGCCGCGGCTTCCAGCCTATCATCCGACGCCGCAACTGCCGAAACCCAACATCGTCATCTACGGCGCGCCGATGCGCGGGATCGCGCCCTGCGGCTCCTGCCATGGCAGCCTCGACAACAAGACCGGCAGCCCGTGGCTGGAGGGGCAGTCCGAGGCCTACATGAAGGCGCAGCTTCACGCCTTCGCCTCAGGTGAACGGCGCAACGACATCAGCCAGCAGATGCGCAACATCGCCCGCGCAATGACGCCGCACGAGATCGAGCAGGCCGCGGCGTACTACGCCTCGCAGCCGCCGGATGTGGTGAAGGCGGTGGATTGAGGATGGCTCTCGTGCCCCGGACGCGGCGCTGCTTCAGCGGTGCGCTGCAGAGCCGGGGCCCATCTTTCCGAGGCGTTCGGGCGGCGTGGATCCCGGCTCTGCGCAGCAACGCTGAGGGCGTTGCAGCGCGTCCGGGACACGAGAGTTACCTACGACGATGCCAGCTTCGGCCGGCCGTAGATCGCATCCGCGCGCTTTTCGAACGCGCTCGAAAACCGCGCGAAGGCGGCGTCGAACATAGAGCCCATCAGCAGCGCCAGCATGCGGCTCTTGAATTCGTAGGACAGGAAGAAACCGACGTCGCAGACGCCCTCACCTTTGGGCTCGAACGTCCAACGGTTTTCCAGGTTGCTGAAAGGACCTTGGAGATATTCGACCAGGATCTTCTGATTGGCGCGATCGAGCGTCACGCGACTGGTGAAGGATTCCTTGACCAGCTTGAACGACACCGTCATGTCGGCGACCAGCACCTCGGTGCCATCAGGCTTGGCCATGCGCTGGCGCACCTTCAGCGCGCTGCAGAGCGGCACGAATTCCGGGTAGCGCTCGACGTCGGCGACCAGATCGAACATCTCGGAGGCGCTGTGATTGACACGGCGCTTGCTCGAAAATTTGGGCATGGCGGTTCAGCGGGCAGTTGCGGCCCGCGCGGCCTTCAGTCTCGCAAAATCCTCGCCGGCATGATGCGACGAGCGGGTGAGCGGGCTCGCCGACACCATCAGGAAGCCCTTGGTGTAGGCGACCTTCTCGTAAGAGGCGAACTCGTCCGGCGGCACGTAGCGCATCACGGCGTGGTGCTTGCGGGTCGGCTGCAGGTACTGGCCGATGGTCAGGAAATCGACCTCGGCGGAGCGCAGATCGTCCATCACCTGCTGCACCTCGTGGCGCTCCTCGCCGAGGCCGACCATGATGCCGGACTTGGTGAAGATGGTGGGATCGAGCTCCTTGACCCGCTGCAACAGCCGGATCGAATGGAAATAGCGCGCGCCCGGCCGCACCGTGAGATAGCGCGACGGCACGGTCTCGAGATTGTGGTTGAAGACGTCGGGCTTGGCGGCAACGACCACCTCGAGCGCCCCCTCCTTGCGCAGGAAGTCCGGCGTCAGGATCTCGATCGTGGTCGAGGGGCACGCCGCCCGGATCGCGCGGATGGTCTGGGCAAAATGCTCGGCGCCGCCGTCAGCGAGATCGTCGCGGTCCACGGAGGTGATGACGACATGGGCAAGGCCGAGCTTGGCGGTCGCCTCGGCGACGTTCTCAGGCTCGGCTGCATCCAGCGCACTGGGCAGGCCGGTCTTGACGTTGCAGAAGGCGCAGGCGCGGGTGCAGGTGTCACCCATGATCATGAAGGTGGCGTGCTTTTTGTCCCAGCACTCGCCGATGTTCGGGCAGCCCGCTTCCTCGCACACCGTGTGCAGGCCGTTGGCGCGCACGATGTTGCGGGTCTCGCCGTAGCCGCGGGTATTGGGCGCGCGCACGCGGATCCAGTCCGGCTTCGGCGGCGAAGCGGAGTCAGGGCGATTCACCTTTTCGGGGTGGCGCGGGCGCAGCGGGTTCGTGATGGTATCGACAATAACGACCATGGGGTGTCCGGTCTGTTCAGGTCCTACCTAGTCGGTCTCGCCACGCATCGCAACCCGGCTCGCGCCGCTTCAGGGAACATGGCAGATATGGGCAATATCTTGCTCTGTTCTCAGGCGATTCTCACCTCGAATGGCTCCAGTATCGAAGACTTCCACACCGCGGCTCGGCAAGGTTCTGAAGCGGGCCTTTTTCAACCGCGACGTCCGCGAGGTCGCCCGGGACCTGATCGGTGCCACCATGCTGGTCGACGGCGTCGGCGGCCTCATTGTCGAGGTCGAGGCCTATCATCATACCGAGCCGGCGGCGCACTCCTACAACGGGCCGACGCCGCGGAACCAGGTGATGTTCGGCCCGCCCGGCTATGCCTATGTCTATCGCTCCTACGGCATCCACTGGTGCGTGAACTTCGTCTGCGAGGAGGAAGGCTCGGCCAGCGCCGTGCTGATCCGCGCGCTGGAGCCGACGCACGGGATCGCCGTCATGCGCCGCCGGCGTCACCTCCAGGATGCGCACGCGCTGTGCTCGGGTCCGGGCAAGCTGACCGAGGCGCTCGGCATCACCATCGCGCACAACACGCTGCCGCTGGACCGGCCTCCGATCGCGCTGCATGCGAGGACCGAGGAGTTGGAGGTGGTTGCCGGCATCCGGATCGGCATCACCAAGGCCGTCGAGCTGCCCTGGCGCTATGGCGTCAGGGGCTCGAAGTTTTTGAGCAAGCCGTTCCCGAAATAGCGTTCTCAGGACGCCTGCTTCAGCCGCTCCAGCGCCTCGAGCAGCTTGGCCTTGCGCGCCAGCGCGGCCTCGCGCTTTTCGCGCTCCTCCTCGACGACCTCCTCGGCCGCGTTGGCGACGAATTTTTCGTTCGCGAGCTTGGACTCGGCGCGCTTGATATCGGCGTCGGCCTTGCCGATCTCCTTGTCGAGACGCATGCGCTCGGCAGCGACGTCGATCACGCCCTTGAGCGGCAGCGCGGCCACCTCGCCGCGGACGAGCAGCTGAACCGCTCCGTCGGGCGCGCGATCGGCGAAGGAGATGTCCGACAGCCGCGCCATGCGCTTGATGACGTCGGTCCAGCGCGGCGCGCGCTCCCTGGTTTCGGCGGAAGCGCCGACGAGCACCAGCGCCGTCAGCGTCGCCGGCGGAATGTTCATCTCGGCACGCACCGAACGGATCTGCGTAATCAGGTCGATCACCCAGCCGATCTCGGCTTCCGCCTTGGGATCGGTGAAGTCGGCGTGGTCGAAGATCGGCATGACCAGCATCGGCGACATCAGCGGTTCGGTCGGTCCGGCCGCTGCAGCGAGGATTGCGAGCTGCTCCGGGGTCGGCTCAGCCGGCTTCAGCGGCCATTGCGCCAATGCGAGCAGACCGTCGCGCTTGGCCGTCACCTCCCACAGCTCTTCTGTGATGAAAGGCATGAAGGGGTGCAGCAGCTTCAGGATCTCGTCGCGCGCCCAGGCGACCATGGCGCGGGTCTCGTCCTTGGCGGGGCTGTCGGGGCCCAGCAGCACGGGCTTGGCGAGCTCGACATACCAGTCGCAATAGACGTTCCAGACGAAGCGATAGATCGCGCCGGCGGCATCGTTGAAGCGATAGGCCTCGATCGCCTCGGTCACCTCACGCGTGGTGTGCGCGCTCTCATGCGCGATCCAGCGGTTCAGCGTCTCCTTGGCCTTCGCCGGCTCGAAACCCTCGGGCACGGCGCAATGGTTCATCTCGGCGAACCGCGAAGCATTCCAGAGCTTGGTCGCGAAATTGCGGTAGCCTTCGACGCGGCTGGTCGCGAGCTTGATGTCGCGGCCCTGCGCCGCCATCGCGGCCAGCGTGAAGCGCAGCGCGTCGGCGCCGTATTCGTCGATCAGGTTGAGCGGATCGATGACGTTGCCCTTCGACTTCGACATCTTGGCGCCCTTCTCGTCGCGGACGAGGGCGTGGATGTAGATGGTCGAGAACGGCACCTCCTTCATGAAGTGCAGGCCCATCATCATCATGCGGGCGACCCAGAAGAAGATGATGTCGAAGCCGGTCACCAGCGCATTGGTCGGGTAATAGCGCTGCACCTCGGGCGCATCCTCGGGCCAGCCGAGCGTCGAGAACGGCCACAGCGCCGAGGAGAACCAGGTGTCGAGCACGTCCTCGTCGCGCGTGATGAAGCCCTCGCGCTTGTTGCGGTCGAGCGCCATCTCGCGGCCCTGCTCGGCCGTGATGACTTCCTGCTCGACGTAGTAGCCGAGCGCGTGGCTGACGGCCTCCTCCTCGGTCTCGGCGACGAACACCTTGCCGTCAGGTCCGTACCAGGCCGGGATCTGGTGACCCCACCAGAGCTGGCGCGAGATGCACCAGGGCTGGATGTTCTCCATCCACTCGAAATAGGTCTTTTCCCAGTTTTTCGGCACGAACGACGTCTCGCCCGAACGCACCGCCGCGATCGCGGGCTTTGCCAGCGTCTTGGCGTCGACGTACCACTGGTCAGTCAAATACGGCTCGATCACGCTGTTGGAGCGATCGCCGTGCGGGACCATGTGGGTGTGCGGCTCGATCCGCTCGACGAAGCCGAACGATTCCAGCCGCTCGACGATGCGCTTGCGCGCGGCGAAGCGGTCGACCTTGTGGAATTCCTCGGCGAATTGTCCGGCGCCTTCCGGCAGGTCGCGCAGATAATCCTCGTTGTCGACGAGATCGAGACAGCCTTCCCTGTCGATCACGCTGATCCGGCGCAGGCCGTGGCGATTGCCGACCTCGAAGTCGTTGAAGTCGTGCGCCGGCGTCACCTTGACCGCACCCGAGCCCTTCTCGGGATCGGAATAATCGTCGGCGACGATCTGGATCTTGCGGCCCACCAGCGGCAGGATCACGTTCTTGCCGACCAGCTTCAGGTAGCGCTCGTCCTCGGGATGCACGGCAACGCCGGTATCGCCGAGCATGGTCTCGGGGCGCGTGGTGGCGACGACGATGAAGCTCGAGGGATCCTCAGGGCTGAATGTCTTGCCCTCGATCGGATAGCGCAGATACCAGAGATGGCCCTTCACCTCGGTCTGCTGCACTTCGAGATCGGAGATCGCGGTCAGCAGCTTGGTGTCCCAGTTCACCAGCCGCTTGTCCTTGTAGATCAGGCCGTCGCGGTGCAGCTCGACGAACACCTTGATGACGGCCTTCGACAGGCCCTCGTCCATGGTGAAGCGTTCGCGCGACCAGTCGCAGGAGGCGCCGAGCCGCTTGAGCTGGTTGATGATGGTGTCGCCGCTCTCGGCCTTCCACTGCCAGACGCGCTCGAGAAACTTCTCGCGGCCCATCTCGCGGCGGCCGGGCTGCTGGCGCTCCATCAGCTGCCGCTCGACCACCATCTGGGTGGCGATGCCGGCATGGTCCGTGCCGGGCTGCCACAGCACGTCGCGGCCGCGCATGCGCTCGAACCGGCACAGGATGTCCTGCAGCGTGTTGTTGAGGGCGTGGCCCATGTGCAGCGAGCCCGTCACGTTCGGCGGCGGGATCACGATGGTAAAGGGCACGGCGTCGCGGCGGTCGGGGCGGCCGGCCTTGAAGGCAAGGCTGTCCTCCCACACCACGGACATGCGGGCTTCGATATCGGCGGGCTGGTAATTTTTCTCGATCATGGGGCTGTTAGAAAGCCGCGTGTGCGGGTCAAGTCAACGGGAAGCTCAGCGGCAAAGGCTTTCCAGCCCGGTCCGCAGACCGAATATGCCACAGGAGCAGGGCTTTATCGGGGCCGCACGACCGTCTCAGCGGCCACCGCGCGAGACCCGCTCGATTTCGGCCTTCACGATGCGTTCAACGAGCCCCGGCAAATTGTCGTCGAGCCAGGATTTCAGCATCGGACGCAGCATCTCCTTGACCAGATCCTCCAGCGTCCGTGCATTGCTGCTGAGCACCGTATGGGCCAGGGAGTTGAAGGCGGATTCGACCGCCGAGACCGTCGACTGCGCGAGCATGGGCTGCTGCGGCGGCAGCGGCGGGGCATCGAAGTCCACCGGCGCGTAGGACGGCGGCGGGGTCGGACGCGGCGGCGGCGATTCGGCGAATTCGAGGTCGTCGCGCGGCTCGACCTTGCGGAAGCTCGGCGGCGGCGGAGGCGGCGTCGGGTCCATCGCCATCTCGTCGGTCAATTCGAGCACGTCGGGCTCAGGCTCGGGCTCCGGCTCAGGCTCGCGGACCTCCGGCGCAGGTGTTGCCGCATCGAGCCCCGCCAGCAGCGCGTCGATATCGTCCTGGTTATTGGATGCATCCGCCGCAGGTGCAGGCGGTGGGGCCGGTGCTGGCTTTGCGGCAGGGGGTGGCGCGGGTTTTTCAGCGGCAGGCTTGGCAGGGGCAACCTTGGAGGGCGGAATGTCGTTCATCGCCTGCGGCTTGGGTGCGGGCGCAGCAGGAGCTGGCGCCGGCTTTGCAGCCTCAGCCGGCGGCGGCTTGGCCTCATCGTCGGCAATGATGCGCCGGATCGAGGCCAGAATCTCCTCCATCGAGGGTTCTGTGACCTTTGCAGGCTGCGTCATCTCCGACTCCACATCATCAACGCCCTCGCATGCGTTGTTTTACACCAAGCACGACAGGATTGGCCGGTTCCGGATGGGTGGCCCGACATTTTCGTCGCGGCAGCCCGACTTGTCCCCAGATCACGGCTCAACGTGCAGCGGTGCGCCCCTGCCCCCGGCACTCAAGCTTTACGCATACGGCATCACTGCGAGGCGAATCGACCCGCATCGTCTTGGAAAGGCTATGTCAGGGATTTTGGTGATTGCAAGCAAAGCGCCGGTCGGCCTCGGCAATTCACGAAGCCGACCGGACGAGTACGGGAATCAGCGCCCGTCAGGCGTACGCACGCCGGCCCAGCTATCGCGGACCTGATGGTAGTGAACGCTGGGATCATAAACCGTCGTCCCAAGGCCGAGGACCTGCGGCGCCAGACGGCCGACGGCGGCGAGGACGTTGTACGATGCGACGACACGGTCGTGCTGCGCGGTCACGAGCGCGACGCGCGCATTGACCAGCGCTTGCTGCGCGTTGAGCACGTCGAGCGTGGTGCGCTGACCGGCCTTTGCCTCTTCACGCACGCCGTTCAGCGCGATCTCGGACGCCGTCACCTGCGCTTGCGCCGATTGCACCTGCGCCTTGCCGGCCTGCAGCGAACCCCACCACTGCACGACGGTCGCGCGGGTCTGATCCCGCGTGTTTTCGAGGTTGAGACGTTGCTGCGCCAGGTTTTCCTTGGACTGGCGGATCAGCGAATATTCGGAACCACCCTGATAGATCGGCACCGAGATCTGCGCGAGCGCGGAAGCGCTGAGCGAGCGGTACTGAATCAAAGATTGTTCGTAGGCCTGGGTCACGCCCGCCTGCAGGGTGACCGTGGGCAGCAGAGCGCCCTCGGCAACCTTGACCTGCAAGAAATTGACGTCAATGCCGAACATCGCGGCCGTGACGTTCGGATGCTCGACGAGGCCGAGCTCGACCGCGGCAGCGAGCGTCGCAGGCAGGAAGCGATCCACCGGCGAGCCGGGTGCCAGATTCGTCGGCTCGTTGCCGATGATGCGACGGAAGTTCGCGCGCGTCGTGGTGAGATTTGCTTCCGCGGTCAGGGCCTGCGTCCTGCCAGCCGCCAGCTGTGCTTCCGATTGCGCAACGTCGGTGCGCGTCACCTCGCCGACATTGAAGCGATCACGGGTCTGCTTGAGCGTCTGCTCGAGCACGCGCACGTTGCTGCGCTGGACTTCGAGCGTCGCCGCGTCGCGCAGATAGTCCATGTAGGTCGTGGCGGCCTGGAGCAGCACGGTTTGATCGAGGCTGCGCAACGCTTCGCGGGAGCCGGAAACCTGACTCTCCGCGGCGCGCGTTCTGTTGGCGGTCTGGTTGCCGTTGTAGAGCGTCTGGGTGGCAGTCAGTCCCACGCTTCGGGGATAGCCCTTACCGTTAATCGGATCGCTGTTGGTGGCACTTTTGAAGTCCGAGTACTGAATGCCCCCGCTCGCCGTCAGCGAGACCTTCGGGCGATATCCCGACAGCGCCTGCGGCACGTTTTCATCGGTCGAGCGCACCTGGGCGCGCTGTGCGTTGAGCTGTGGATTGTTCTGATAGGCGCGCACCAGCGCGGACTCGATCGTGTCCGCCAAGGCAGGCGTCGGCCCGGCAAGCGCGAGCAGCAGGACCGAAACCGCAGCTCCGGTGAAGAGCTTCACCCCATGCATCCCAAAAATTCCGTTCATTCTAACGCCCGGCTCGTGCCCGCGAGCTGGGTTACCGTCTACGAGTGGAGTCGTTGCCCCGCCGCAACATAAGACGCGGTCAAGCGCGACGGAACTACCTGAGGGTAGTTCTCGGTGGAAACTCTTCACGTGCAGCATCCCGGCCACACTTCTGATTCAGAACGGGATTTTATCGCGTTTTGGGCGTCAGAAGACGAAGGCGGCCGCCCGCTCCAGCCCGGGAAGGACCGGAGCGGCAGCGTCGAACAGGGCCCGATGGCCGAATTCACCATGGGTATGGGTCACGATTATGGCGCGCGGCGGCCTGGATTCGGCCGACACCCCCACCAGACGCCCGCCCTCCTTCAGCTGCCCGAGCAGCGCTTCCGGGGTCACCTCAGTCGCGCCATTGAGGATGATCACGTCATAGGGAGCGGCGGACGGATCGCCGTCGGCGCAGGCCGCAGCCTTGCAGGTGACGTTGGCAAGGTTCAGGGCGGCCTTGGCTTTCGCGGCCAAAGCCGAATCGCATTCGGTGGCGGTGACCTGGCCGGCCAGCTTGGCGGTCAGCGCGGCGAGGTAACCCGTGGCGCAACCGACCACCAGCACGTTGTCGCCCTCGCCGATCTCGGCGGCCTGGAGCAGCTTGCCGGTCAGCTGCGGCTTGATCAGGAACCGCTTGGCAGCGCCTTCGCTCACGTCGAGATCGAGATCGAGATAGGCCAGCGCCTGCCGGTCGGCCGGCACGAAGGCCTCGCGTGGAACCGTGAGCATGGCATCGAGAACACGACGATCGGTGACGTCATTGGTGCGCACCTGGCCATCGACCATTTTGAGGCGCGCGGTCGAGAAACCGGACATTTGCGGACCCTGCAAGGCGGACGATGCCGCGGACGAAATTCGCGGCATCTTTGGAGCATGCACGGCCAAAACGCAACACGGCCGTTAGCCTGCGCAGCTAGGGCATCCGCATGTTACCGCATCAGGGTCGGGACGGATTATTCGATGGCCACCGCGAGGCGGCCGATGAGAGCGGCGACTTCGTCCAGCCGCGCCGAATCGGGCGTCTCGACCGCACGCGCCAGACAGGCGAGGCATTCGTCGTCGCTGAGCTCGGGAATGTCGGCCGGCAGAATCGAGGGGGCCATATGGTCGACCTGGATGTCTGGCATGGGAATCAGCTCCGTTGAGATCCGGCAAACCCGAGGCTCGATTTCAATTGAGTCGATTTGGCGCCACCCGCATGGCGTGACGGCGCCCGTGCACACATCTGCTTGAGGATGATTCCGGGCAAGAATCTATGGATGCGCGGCTCAGAGAGCAAGACAACGACGTCGCGCGCTACATGAGGGCGCGGCCATAAATCATTGAATCTGCGGCAGAATTTGGCTCCCCGGGCTGGATTCGAACCAGCGACCATCCGATTAACAGTCGGATGCTCTACCGCTGAGCTACCGAGGAAAAGGCGAACCAGTCGTTCGCGCGCGGCTGCGTATAACAAAGCCGCTTGCGCTTGCAAAGGACGAATTCGTCATCATCCGCAATGCGCCGGAGGAAGGCTGGGACGCCCCCTCCTCCGGGCCGTGTCGGCCAAACGCTACTCGGCGAGGAACGAGGTGGTCTTGGTGCCGGGATCGTAGCGCAGCCGAAGCGCGGTCATCTTGCAGAGGTTGACGTTTTTCCAGAGCACGGCTTCGTCGTAGTTCTGCCAGTCGACGCGGATGTTCCAGACGCAGCCCTCGTCGTCCTCGTCGAACTCGACATAGGTGCTGGCCTGGTTCTGCAAAACCTTCTCGAGTTCATTGTCCCATTCGTCCAGGCCATCGTCCGGCGCGTTGAAGCCCAGGAATTTGATGGCATAGCCGGTCTCGTTGACGACGGTGACGTTGCGGGCATCGGCCGCGAACGAGGGCATGGCGGCGATCGAAAGGCCGATCGCGATCAGTCCAGACAGAAAATATTTCATATGAAATTCCCCGATCGAAACAGGCTTCAGCGCCTGGCGTCGATCGGCGCAGGCGCCGCGGCAACCAATGTCGTTGCCTTGGAAGGTTCGTCCGGAGTGCGATCGAAAGGTTCAAGACGATCGATCGTCACTCCGGCACGTTGCGCGACGCGAGACGCGCTCAGCCTGTTTATCGATTCGAATTCTCCGCAGCAATGAACGGGCATTCATAGATCGGCGGTGTTCGTCTTCTCCGGTGCCGGAGCCGGCACGGCGGCGCCGTTGCTCTTCCCCGTCACGGCGCCGACCAGCGCCTTCACGGGATCGTCGTCGGGCGCAAAGCCGCTCTGGCGCAGGATCTCGTCGATCATCGGACGCAGCGCATGCACCTTGAGGAGTTCGCCGGCGAGTCCCTCGCCGAAGCCGACATTGCCTCCACCGGCGCCGTTGCCGCCGAAGGCGCCGCCGGTGTGCAGGATACGGACGTCCTTGAGGTTGGCGATCGGCTTGACCATCTCGGCCAGCGCCGACGGCATCGTCTCGATCCGCTTCTTGGCGATCTCGAAGTCGATGACGTTGCTGCCGAGCTTGTTCTGCGCCTCGTTCTTCATGGTGATGACGGCAGCTTCCGCCTCACCGATGTTGCGCACGCCGACGGCCTTGATCTTGTTGGACTCGGCTTCGGCCGTGGCCAGCGTCTTCACGGCCTCGGCGCGATCGAGCGAGGCCTTCTTCTCGGCTTCGGCCGCGACGATCAGCTCCGTCGATTTGCGCTCGGCCTCGGTCCGCGCGGCCAGCACCTGGGTGAGACGGGCGCGATCGGCGACCTCGACCGCGCGTGCGGTCACGACTTTTTCCTCCGCGGAGACCGCGATCGCTTCGGCGGTCTTGGCCTCGGCGACGGCTTCAGAGGTCTGCTTGCTCTTGGAGGCGATCTGGATCTCGTTCTCCTGGGTCGCGATCTGGATCTCGCGCTGGGCGTCGGTCTTGCGCTTGTTGATCGCCAGATCCGATTCGATCACCGCGGTTTCCTTGACCTGCTTGGCGCCGGCTTCCTTCTCGGCAACGGCACGGTCGGTATCGATGCGGGCATTCTCCTCGGTCAGGCGCGCGGTCTGCGTCGCGGTTGCGACCTCGGCGCGGGTGCTCGCGGTCTTGTTGGCGATGTCGCGCTCCTGCGACAGCTCGGCCTCCTTCTTGGTCCGCTCGATGCCGAGGGTCTGCTGCCGCGCCTCGAGGTCCTTCTGGGCGATCGCCACCTCGTTGTCGCGCACGATGGCGTTGCGGTCGCGCCGGCGCGTCTCGGTGACGGTCTTGAGCTGGGTGAGACCTTCGGCGTCGAAGAAGTTTTCCGGGTTGAAGAACTTGACGTCGGTCTGGTCGAGTTTTGTCAATGACACCGATTCGAGCTCGAGGCCGTTCGACTTGACGTCGGACTCGACCGTGGCCTGCACGTGCTTGACGAAATCGCTGCGCTTTTCCTGCAGCTCCAAAATGGACATGGTCGCCGCCACCGAGCGCAGGCCGTCGACGAATTTCGCCTCGACCTGGTTGCGCAGGGCCTCGGCGTCATTGGTCAGCGCGCCCAGCGTCTGGCTTGCAAGCGCGATACTCTCATCGTCGGGACGGACGCGCACGTAGAATTCGGCGACGATGTCGACGCGCAGCCGGTCCTTGGTGATGAGGGATTCCCGCTCCTTGCGTTCCACCGTGAGCCGCAGTGTCTTCAGATTGACGCTGGCATAGGAGTGGAAGATCGGCAGGATCATGGCGCCGCCGTCCAGCACGACCTTCTTGCCGCCGAGGCCGGTGCGCACGAAAGCCTCGTCGCGGGTGGCGCGCTTGTAGAGGATGGTGAAGACGATCCCCAGGACGACGATCAGCGCGACGCCGATCATGGCCGGGACTGCGATGTCGAACATGATGTTCTCCGATGATGACTTGCTAGCTGTTTAGAGTGGGCTTGGAAGGTTTGAGTTCATCGTCGGCCTTGACCGCCACGAAGCGGGTGCCGTCGCGGTCGACCAGCAGGACCATGGTTCCCTGTGGCAGGGGCGATGACGCCGGCGCCGCAACCGCCCAGACGAAATGGCGGTTGCCGTGGACGTCGGCGACGCTGACGCGCCCGGGCGGCCCCTGGTCGAGCGGGCCGATGACGACCTCACCGATGCGGCCGACGAGATCCCCGAGGCCAACGGCATAGCTTTCATCCCTGGGAATGGCCCGCGCGATCGCCCTGCTGGCAGCGCGGACCAGCGGAACCGAGACCGCGACGGCCCCGACCGAGGCGAGCGTTGCCGGCAAGGGCCCCGCAACCATTCGCGCGATGTCCTGGATCAGGAAGCCGGTGATGGAGAAGGCGCCGAGCAGCAGCAGCAGGAAGATCAGAAGCGGCACGCCGCCGACATTGATCCAGGAAATGGCGTTGATCACGCCATTGTCGCTGGGGTGAGCGAAATCGATGTTGGTGCCGAGCATTTCGCTCAAGGAAGCCCCGACCAGCATCGAGACCACTTCGATCGAGCCGACGATGAGGATCATGGCCGCCGCGATCGCGAACGGCCTGACCTCCGGCGACATGACGTGTTCGAGCAGAGCGCTCATGACACGGTACTCAGGAGCGCGACTTCAATCGCGCGAGCCTCGCCGCAATTTCCTTGTCGCGATGCAGCGTGCTGAGCTCGTCGATGTCGCTCGAATAGGGAATACCCGGCGGCACGCCGGTGGCGCGTGCCACCGCCCTGCCCGCCCGCAGCGCCTTCGCTGCCGCAGAGCCGCCGCCCTGTTTTCGGGATGACGTCGAGGCCTGATGGATTACCGCCGCCTCGCTCTTTTCGAGATCGGCACGGCGCTGCTCGGCGTCCTGGAGCGCAGACAGCACCGCGCGCAGCGAGGTGATGCATTGCTCGATCTTCTCGTTGTTCTCGTCGATGGCCCGGGAGAGCACATCGAACTGCGCCTCCAGATCCATCTGCCGCGCGATGCCGGCGCGGGCGAGATCGTCGCGGCTGTCAGCGATCGCGCCCTCGATCTTGGGGGCGAGATCGGCCATCTCGCGTTCGATCTCGGTACGGCGCGCGTTGAGGCGATACTCCTCGGCACGCGCAGCGGCCAGCCCGTCGCGCGCTTCGCTCTCGGCCCGCTCGATCTCGCGGATGGCCTGCCCGACCACTTTCAGCTTGTTCTTGCCTTCCGCCTGCTCGATCGCGTCATAGGCGATCCCGGCGATCAGGCGCCCGACCCGGGACAGGAAGTTTTCGGGAGCGGCAGCGATGGTATCCATGGCGTTCTCCTCCTCTGGCAGATTGTTCGGCGTGACGCCGTAGTGAACTTCAAAGCCGTCGTCGGTGCGGATGAGGCGCGCGGGCACGCTTTGCCCCCAGCCCTCGGCATAGCCGGCATAGTCGAAGGGCACGCTGAAGCGTCCCTCGACGGTCGCAATCGAGATGGTGGCCGGCCCCTTGATCTTGGCGAGCTTGTCGTCGAGCGGCAGACGGCGGCCCTGTGCCGCGCGATACTCGGCGCGGTCACGCAGGCCCAGCGTCACCAGGCGCGAAGGCAGCGCGGTCTGTTTGCGGATCGGGTCATAGGCGTGGGCATGCAGCAGGACGACATTGGAGCCGACATTGTGGCTCCGCGCGACCTCATCGAGGATCTCCATCATGCGGTCATAAGCCCTGAACGTCGCCTCCAGCGCGGCCTTGGCGGCCGAATCAGGGGCAAGCCTGTAACGCAGCGCGGACGGCGCGTTTCGGGGCGACTGGCTCATGGAAAGCACTAAAGCACCATTTTGGTGCTTTAGAAAGAGGAGGCGCAATCACGTTTCCCTGACCCTCATGCACGCTACTTATTAGTCGTTGTGCCAGGGACCCACGTTCAAGCCGGGCGTTCACCCCTAGATCACACCCGATCAAGACTTCTTGCACGCGCGGGTTGCAATTTGAAACGAAATGCAGGGAGGGTTCGGCAACGCTGCTGCCGCCCGCGTCACTCTCGCGTGTCCCGGACAAGCGTAGCGAAGCGCAGCGCAGAGCCGGGACCCAGGAAGCCGCGCCGCAGGCTGATGCGTGGGCCCCGGCTCTGCAGCGCACCGCCGAAGAGGCGCTGCGCTGCGTCCGGGGCACGAGACTGGAGTTGGGTGCGCCGCTCTTTCCAAGCCGTCATTGCGAGGAGCCCTTGCGACGAAGCAATCCAGAGTCTTTCCGTGGAGGGATTCTGGATTGCTTCGCTTCGCTCGCAATGACGGAGCGAGACGCAACGGCCTCTCTCCACCAACCCGCACCGCAGCGCGCAGACACACCACCGCACTCTCGCGGCTTGTCTCGCCCGAGCTTTGCTCGTTGCGTCACCTCCTCCGTCAGAGGGCGCAGGGAAGACCGGGTGCCGGCTGGCACCCGCGGTCCACTGTGCGAAACCTGCGTGACAAGAAGCTGCACAGCGGCATACAGGTGTAGCCAGGACAACCCGGCCTTCCCTGCGCAGTGGTTTGACGGCTTATGTCGTGCTCTCCCCGGGGAGCGTTGCACTATTGCCCCCGTCGCCTTGCGGATGGCTGATGCGCTTGCCCGGTTGAGCAATACACATCACCGCAAGACTTGGCGCACAGACCCCGGGCGCCAGGACGACACGATTTTGCCGTACGCCGATCACACCGGTCGTGTGCGCGAGGTCTTTGCTCACGGCGCTCCGCCCTGCAAAACCCTTCGCGCCGATGTGACCCACGTCCACCGCAGCTCACCCCACGTTTCGTGACGATCGCGATACGCCCCTCTGACCGGGGTGAGGTGGCGGGACAATGCGACAAAGCCGAAATTCTGTAAAGGCGAATATTTTCGCCTGCGCGTCTTGCCCCACGGCTAGCGTGTTTTGCCCGTCGGGCAGCGCAACCGCTTGTAGGCTAGGAGCCGGATTCCGCTGCGATCCCATCCGGGTGACGGGAGCTGCGGCCCCCGTTGATCCACAGGCTGTCCGCAGCATATCCACAGGACCGCCATCGCGAATTCGTCAGCCGGCGCGAGCCACTTGCTGCGCACAAATCCACAGGTCCTCAGCCGCCGGCCTGATCGAACACGCTGCGGCAGGCTTCGCTCAGGCTCGAGCGGTTGCGCCGCAGGCACGCCGTGATGGCGCGGACGTTGGGGATTTCGCCGGCGCAGAGCCGGTAGACGTCGGGCGTGCAGGCCCGGCGCTGTTCGGCTGTCCCCTGCGCGTGGGCGGCGGAAGCAAACAGCGTCAGGAACAGCCCGACCGTGGAGGCGCGGCGCGCCCGGCTCTTCACACCCGCAAACCGCAAGAACCTCGCCTTCATGACCAGTCTCCCGTTCCGCCGTGCCCGCTCCAGCCTGCATCGGGCCGGTATGCGAAGGGGTAGGAGAAATAAACCGCCGAGGATGTGATCTCTTTCACATTGCCGGCGCGGCGGAGGAACCTAGAGTTTCCCAGGGGATTTTTTACAAACCGCTAACCAATCGGGACCCGATCGCCGGATCGTTAAAATGCGAACGATCCGCTCAACCGGGTAACAAACCGGCTTTGCGACATTGCGCCGTCCGCGTTCTGCGAGGGTGCGATGAGAAGCGAAGCCGAATTCAAGTTGTTGCTGGATGCCGTCCGGGACGCCATGGTCATTGAAGACTTTGCTCCCGCGCCGGAGGAGGAGTTCGTGCCCCGCTCGTGGAGTTTTGACGCGACGCCCAAAGCCGCCAATGACAACGAGGGCGCCTGGCCCCTCCTGCCGTTCCCCGACGGATGGTACGCAGCCTGCTGAGGGCTGCTTTCACGGTGAGCCGTAGCGCCCGCTTCGCGGGCGTTTTGCCGTCGCCGGAAATCGGGCGGCGCGACGATCAGGTCTTGACACGTTCCTCGCCATCCTGCGGCGCCCGGTCGGGTGCGGCCGATGGAAAGATGCTGTCATAGATCGCACGGGCCTCGCGGATGAGGCGGGCCCGCTCCAGCTCGGATTTCGGGACAAATCGGACGATGTCGCCCACGGGTGCTCCAGCGCTCGTTGATGTCGGTCGCATCACTTCGCAGATGCGAAGTCTATGCCAACGGGCGTGAATCGGGGGTTCCAGCGAGCTCCGGACAAACCCGGTGATCGATCCGCCTCTCACGTCGGCAGAACGTTGCGCGCAGCATCAGCGGCGCCGGCGGCGAAATCGAATTATGCTGGGAGATCAGAGGGATATGATGGAGGCCACGACCAGAATTGAACTGGTGTACACGGTTTTGCAGACCGTTGCGTAACCACTCCGCCACGTGGCCCCGTAAGGCCGGAGCAATATAGGGGATGAAGGGTTTAGGCAACCGCCTTCGTCCGATTTTGGCTGGAGGCCGCCCCGTCAGGGGGACCTTCGAACCGCTACGCCTTCTTCCCGCCGGACCCCGCCAGATATTGCGCGAGAATCGTATCGGTTGCGCCGGCCGCGATGATCTTCCCCTGCTCCAGCAGGATCGCCCGGTTGCAGGTGCTCTGGATCAGCTCGATGTCATGCGAGGCGAGCACCAGGATGCCGGCGCGGGCGACGATCTCATCCAATCGCTGCCGCGCCTTTTTGCGGAATTGCTGGTCGCCGACGCCGATCCATTCGTCGAGCAGCACGATCTCGCCCTCGACCGCGGTTGCGACCGCGAAGATCAGGCGCAGCATCATGCCGCTGGAATAGGTGCGCAGCGGCAGGTCGAGCCGGTCGCCGAGCTCGGTGAACCTCGGCAATCTCCGCCCGCCGCGCGTCGATCTCGGCGCGCCGCGCGCCGATCACGAGCCCGCGCCGCATGATGTTCTCGTAACCGGTCGCTTCCTCGTCGAAGCCGGCCTGCAAATCGAACAGCGACAGGCAGCGGCCGCGCACGTCGATGCTGCCCGCCGTCGGATGATAGATGCCGGCGAGAACCCGCAGCAGTGTGGTCTTGCCGGCACCATTGGCGCCGATGATGGCGAGGCGGTCGCCGGCGCGGATATCGAGGCTGACCTCGTTCAACGCCGTGATGAGGTGCGAGACCGCCGCCTTCCGGCGCAGCGTCACGGCGCCGACGAACCGGCTGCGCAGCGAGCGGTCGCGAAACGACAGCACTGGAAACGTGACCGAGACGTCGCGTAGCACGATGTGGGCCGTGGTGGTCATGCGCATCACAGCCAATACGCCACGCGATGGCGGTATTTTGCGTAGCAGCCGAGGCCGATGACGGCCACGACGATCGCATAGAGGGCCCCTAACAGCCATTGCTCCGCATCGGTCGGCTGCGACAACAGCGGCCGCCGCACCAGATCGAGCAGCGTCGCGAACGGATTGACCCGCGTCAGCCAGTGAAACGCGGTGCCGCGCGCGCTGTCCTCGGTCCAGATGATCGGCGTGAGAAAGAAGACAAATTGCAGGCCGCTGACGATCGCCGAACCAATGTCGCGAAAACGCGCGCAGAGCATGCCGAGTGCGACCGAGCCGCCGAGCAGCGCGAGGAACAGGATCGCAAACCCGGGCAGCGCGAGCAGCATGCTCCAGTGCAGCGGCCAGGGCATCACGACATAGAGCAGCACGACGATCACCAAATGATGCGCGAAGATGAGGACGTTGCGCGCGATCATCTGGAGGATATGAACGATCAGCGGCGCCGGCACCGCCTTGATGAGATGGCCGGACGCCACGAAGATGTTGGAGCCCTCCTGGAGCGTCGTGGCGATCAGGGTCCAGACGATCAGGCCGACCGCGAAGGACGGCAGGAAGGTGGCGATGTCCTGCTTGAACAGCGCCGCATAGACGGTGCCGACACTTGCGATCGTCGCGGCCAGCGTCAGCGTGATCCAGAGTGGGCCGATCACGGTCCTGCGGTAGCGCAGCGAAATGTCCATCAGCGCGAGCGTGCCCCAACGATCGGGCCGCGCCGCCTGTGCCAGAATTTCCTTCGCTGCGAGCTGAATTCGACTGCCCCTCAGGTTCTCGCTCTCCGATGCCGCAACAGGAGAGCAGATCGCAACCGGTGTCGGCCGATCGTCTCTAGACGCCCGGCCCTCGCGGTGCAATCGACCGTACAGATGAACTGGGCCGAAGTCAGGCTCGTTTGCGCCGCCGGAAGTCGCGCCGGCCCTTCGGGGCAGGCTTGGGCGCCAATTCCGGCATCTCGGCCTGGACCTCGCGGTAGCGTGTTAACAGGCGTTCAAAGCTCGCATTCAGCGTCTCGGCGATGTCAGGACGCCGCTCGAGCCCGGCGAGAATCGTCGCCGCAGCCTCGATCGTGGAGAGCCCGTCCTTGCGCGGCTCCTTGCGCAGACGCCCATAGCGCGAGGGATGCGCCGGGTTGAGGATCACGCGCTGGCATTTGAGCATCCAGGGATTGCGCCACCACAGCGCCTTGGCCTGGCTCCAGGTGCCGTCGAGCAGCACGATTCCTTCGAGCTTGCCGAGGATTCCGCGCTGGTTCTCCGCGACCTCGGCCTTGCGGTTGAGCGCGACGATCTCGCCTTCCGCTTCGAGATCGGCGGCGCGGGCCGAGCCGAGATAGAGCACGGCCCAATGCGAGGCGTTCTCGACCGGCCGTCCCAGCGCCTTGGAAAGGCTCGGCCAGGACAGGCCGACCCGCACTGTGGCATCGGCAAAATGCCGGGCCAGCAGCCGCGCGGTGCCGAGCGCCCTGTCCTGCTCCTGCGGATGCTGCAGGATCAGGAGCCCGAGGCGGCTCTTTTCAATCGGCGTGACGCTGTCGCAGATGCACAGCGGCATCGGCTTCTGGCAATGCGGGCACTCGGGGATCGGATCGGCGGCGGCAATATCTGGCGGGTTCGACATGGGCGCCGCTATACGCTTGATGCGGCGCTTCAACAACCTATTCCGCCGGCGCAGGCACCGGACGCGGCTCCGACCGCCGCCGCAGGCGGTCGATCAAGAGGTAGATCACGGGCGTGGTGTAGAGCGTCAGGATCTGCGAGACGAACAGGCCGCCGATGATGGTGATGCCGAGCGGACGGCGCAGCTCGGTGCCGGGGCCGGTCGCGACCACGAGCGGAATGCCGGCGAACAGCGCCGCCATGGTCGTCATCAGGATCGGGCGGAAGCGCGCCTGGCAGGCCTCGAAGATCGCCTCCGCCGAGGACAGGCCGCGCTGGCGCTCGGCGTCGAGCGCGAAATCCACCATCATGATGCCGTTCTTCTTGACGATGCCGATCAACAGGATGATGCCGACGAAGGCGATCACCGTCAGCGGTGTGTTGGTGAGCTGCAGGGCGAGCAGCGCACCGAGCCCGGCCGAGGGCAGCGTCGAGATGATCGTGAGCGGATGGGCGAGGCTCTCATAGAGCACCCCGAGCACGATATACATCGCCACCAGCGCGCCGAGGATCAGCAGCGGCTGCCGGCCGCTGGTCTTGGCGAAGTCGCCGGCATTGCCGTCGAAGCTGCCGCGGATGCCTTCGGGCATGTGCAGTTCCTCCACCGCCCGCTGGATGTTCTGGGTCGCTGCCTGAAGCTGCACGTCCGGCAGCAGGTTGAACGACACCGTGGTCGAGGGAAACGACTGCGAGTGATAGACCGCGAGCGCGGCCAACCCACGCGTCGCGTGCACCACGGCCGACAGCGGCACCTGCGCGTCGCCCGCACCGGCGACGTAGATGCGCTCGAGATTGGAGGGATCGACCTGGAATTTCGGATCGATCTCCAACACGGTCATGTACTGGTTGCGCTGGGTGTAGATGATCGAGATCTGCCGCTGAGAAAAGGCGTTGTTCAGCGCATTATCGATATCCTGGACCCTGACGCCGAGCGCCGAGGCCTTCTGGCGGTCGATCGCGAGCGTGAGCTGAAGCCCGCCGGGATCGCGGTCGCTGGAGATGTCGGTGATGCCCTCGACGCTCTCCATGCGCTTGGCCACGATCGGCGCCCATTTCTGCAGCAGACCGAGGTCGGTGCTGGTCAGCGTGTACTGGTAGTCGGAATCGCTCTGCCGCCCGCCGGCGCGGACGTCCTGGGCGGCGAACATGAAGAGGCGGATGCCGGGCACGGGATACAGCGCGCGCCTCAGACGGTCGATCACGACCTGCGTCGAGACGTGGTCGCGCTCCTCCGGCGGCTTCAGGCTGATATACATGACGCCGCGGTTCGAGGTCGCTCCCCCCGGCCCGCCTCCGGCGCCGACGGTCGAGCCGATG
This sequence comes from Bradyrhizobium sp. CCBAU 11430, assembly GCF_028128855.1. Classification (NCBI taxonomy): domain Bacteria; kingdom Pseudomonadati; phylum Pseudomonadota; class Alphaproteobacteria; order Hyphomicrobiales; family Nitrobacteraceae; genus Bradyrhizobium; species Bradyrhizobium sp. CCBAU 11430. Next base: position 26,396 of record NZ_LBJV01000065.1, read on the forward strand.
CCGGCCACGGCCGGGTCCTGCATCACGATGTCGGCGAGCCGCTGCTGCAGGCCGAGCATCGACTGGAACGAGATGTCGGCCGAGGCGCGCGTCGCTCCGATCACGAAGCCGGAATCGTCGGTCGGGAAATAGCCCTTGGGGACCTTGATGTAGAGCGTCACGGTGAGACCGATGGTGGCGAAGAACACCAGCAGCGTCGCCAGCGGGTAGTCCAGCACGGTGCGCAAGGTTCGGGCGTAAAAGGCGACGATGCGCGTCAGCGAGCCCTCGATGATGCGGTCGAACAGCGTCGCCGTGCCGGACGTAGCCTGCCGGATGTAATGGGCGCAGATCATCGGCGTCACCGTCAGCGACACCAGCGTCGAGACCAGGATGGCGAAGGTCAGCGTCAGCGAGAATTCGCGCAAGAGGCGACCGACGATGCCGTCCATGAAGATCAGCGGCGTGAACGCCGCGATCAGCGACAGGCTGATCGAGACCACCGTGAAGCCGATCTGCCTCGCGCCCTCCAGCGCCGCCCGAAGCGGCCGCATGCCGTGCTCGAGATTGCGATACATGTTCTCGATCATGACGATGGCGTCGTCGACCACGAAACCGACCGAGATCGCGAGCGCCATCAGCGACAGATTGTCGATCGAGAAGCCCGCGACCCACATGCCGGCGCAGGTTCCGGCCAGCGCCAGCGGCACCGAGATGCCGGCCGCGATCGTCGGCGTCAGCCTGCGCAGGAACACGAACACCACGACCATCACCAGGACCGCGGTCGCCAGCAATGTCCATTGCATGTCAAGCACGCTGGCGCGGATCGTCCCGGTGCGGTCGACCAGGGTGGAGATCTCGACGCCGGCCGGAATCCACTGCTTCAGCTGGGGGACCAGCGCCTTTACCCTGTCGACGGTATCGATGACGTTGGCATCGCCCTGCTTGGTGATCTGGATCAGCACCGCCGGCTGCTTGTTGAACCAGGCGATCGAGCGGGCGTTGCGGACGGAATCCTCGATGTCGGCGACGTCGGACAGCCGCACGAAATTGCCGTTGGCGCTCTTGATGACGATGTCGCGGAACTCTTTCGCCGTGCGCATCTGCTTGTTGAGGGCCAGCGTCTCGCTCTGGCGCTCGCCGTTGAAGATGCCGACGGGGCCGAGCGGGTTGGCGTTGACGATCGCGGTCCTGACGTCGTCGGTGGCGATGCCGGCGTTCGACAGCGCGACGGGGTTGAGCTGGACCCGCACGGCTGGCTGGTCGGCGCCTGATACCGTGACGTCGCCGACTCCAGGCACCTGCGAGATGCGCTGCGCCAGCACCGTGTCGGCGACGTCGTAAATCGCGCTGGCGGATAGCGTCTTGGAGGTCAGCGCCAGCACGAAGACGGGCGCGCCGGCGGTGTTGGCCTTGCGGAAGCGCGGCAGCGTCGGCAGGTCGCTCGGCAAGTCGACCATCGCGGCGTTGATCGCTGCCTGCACGTCGCGCGCGGCCTTGTCGATGTTGCGGCCGATGTCGAACTGGAGCTGGATGCTGGTATTGCCGAGCGTCGAGGTCGAGGTGATCTGGTTGATGCCCGAGATCTCGCCGAGCCGCCGCTCCAGGGGTGAAGCCACCGTGGCCGCCATCACCGACGGGTCGGCGCCGGGCCGGCTGGCCGAGACGAAGATGGCGGGAAAGTCGACGTTCGGGACCGAGGCGACGGGAAGGAAATCGTAGGCGACCACACCCAGCAGGAACAACCCGATCGACAGCAGCGTGGTGGCAACCGGGCGGCGGATGAAGGGCTCCGAGATCGATGCCATCACTGCATCCCCTCGGTCGCGCCCGCGACCGGTGGTCCGCCGGATTCGGCGGGCGGCAGCGCCTGCTCGAGGCGGCGGTTGATGCGGTCGAGCGCGAGGTAGATCACGGGCGTGGTGTAGAGCGTCAGCAATTGGCTGAGCAGCAGGCCGCCGATGATGGAGATGCCGAGCGGAAAGCGCAGCTCGGCGCCGGTGCCGCTCTCGATCGCCAGCGGCAAGGCGCCGAACAGCGCCGCCAGCGTCGTCATCATGATCGGACGGAAGCGCAACAGGCAGGCCTGCACGATCGCCTCGTTGGGCGACATGCCCTGCCCGCGTTCGGCCTCGAGCGCGAAGTCGATCATCATGATCGCGTTCTTCTTGACGATGCCCATCAGCAGGATGATGCCGATCAGGCCGATCACCGAGAGGTCCTGCCCGCACAACACCAGCGCCAGGATCGCCCCGACGCCGGCCGAGGGCAGCGTCGACAGGATCGTGATCGGGTGGATGTAGCTCTCATAGAGCACGCCGAGCACGATGTAGATCGTGATCACGGCCGCGAGCAGCAGCCAGGGTTGTCCCGCCAGCGCCTTGGCGAACTCGGCGGCATCGCCGGCATAGACGCCGACGATGCTGTTGGGCATTTCGATCCGGGTCTCGATCGCTTTGACGGCGTCGACGGCATCGCCGAGCGCGGCGCCCGGCGCGAGGTTGAAGCTGAGCGACACGGACGGGAATTGCGCCTGGTGCGAGATCGCGAGCGGCGCGGTGGTGCGCTTCAGCGTCGCCACGGCCGACAGCGGCACCTGGGCGTTGGGCGCGCCGGCGGTCGCGCTCGCGGCGCCCGGCAGATAGAGTTTTGAAAGGATCGAGGGATCGCGCTGGTACATCGGCAGCGCCTCGAGCACCACGCGGTACTGGTTGGCCTGGCCGTAGATGGTCGAGATCTGGCGCTGCGCGAAGGCGTCGTTGAGCGTATCGGTGATGCCTTGCAGGCTGACGCCGAGCTGGCCCGCGCGGGTGCGATCGACGTCGAGTTGCGCCCGCAATCCGCCCTCCTGCGCCTCCGAGGAGACGTCGCGGAACAGGGGATCGCGCCGCATCTCCGTAACCAGCTTGCGCGCCCATTCCGACACCAGCGCCGCATCGGTGCCGGTCAGCGTGTACTGGTATTGCGAGCGGCTCGACTGGGTCGAGATCTGCACGTCCTGCACCGGCTGGAAATAGACGGTCATGCCGGGAATGCCCGCCACCCGCTGCTTCAGCCGGGTCACGACCACGCTGACATCGTCCCGCCGCTCGCCGCGCGGCTTCAAGGTCATGACGAGACGGCCGACATTGGTGGTCGGATTGACCGAGCCAGCGCCGATCACCGAGACCACGCCGACCACGTCAGGGTCCGCCTTGATGGTGTCGGCGACCTCGCCCTGCCGCTTCTGCATCTCGGCAAACGACACGTCCGGCCCGGCCTCCGTCACCGCCGTGATCGAGGCGGTGTCCTGCAGCGGCAGGAAGCCTTTTGGGGCAACGACGTAGAGGACGAGGGTCGCAATCAGCGTGGCGAAGGTCACGACCAGCGTAGTCCGCTGGTGCTGCAAAACCACCAGCAGCGTCCGGTGATAGGCCTCGACGGTGCGGTCGATGAAGCGGCTGATGGCGGCGAGGCCCGGCACCGCCAGCTCCTCATGAGCATGCTTGAGCAGGCGCGAGCACATCATCGGCGTGAGCGTCAGCGAGACCACGGCCGAGGTCACAACCGCGATCGTCAAGGTCAGCGCGAACTCGCGGAACATGCGCCCGACGAGGCCGGACATGAACAGCAGCGGGATGAACACCGCGATCAGCGACACCGTCAGCGAGATCACGGTGAAGCCGATCTCGCTGGCGCCCTTCAGCGAGGCCTCCATCGGCCCGTCGCCATTCTCCATGTGGCGGACGATATTCTCGATCATGACGATGGCGTCGTCGACCACGAAGCCGGTGCCGATCGTGAGCGCCATAAGCGACAAATTGTCGAGGCTGAAGCCGGCGAAATACATGATGCCGAAGCTGGTGATCAGCGACAGCGGCAGCGCCACGCCGGCGATCAGGGTCGCCCGCAGCGAGCGCAGGAACAGCAGCACCACCAGCGTCACCAGCACGACACTGAGGACCAGCGTGAACTGCACGTCGTGGACCGAGGCGCGGATGGTCACGGTGCGATCGGACACGATGGTGAGGTTCACACCGGCCGGGATCGCGCGCTGCACTTTGGGGATTTCGGCGCGGATCTGGCTGACGACGTCGATCACGTTGGCACCGGGCTGGCGCTGGATGTCGATTATGACGGCGGGCGTGCCCTGGTACCAGCCGCCGGTGCGGTCGTTCTCGAGGCCATCGACGATCTGCGCGACGTCGGCGATGGTGACCGGCGAGCCGTTGCGGTAGGCGATGATGACGGGCTTGTAGGCGTCGGCGGCGGCGATCTGGTCGTTGGCCGCGATGATGTAGGATTGCTGCGCGCCGTCGAGCGAGCCTTTCGGCCCGGAGACGTTGGCATTGGCGATTGCGGTGCGCAGATCTTCCATGGCGATGCCGTAGGCGGCAAGCCGCGCCAGATCGGCCTGGATGCGCACGGCCGGTTTCAGCCCGCCGAGCACCGAGACCCGTCCGACGCCGGAGATCTGGCTCAGCCGTTGCGCCAGAAGCGTGTCGGCGATGTCGCTCATCGCCCGCAGCGAGATGGTGTCGGAGCGCAGCGCCAGCGTCATGACAGGCGCGTCCGCGGGGTTCACCTTGGCGTAGGTCGGCGGATACGGCAGCGTCTTGGGCAGCACGCCCGCCGCGGCGTTGATCGCGGCCTGCACGTCCTGGGTCGCACCGTCGATGTCGCGGTTGAGATCGAACTGCAGCGAGATCTGGCTGACGCCGAACGAGCTGGTCGAGTTCATCGCCGACAGCGACGGGATCTGCCCGAGCTGCCGCTCCAAGGGCGCCGTGATCAGCGAGGCGATCACGTCGGGGCTCGCGCCCGGAAGCTGCGTCGTCACCTGCACGGTCGGGAAATCGACCTGCGGCAGCGCCGAGACCGGCAGCGCGAAATAGCCCAGCAGCCCGCCGATCAGCAGCGCGATGCCGAGCAGCGAGGTCGCGATCGGACGGCGGATGAAGGGTTCGGAGACACCCATGGGATCTGCCTGCCGCTTCAAGCGGCTGTTGTCGGGATCATGGCTGCTTGGCTCCACTTCCCGATGCCCCCGGACCTGGAGCCGGCCCGGTCTGTCCTTTTTGGTCGCCTTCGCTGCTCTTGCGCTTGGCGCGGAACTCGCCGTCCTTACCCTGTCCGTCCTTCTGGTGCTCCTTCTGCCCTTCCTTGGCACCATCCTTCTTCTGGGCGTCGGGCCCGCGCGAGCGCTTGCGCGGGGCAAGATCAGCCGACGGGGTCTGGTCGTCGCGGCCGACGGTCACCTTGGAGCCGTCGGACAGATTGGCAAAGCCCGTGGTGACGACCCTGTCGGTCGCCGACAGGCCGCTGGCGATCACGGCGTCATGCTCGTTCTGCTGGGTCACCGTCACAGGCTTGGCCGAGACGATATTGTCATCGCCGATGACATAGCTGAACGTTCCGATCGGGCCGCGCTGCACGGCTGATGTCGGCACCACCAGCGCCTGCATCAGCGTCTCGACCTTGAGACGGACATTGACGAACTGGCCCGGCCAGAGCTGGTAGTTGGCGTTGGGAAATTCCGCCTTGAGCTTGAGCGTGCCGGTGGTCTGGTCGACCTGGTTGTCGATGCCGGTGAGCTTGCCGGTATCGATCACGGTGATGCCATCATTGCCGAACACGTCGACCGCGAGCGTGCCCTTGGCGGCCGCGGCGTTGACGCGCATGATCTGTTGCTGCGGCAGGCTGAACCACACCGCGATCGGCTGCAATTGCGTGATCACCACGAGGCCCGTGGTGTCGGAGGCGTGGATGATGTTGCCCTGATCGACCTGGCGCAGGCCGGCTCGCCCCGAGAGCGGCGCCACGATCTTGGTGTAGCTCAGCGTCGCCGCCGCGTTGTCGATCGCAGCCTGGTCGGCCTTGACCAGCGCCTCGGTCTGCGCGACCAGCGCGCGCTGGGTGTCGGCCTGCTGCTTGGAGCCGGCGTTGGAGGCAGCGAGCTGCTCGTACCGTGTCAGGTCGATGCGCTGGTTGGCGAGCTGGGCCTGGTCCTGCGCCTTCTTGGCGACCGCCTGGTCGTAGGTGGCCTGATAGAGCGCAGGATCGATTTCGCCGAGCACGTCGCCCTTCTTGACGTCCTGGCCCTCGGTGAAGTTCACGGCGATCAGCTTGCCGTCGACCTGCGAGCGCACGGTCACGGTGTTGAGCGCGCGGATCGCGCCGACGCCGTCGAGATAGACCGGAACGTCCTGAACGCGGGGCGTGGCCGCGAGCACGGGCACCGGCAGATCGAGCCTCTGGTTGTTGCGGTTGTTGGCCTGCTGCTGATGCGTGGCAGTCCAGCCGAGATAGAACAGGCCGCCGAGGATCGCGAGCGTGATCAGGGTCATGATGAAGCCGCGGCCGCGCGACTTCTTCGCCGTCCCCTCCTTCGCGTCCTTCGTATCCGGCTTAAAGAGCATTGACCGGTTTCTCCATTCGCGGCTCCCAGCCGCCGCCGAGCGCCTGATACAGGCTGACGATGGCGAGCAAGCGGGCCAGTTGCGCCTGTGACAGCGCGTCTTCCGCCTGGAACAGGGTCAATTGAGTGTTGAGCACGGTCACGATGTCGGCGGTGCCGGCGCGCAATTGCTGCTCGGAGAGATCGAAGGCGCGGCGCGAGGCGACGACGACGTCGCGCTGCAATTGCAGCTTGATCGTGGTTTGCTTGATCGAGAACAGCGCATTGTCGACGTCGGCAAACGACTGGATGATGGTCTTGCGGTAGGTCTGGAGCAATTCGTCCTGCCGCGCCTTGGCGAACTCGAAATTGCCGAGGATCTTGCCGCCGTCGAAGATCGGCTGCGTGGCGCTGCCGACGAGCTGGAAGAAGGCCGCATGGGGCTGGAACAGCGAGACCAAGGCCGAACTCTGATAGCCGCCATTGCCGGTGAGCTGGATGGTCGGAAAGAACTGAGCACGGGCATTGCCGATATTCGCCGTCGCCGAGGCGAGCTGCGCCTCCTGCCGGCGGATGTCGGGCCGCTGCGTCAGGAGCTCCGACGGCAGGCCGGGCGTCACGCGCGGGATTGCGATCCGGTCCAGCGAGCCGCCGAGCACGCGCACGCTCTCCGGCGGGCGCGAGACCAGCACGGCGAGTGCGTTGACGTTCTGGTCGAGCGTCTGGCGCAGCGGCGGCACCAGGGCCTTCTGGTTGGCAAGCACACTCTCCTGCTGGGCGACGTCGAGATCGGTGCCGGTGCCGGCCTTGCGCCGCTCCCTGACCGCATCGAGGATGCGCTGCGCGCTCGCAATGTTGCGCTGTGAGGTCCTGATGCGATCCTGCGAGGCCAGCACCTGGAAATAGGCATTGGCGACGGCCGCCAGCGTCGTTAGCGCGACCGTGTCGCGATCGAAGCGGTTGGCGTTCGCGGTCTCCTCCGCTGTCTGCAGCGCGTCGCGATTCTGGCCCCAGAAGTCGAGCTGGTAGCTCGCGCTCAGCGATGCCGAGTAATTGACGACCTCGCGCCCGCCGATGGAGAGGCCGGACGCGCTGGAGCCCGAAGTGCGCGAATAGGTTTCCGATCCGCCTGTCGACACGCTCGGCAGCAGCGCCGCACCCGCCTGCCGCGCCTGGGCGTCGGCCTGGACGATGCGCGCAACGGCGGCGGCGATGTCGAGGTTCACGGTCTGCGCCTCCTCCATCAGCTGCGTCAGCTCCGCGGAGCGGAACCCGCGCCACCAATCCAGTGACGGCGGCGCATCACCCTTGCCCGCATATTTGTACTGCGTGGGAACGTCGAGGGCGGGATCGGGAAGGTCCTGGGTCAGCACGCAAGCACCCGAACCGGCGGCAAGGCACAACACCGCAATCCAGCGCGCCGCGCGCAGCGTCCGGGATGCAGAACCTTCAGACCGCCGCATGGCGATCGCAGGAACATCCTCTGTCACATCCATCCCCCGCCGGGCAGATCGAACCGCCGCGCAGCCGGATTAGCCGATTCGCGGCGGGGCAGTCGGGGGGCTTTGGACAACTCGTTCACAGCGGGCGGTGCTTTCTGCGGAACCTCGAAAATCATACTAGCCGTGCGCTGACCAGCGGGACAGTCCCGCAGTTGCGAGATGGCCACGCCAATCAGGTGCGATCGAGCCGATATGAATTCGAAAAGTGACTGTCTCGCAGGGATTTCTCTCATTCTGAAACATTGGGATACGCGATCAAGCTTACCAAGATTTCATGTGTTATTGCTGCCACAGTGGCATCTGAGCCTTTCCATCCGACCGCACCAGCCCCCGCGGCGTCGGTTCAGTCGTGCGCTTCGGCCGCTCCATCTCGCCTGGCCTTCAATTCCCGAAAGGGAGTCATCCCTCGTGCAGATTTGATTTCGGCCATCCAGACCATCCACGTCCCTCGGGTTTCGGCTGATCGCACCCTTGGAAAAAAGCGGTCGTGAAGCGGCTGGTGGCGACCGTCATCCTCCGTGCTCTGGCGGAGTTCAGCCATTTCCTCCTATCGATATCTCGCCGCGTGGCTGAACGCATCATCGCCGGCCTCGCCTCTCGATAATATCGCTGTTTGGACAGGCGTTTCAGCCGGTTTCGCCGCAGCGCAAAAGCCTTCCCCTTTGGCCTCCCAAGCACTAGGTTCTGGCCGACCAGATCAACCCCTTGGTAGCGATTTCCCCGACATGACCATTCGAAATGACGTTGTCGAAGCCATCGGCAACACCCCGCTGATCAAGCTGAAGCGCGCCTCGGAACTGACCGGCTGCACCATTCTCGGCAAGGCCGAGTTCATGAATCCCGGCCAGTCGGTCAAGGATCGCGCCGGCAAATGGATGATCCTGGAGGCCGAGAAGCGCGGCGAGCTCAAGCCCGGTGGTCTGGTGGTGGAAGCGACCGCCGGCAATACCGGCATTGGCCTTGCGGTCGTCGCGAGCGCCCGCGGCTACCGCACGCTGATCGTGATCCCGGAAACGCAGAGCCAGGAGAAGAAAGACTTCCTGAAGCTGTGCGGTGCCGAGCTGATCGAGGTGCCGGCCCTGCCCTACGCCAATCCCAACAACTACCAGCATGTCGGTCGCCGTCTTGCTGACGAGCTGCGCAAGACCGAGCCGAACGGCGTGCTGTTCGCCGATCAGTGGAACAACCTCGACAATGCCAAGGCGCATTACGAGTCCACGGGCCCCGAAATCTGGGAGCAGACCGGCGGTAAGGTCGACGGCTTCGTCTGCTCGGTCGGCAGCGGGGGCACGCTGGCTGGTGTCAGCCGTTACTTGAAAGAGAAGAACAAGAACGTGCGGATCGCATGCGCCGATCCGCACGGCGCCGGCATGTATGAATACTTCAGGACCGGCGATCCCAAGGCGACGCCGGGTGGCTCGATCACCGAAGGCATCGGCCTCAACCGCGCAACCGCCATCGTCGAGACCGCGAAGGTCGATGATGCCTATCTCATTCCCGATGCCGAAGCCGTCGGCGTGATCTACGAGCTGCTGCAGCACGAGGGCCTGTGCCTCGGCGGCTCGACCGGTGTCAACATCGTGGGCGCCATACGCCTCGCCAAGCAGCTCGGGCCCGGCAAGACCATCGTCACCGTGCTGTGCGATTCCGGCAGCCGTTATCAGTCGAAGCTGTTCAACGCCGACTTCATGCGCGCCAAGAACCTGCCGGTGCCGGAATGGTTGGAGAAGCGCAGCAACATCAAGCCACCCTTCGTGTGACCGTCACGCGCCCCCTCGGGTCGGGGACGCGGGTCCACAACGTCAGCGCCGTTCGGCCGGTTTACGCGACCTCGCCGCGTTCCGAGGCCGCGGCACAATAGTCGCGCCAGAACTGGCGGTAGCCCTCCTCGACCCTGCGCGTGTAGATCGCGACATTGCCGGCCGCCGAGGCTGCGATCTGAGCCGGCAGGCCCGCGCGCAATTTCGCGAGATACTCGGGCTGCGAGGCAAATTTGCGGGCGATCTCGACATAGCCGTCGTCATCCTCGGCGACCCAGTCGTCAAGCCCGACCGCCGCCACGATGGCACCGCCGGCGCGCGAGGAGGCGCCGTGGCCGAGCTTGGCCACGACTGGAACGCCCGCATAAAGGGATTCCCAGGTGCTGACGCCGCCATTCTGCGGAAATGGATCGAGCGAAATATCGACTCTCGCGAAGGCCTGAAGATGTTCCGCGCGCGCTGACGAGCCCAGGCAGGTGATGTTCTCTTCTGGGATGCCCTGGTTCACGAGTCGCGCAAGAAGGCCATCGCGTACCAGAGAATCGTCAAGCAGCGTATGTTTGATGATGATCTTCGATCCGACCACCTCGCGCATCACTTTCGACCATACGCGGATCGCCTCGTCCGAGATCTTGTTGACGCGGTTGAACACGCCGAAAGTCACATGGCCGTTGCGGAGCATGGGAAGCTCCGAAGCGGGCACATCCAGGATCGGATCGATCGTGATCAGGCACGGCAGATCGTAGACCTTTTCGGCCAGCAGATGACGGGCCGATTCCGGAATGAAGATCGGATCGGCGAGCACGTAGTCCATGGTCTGAAGGCCCGTGCCTGTGGCGTGTCCGAATCCGGTGGCCTGAATCGGGGCCGGCTTGCGGGCGAAGACCGGAAGCCTGTTGCCGGTCGTATGCCCGGACACGTCGATCAGGATATCGACCTTGTCGGCCTCGATACGATCGGCCAGCTCATCGTCCGAAAGCTGCGCGGCGTCGACCCAGACGTCCGCCAACGACTTGAACTTGGCTGTCATCTCATCTCGTACCGGCGAGCACGAATAGCAGACGATCTCGAACTTGGCGTGATCATGGTGGCGCAGCACCGGTAAGAGGCCAAACGCCGCCGAGTGGTACCAGAACTCGGCCGCGACATACCCGACCACGATCCGCCTGCCGGGATCGAGCTGCCGGGGTGCGAGCTTCCTCTGTGGCAATCTGGCGCCGATCGCATCCCACCAGGATTTGCGCGCGGCCTGCTGGACCGCGAAATCGGCCTCGGAGAGAAAGTCGAGAAAGTAGATCTTCCGCGCGATCAAGTCCGGCTGGTCCGGCGCAATTGCCAGACCGGCGTCGAGATGTTCGATGGCGGCTGCGATCTCTCCCTGGTTGGCAAAGCAGGAGCTCAGCAGCGCCAGGGCGATCGCCGAGCGCGGATTTTCCTCGAGCAACGCCGTGCAGGCCAGAATCGCCTGCGCCGTATTTCCCATGCTCAGCGCGACTTCTGCCTTCCCCCGCAAGGCCACTTCGAGTTTCGGTGAAAGCGCCAGTGCCGCGTCAAAATCCGCAGCTGCCTGTTCGGGCCGCGACAGCGCGAAATTGAGCCGTCCGCGGTGCGCGAGGAGCTTTGCCGAACCTGGCCTGATCGCGAGCGCCGCTGCGAGCGCGGCTTCCGCCTCGTCGTAATGCTTGAGCTCGATCCCGACCACGCCCTTGCCGATGAGGGCTTCGGCGTGACGCGGCTGAAACAACAGCGCGCGCTCGAAACTCTGTCTGGCGCGGTCAAATCGGCCCAGCGCCAGCTCGGCCAGACCTCGATTGCAGAGCGCATCGGGGTAGTCGGGCTTCAAGGCGATGGCGCGGTCATACAGTTCGATGGCTTGTTCCGGCAGGTTCATCTGGAGCAAGGCGTTGCCGAGGCCGGCCAGGGCCGGCGGAAAATTCGGCTTCAGCGCGATCGCTCTTTCCTGACACGCGCGGGCGGCCTCAAATTTCTGAAGGGACAGGTGGACAGCGGCGAGATTGTGATGCGCCTCGTGCGAACGTGGATCGATTGCGATCGCGCGCTCAATCAGTTGTTGCGCCTCCTCCAGGCGCCCGCCCTGTTGCACGCTGAGGCCGAGCAAATGCGTGGCGTCAAAATGATCCGGAACGGCTTGCACGATCTGGCGGCAGAGCGCTTCGCTCTCCGCATATCTGCCCTGGCCATAAGCGCTCGCCGCGGCGGAGATGATGGCGTCCGCCTGCTTCTTCAATTTCTTCTGCAATCGCGCATTCTGGAATGCGCGCGCGCCGGCGCTGCTCTGCAAGGTGTTTCTCCGGAAGATGGCCCGGGGCGAGTCTAGCTGATTCGCGCGCCGAGCCGGCCGGTCGGCGCGACCGGAAATCCCCCCGGGCTATTCCGGGCCTCGCCGCAGGATCCGGCTCAGGAACCGCTCGGTGCGCCTGCCCCGCTTGCCGCAGCGTCGCCGCTCTCCGAGGCGGCGGCACAATAGTCGCGCCAGAACTGACGGTAACCCGCTTCGAGCTCACGCGTGTAGATCTCGACATTGCCGGCGGGCGAGGCTGCGATCTGAGCCGGCAATCCCGCGCGCAACTTCGCCAGATGCTCGGGCTGCGACGCAAATCTGCGGGCGATCTCGACATAGCCATCGTCATCCTCGGCGACCCAGTCGCTGAGACCGACGGCGGCCACGATGGAGGCGCCGGCACGCGAAGAGGCTCCAATGCCGAGCTTGGCGACGACGGGAACGCCCTTGTAGAGGGACTCCCAGGTGCTGATGCCGCCATTCTGCGGGAAGGTGTCGAGTGAAATATCGATCTTGTCGAAGGCCATCAGGTGATCGTCGCGCGAGGTGGTGCCGAGGCAGGTGATGTCCTCCTCCGCAATGCCCTGCGCGATGAAGCGTGCGATCAGGCTATCGCGCAGCAGGGCATCATCGAGCAAACCATGCTTGAGGATGATCTTCGATCCCGGCACCTCCCGCATGATGCGCGACCACACACGGATCGCATCATCCGAAATCTTGTAGATACGGTTGAACACGCCGAAGGTGACGTAGCCGTTGCGGAGCATCGGCAGCTCGGAGGGCTGCAGATTAGTGACCGGCTCCATCGTGATCAGGCACGGCAGATCGTAGATCTTTTCCGGAAACAAATGCCGAGCCGATGGCGGAATGAAGATGGGATCCGCGAGCACATAGTCCATGGTCGGCATGCCCGTGCCCGTCGCGTGTCCGAATCCCGTGGCCTGGATCGGAGCCGGCTTCCGCGCGAAGCATTGCAGCCTGTTCCCGGTCGTGTGGCCGGAAACGTCGATCAGGATGTCGACGTTGTCGGCCTGAATACGATCGGCGAGCTCGTCGTCCGACATCTGCCAGGCGTCGACCCAGACGTCCGCCATTGATTTGAACTTGGCGGTGTACTCGTCCGCTCCCGGCCAGGAATAATAGCAGATGATCTCAAACTTGGTGTGATCGTGGTTGCGCAGCACGGGCAGCAGGGTGAGTCCCGCCGAGTGCTGCCGGAATTCGGCCGCGACATAGCCGACCACGATCCGCTTGTCCGGATCGAGCGGCCGCTTCGGCAGCGTCCTTCGCGGTATCTTCGAGCCGATCGCATCCCACCAGGATTTTCGTACCGCCTGCTGGACCGCGAAATCGGCGTCCGCGAGGTAGTCGAGCAGGAAGATCTTGCCCCTGATCGCGTCTCCATAATCCGGTCGGATCGCAAGCGCGCGATCGAGATATTGGATCGCGGAGTCCATGTCTCCCTGGTTGGAATAGGCGAAGCCCAGCAGCGCCAACCCCATCTCGGATCGCGGATTTCGCTCGATCAAGGTCGTCGCGGCCGCCATCGCCTGCGCGGTCCTTCCCATGACGAGGCAGACCTGCGCCTTGCCCCGGAGGGCCAGCTCGAGCTTGGGCGAAATGGCAAGCGCCGCATCGAAATCCGCAAGCGCGGGCTCCAGGCGCTGCAGCTCGTAACTGAGCCGCCCGCGCTGGGCCAGGATCCTCGGCGCACCAGGCTTGATCGCGAGCGCCATGGCGAACTTGGCTGCTGCCTCCTCGTGGTGCCGCAGCTCCATGCTGACCATGCCGGTGCCGACGATGGCCTCGGCGTGACGCGGCTGAAACAGCAGGGCGCGATCGAAACTCTCCTTGGCGCGCATGATCTGCCCAAGCACGAGCTCGACCATGCCGCGATTGCAGAGCGCATCGGCATAATCCGGTTTGATCTTGATGGCGCGCTCGTGCATCTCGAGCGCCTGCTCGTAGAGCGCCATGTGCATCAGCGTGTTGCCGAGATTGGTCAGCGCCACCGCGAAATTCGGCTTCAGCGCGATCGCCCTCTCCTGGCACCGTCGCGCCTCCTCGTAATTGCCGAGGTCAAAATGCACGGTTGCGAGGTTGTTATGGGCATCGTGCAGGCGCGGATCAAGCGCGATCACGCGCTCCAGCAGCTCTTTCGCCTCCTCGAGGCGCCGGCCGTCGTGGGCGCACATGCCGAGCAGGTGCATGGCGTCGATATGATCCGGAAGGGCTTTCAGGATCTCGCGGCACAGCGCCTCGGTTTCGGCATATCGGCCCTGGCCATAGGCGTTCGCCGCAGCAGCGATGACGGCGTCGGCCTGCTTCATCAACTTCTTCTGCAATCGCGCATTCTGGAATGCGCGCGCGCCGCCGCCGCTGTTCTGCAAGGTGTCTCTCCGGAGGATGCCCTCAGAGGAGTCTAACTGATTCGCAGGCCCGGCCGGCCGGTCACCCAACCAGCAGCGCCTCCGGGATTTCCCGGGGGGCGGCGCAAGGTCGGACTACGCCACCTCGCCGCGTTCCGAGGCGCCGGCACAATAGTCGAGCCAAAAACGACGATAGGCCGCCTCGACCTCACGCGCGTAAACTTCGACGTTGCCGGCAGGCGAGGCTGCGATCCGAGCCGGCAGCTCCGCACGCAATTTCGCCAGATGAGCGGACTGCGCCGCATATTTGCACGCGATCGCGGCATAGCCGTCGTCATCCTCGGCGACCCAGTCGTCGAGGCCGACGGCCGCCACGATCGAGCCGCCGGCGCGTGACGAAGAGCCGTTGCCGAGCTTGGCGACGACCGGAACGCCCGCATAGAGGGATTCCCAGGTGCTGATGCCGCCATTTTGCGGGAAGGTATCGAGGGAGATGTCGACTTGCGCAAAGGCCAGCAGATGCTCGTGGCGCGTGGTCGAGCCCAGGCAGGTGATATTGTCTTCGGCAATGCCCTGGGCTGCGAACCGTGCGATCAGGCCGTCGCGCAGCAAGGGATCGTCGAGCAGCCCGTGCTTGATGATGATCTTCGAACCCGCCGCCTCGCGCATCACTTTCGACCACACCCGGATCGCCTCATCCGAGATCTTGTAGATGCGGTTGAACACACCGAAGGTCACATGGCCGTTCCGGAGCATGGGAAGCTCCGAGGGCGGCACGTCCAGGATGGGATCGATCGTGATCAGGCAGGGCAGATCATGGACCTTCTCGACCAGCAAATGGCGCGAGTGCGGAATGAAGATTGGATCAGCGAGCACGTAATCCATGGTCTGAAGGCCCGTGCCCGTGGCGTGTCCGAAACCCGTGACCTGTATCGGGGCCGGCTTGCGGGCAAATACGGGGAGCCTGTTGCCAGCCGTATGCCCGGACACGTCGATCAGGATATCGATCTTGTCCGCCTGGATGCGATCGAGGAGCTCGTCGTCCGAAAGCTGCGCGGCGTCGACCCAGACGTCCGCGAGGGGCTTGAACCTCTCGGTGATCTCATCCTGCAGCGGCCAGCAGGAATAGCAGACGATCTCGAACCTGGCGTGATCATGATGGCGCAGCACCGGCAACAGCGCGAACGCTGCCGAGTGGTTCCTGAATTCCGACGCGACATAGCCGACGACGATCCGCCTGTCCGGATCGAGTTCCCGGGGCGGCAGTGCCCGTTGCGGCAGTCGGGCGCCGATTGCATCCCACCAGGATTTTCGCGCCGCCTGCTGGACCGCGAAATCGGCCTCCGGCAGATAATCCAGGATGAATATCTTGCGTGCGATCGCATCCGCATAGTCCGGTGAGATCTCGAGCGCCGCGTCGAGATGCTCGAGTGCCGTCGCGACGTCTCCCTGGTTCGCATAGCAGGCGCCGAGAAGCACGATTGCGTAATCGGACCGCGGATTGTCCTCGAGCAGGATCTTCACGGCCGCGATCGCCTGCGTCGTGTTCCCCAAGAGAAGGTTGACTTGCGCCTTGCCACGCAGCGCGAGCTCGAGCCGCGGCGATTGCGCCAGTGCCGCATCGAAGTCCGCCGCCGCCTGCTCCAGGCGGTGCAGATCGAAATTGAGCCGCCCGCGCTGGGCCAGAATCCGCGGTGAACCCGGCTTGATCGCGAGCCCTGCCGCGAGGGCGGCTTCCGCCTCCTCATAATGCCGGAGCTCGATGCACACCATGCCCTTGCCCGCGATCGCTTCCGCATGACGCGGCTGAAACGACAGGGCGCGATCGAAACTCTCCTTGGCGCGCTCGGACCGGCCGATCAACAGCTCTGCCATGCCGCGGTTGCAAAATGCATCGGCATAGTCGGGCCGCAGCCCGATCGCGCGTTCGTGCAGCCCGATCGCCTGTTCGCCGAGGCCGACATTCAGGAGCGTATTGCCGAGATTGGTCAGGGTGATCGGACAATTCGGCTTCAGCGCAATGGCCTTCTCCTGGCATGCGCGGGCGTCCTGAAATTTCTGGAGATCGAAATACACGGCGCCGAGATTGCCATGGGCATCGGGCGAGCGCGGATCGAGCGCAACCGCGCGTTCGAACAGCTGTTGCGCCTCCTCCAGCCGCCCGCCCTCATACGCGCGCAGGCCGAGCAGGTGCGTGGCGTGGAAATGATCCGGAACCTCCTCCACAATGCCCCGGCAGAGCATCTCGGCCTCGGCAAATCGGCCCTGCCGCAGCGCCTCGACCGCGAGCGACATGACGGCGTCCGCCTGCTTCCTCAACTTCTTTTGCAATCGCGCATTCTGGAATGCGCGCGCGCCGACACTGCTCTGCAAGGTCTCTCTCCGGAAGATGGCCCGGAAAGAGGCACAGCTGATTCGGATGGTGCCAGGCTGGCGGGTGAGTCAGGCCGGCGCGGCCTCCGGATGGCGAGTGCTCAGCGCAGGATCTGGCTCAGGAACAGTTTTGTGCGGGCGTGCTGGGGCGCCGCAAAGAACTCGTTCGGCGTGTTGGCCTCGATGATCTGGCCGGCGTCCATGAAGACCACGCGGTTGGCGACCTCGCGGGCAAAGCCCATTTCGTGGGTGACGACCAGCATGGTCATGCCTTCCTCGGCGAGGTCCACCATGGTGTCCAGCACCTCCTTGACCATCTCGGGGTCGAGCGCCGAGGTCGGCTCGTCGAACAGCATGACCTTCGGGTTCATGGTCAGGGCCCGCGCGATCGCGACGCGCTGCTGCTGGCCGCCGGACATCTGCCCCGGAAACTTGTTGGCCTGATGCGGGATCTTGACCCGCTCCAGGAACTTCATCGCGTTGATCTCGGCGTCCTTCTTCGGGATGTTGCGCACCCAGATCGGCGCCAGCGTGCAATTCTCCAGCACGGTCAGATGCGGGAACAGGTTGAAGCTCTGGAACACCATGCCGACTTCCCGGCGCACCGCGTCGATGTGCTTGAGGTTGGGGCCGAGCGCGATGCCGTCGACGACGATCTCGCCCTCCTGGAATTCCTCCAGCGCGTTGATGCAGCGGATCAGGGTCGACTTGCCGGAGCCCGAGGGTCCGCAGATCACGATGCGCTCTCCCTTCTCGACCGCGAGGTCGATGTCGCGCAGCACGTGGAAGTCGCCGTACCATTTGTTGAGGCCGGAAATCTTGACGATGGGGTCGGACATGGTGACCTCGATCAGTTGCGACGGTGGGCGTTGAGGCGGTGCTCGACGAACAGCGAGTAGCGCGACATTCCAAAGCAGAAGATGAAGTAGATGATCCCGGCGAAGGCGAAGCCGGTGAACGCGGTCGAAGGCGTTGACCATTTCGGGTCCGAGAACGAGGCCCTGAGCGAGCCGAGCAGATCGAACAGCGCCACGATCGAGACCAGCGAGGTGTCCTTGAACAGCGAGATGAAGCTGTTGACGAGGTTCGGAATGACGTGACGCAGCGCCTGCGGCAGCACGATCAGCGAGGTCGTCTTCCACCAGGACAGGCCGAGGGCCGCGGCGGCCTCGCCCTGCCCGCGCGGGATCGCGGCGAGCCCGCCGCGGACGTTCTCGGCCTGATAGGCGCCCGTGAACAGCGCGATGCCGATCAGCGCGCGGACGAGGCCGTCGACGGTGAAATTGCCGGGCAGGAACAGCGGCAGCATGTAGGTGGCGAAGAACAGCACGGTGATCAGCGGCACGCCGCGCCAGAACTCGATGAAGGCGATCGAGAAGATCCGGATCAAGGGAATGGTGGAGCGGCGGCCGAGCGCCAGCGCGATGCCGATCGGCAGCGAGGTGACGATGCCGGTGACGGAGACCACCAGCGTCACCAGAAGGCCGCCCCACAAATTCGTCGTCACGACCGGCAGTCCACCGCGATCGAGCCCCATCAGCTTGATCACGATAGCGATGGCACCGAAGGCAACGATGCTCGAGGCCAGAGCGCGCCAGCCGGTGCGCAAGCCGCCGCCGAGACCGAAGGCGATCAACGACACGACCGCGGTGGTGACGGCGAAATCGGCCCAGATCGACTGACCCGCGCCCTGGATCTGATCGCGCAGCCAGGTCAGCGGAAGGATCAGCCAGGAGATCGCCGTGCCGACCAGCACGATAAAATTCCCGACCAACCACAACAACGGCGCGGCGGCGGATGACTTGCTGAGACCGAGCACGGCCTGCCCGGCGCCGATGATGCTGTCGTCGAACAATTCCAGCAGGCCGGCGGTCCAGCTGAGACCAAAGCCCTTGATGCCGCCACCGTGCAGCAGAAAGAACGCGACCACAGGAAATGCGAAGAAGAACAGACTGGCGTTGAGCCCCTTCGCCGGCAGACGCGGCACGAGCAGCGGCACCAGCAGGGCCACCGCAAGAATGAAGGTGAGGTTGACCCGCCAGCGCTCGGCCTCGGGATAAAAACCGTAGATCAATTGCGGCAGCTTGGCCTGGATGTAGGGCCAGCAGGCGCCGACCGCAAAGCCGGCGTTCTCCGCGAGGCATGCCGTGCGGTCCTTGCCGCTCCAGACCGCATCGACCATCAGGAACCTGACCGAGGGAACGATGGTGAACCACAGCAGCAAGGCGCCAACGATCGTGAGCAGGATGTTGGTCGGCGAGTTGAACAGGCGCGTGCGCATCAGCCCGACAAAGCCCGTGGTCTTCACAGGCGCGGGACGTTCGGTGAGCAGGTCCCGGCGGACGAAGCTGCTCGAGGCGATATCGCTCATGCGCCCAGACTCCGGCTGACGCGCCACCCGTAGACGCTCATGATCGCGCTGGTGAGCAGCGAGATCAGGAGATAGATGCCCATGGTCATCGCGATGATCTCGATCGCCTGCCCGGTCTGGCTCAGCGACGTGCCGGCGAACACCGAGACGAGGTCAGGATAGCCGATCGCGACCGCCAGCGACGAGTTCTTGGTGAGATTGAGGTACTGGTTGGTCAGCGGCGGCACGATGACGCGCATGGCCTGAGGCACGACGACCAGCCGGAGCGTGGTGCCGCGGCTGAGGCCGAGCGAGGCCCCCGCCTCCATCTGCCCCTTGTGGACCGACAGGATTCCGGCGCGCACGATCTCGGCGATGAAGGCGGCGGTATAGGTCGACAGCGCCAGCGTCAGCGCCACGAACTCCGGAATGATCCGCGATCCGCCGGCGAAATTGAAGCCCTTCAGCTGCGGCAGCTCGAAGGTAAAGGGCAGACCGAACACCAATATCGTGGCGAGCGGCAGCCCGAACAGCAGGCCAAGCACAGTGGGCCAGATCCGGATCATCCGCCCTTCCTGAAACAGCGCGCGCCGCGCATAGAAGCGCAAGGCCAGGGACGCGACGATACCGAGCGCCAGCATCGCCAGGAATGGCTCCAGGCCGCTCCCGCCGACCGGGCTTGGAATGACGAGGCCGCGATTGCTGATGAAGGCGACGCCGAGCAGCGAGATGCTCTGCCGCGGATTGGGCAAGGCCGCCAGCACCGCGAGATACCAGAACAGGATCTGGAACAGCAGCGGCAGGTTGCGGATGAGCTCGACATAGATCTCGCCGACGCGGGACAACAGCCAATTGGGTGACAGCCGGCACAGCGCGACGATGAAGCCGATCAAGGTGGCGAAGACGATGCCCACCACCGAGACCACGAGCGTGTTCAGGAGCCCGACCACGAACACGCGCAGGAACGTGTCCGAGCCGGTATAGGAGATCAGGGTCTGGTTGACGTCGAAGCCGGCATTATTCCTGAGGAAGCCGAAGCCGGCGGCAATGTGCTGGTTTTCGAGGTTGGCGCGGGCATTGGAGACGATCTCATAGCCGATCCAGCCCAGGATCGCCGCGAAGGCAAACTGGACGGCAACGCCGTTCCAGCCTGCCTTGCCACCCAGAACGCGCCTGATCTTCAGCGCGATCTGGGGTGGCGGTTTTCGGGCCTCGGTGCTCATGCCGCTGCCAGCGGATCAGGATGATCAGCGGATCGGCGGCGCGTACTGAAGACCGCCCTTGTTCCAGAGATTGTTGAGACCGCGATTGATGGCGAGCGGCGAGCCCGCGCCGACATTGCGATCGAACACCTCGCCGTAATTGCCGACCGCCTTCACGATCCGCACCACCCAGTCCTTGGTCAGGCCGAGCTGTTCGCCGAAATTGCCGTCGGTGCCGAGGACGCGCTTCAACTCGGGATTTTCCAGCTTTGCTTTCTCGTCGACGTTCTTCGAGCTCACGCCAAGCTCTTCGGCGGTGACCATCGCGAACAGCGTCCACTTCACGATGTCGAACCACTGATCGTCGCCGTGGCGCACCATGGGGCCGAGCGGCTCCTTCGAGATGATTTCGGGAAGCACCATGTGGTCGTTGGGATTGGCAAGCTTCAGGCGATTGGCGTACAGGCCCGACTGATCGGTGGTGAAGACGTCGCAGCGTCCGGCCTCATAGGCCTTGACCGTTTCGTCGTTGGTGCCGAACGCGATCACCTCGTACTTCATGTTGTTGGCTTTGAAGTAGTCGGCCAGATTCTGCTCGGTGGTAGTGCCGGTCTGCACGCAGACCGAGGCGCTGTTGAGCTCGAGCGCCGAATTCACCTTGAGCGACTTCTTCACCATGAAGCCCTGCCCGTCATAATAGGTCACGCCGGTAAAATTGGCGCCGAGCGAGGTATCACGCGAGATGGTCCAGGTGGTGTTGCGCGAGAGCACGTCGATTTCGCCGGATTGAAGCGCGGTGAAGCGGTCCTTGGCGGACAGCGGCACGTACTTGACCTTGGTCGCATCGTTGAAGATCGCCCCGGCGATCGCCTTGCAGACGTCGACGTCGAGGCCGGTCCAGTTGCCCTTGTCGTCGGGCGAGGAGAATCCCGGCAGGCCCTGGCTGACGCCGCAGGACAACATGCCCCGGTCCTTGACCGTCTTGAGCGTTTGCGCATCGGCGGCCTGGGCGGAGAGGCCGGCGGCGAGAGCAAGGGTGAGAGCCAGGGTTACGCGTTTCATGGGCTTTGGGCCTTTCAAAGTCGTATCAAGGAACGTTGTCTCAGGATCATCCCTGCCAGGGCCAGGCGTATCAAGGCCAGCCCTGCAAGAGTCATGCTGGAAAACCTTGCCGAACACCCGCCGATCCCGAAAGGCCATACCTTAATCCCCGCCGCAGCGCCGGCCGATATGGCTGTGACGCAAGGTCCGGTCAGACGATGGATCGAAGGTCGCGGCAGGCCCCTCAACATGCGGCGACTGAATAGCACCTGCGCATCACAGAACGACTGGCGTGCCGGGTCAAGGGGTTGACGGGACTCTTCTGTGTTCTGTTATTAACGACAGCGGCCTTTCGGCCAGCCCGTCAGGCGCCAAGCCCGAGCGGAAACGCGGTTTTGAAAGCAGACGCATGGATTCCTCGCACCCCCAAGAGCAGCAGGCCGAGACCCGGCTGGTCACCTCCGGCCGCGACACCAAGGCGCAGAAGGGGTTCGTCAATCCGCCGGTCTTTCATGGCTCGACCGTGCTCTACCCGACTGCGGAGGACCTGCACGCCCATCGCGGCGAGTTCACGTATGGCCGCCACGGTTCCCCTACCACCAAGGCGTTCCAGGAGACGCTGATGGCGCTGGAGGGACCACAATGCGCCGGCGTCGGCATCGTCCCGTCGGGGCTGTCGGCGATCTCGACCACCCTGCTCTCGGTGCTCAAGGCCGGAGACCATCTCCTGGTCTGCGACAACGTCTATCGGCCCTCGCGCAATTTCTGCAACGGCATGCTCACCCGCCTTGGCGTCGAGACCAGCTATTTCGATCCGATGATCGGCGCCGGCATCGACAAGCTGTTCAAGCCCAACACCCGGGCCGTTCTGGTGGAGGCCCCGGGCTCGCAATCGTTCGAGATGCCGGACATTCGCGCCATCGCCGAGGTCACGCATCGGCACGGCGCGCTCGTCATCGACGACAATACCTGGGCGACGCCGCTCTATCACCGCTCGCTCGAACAGGGCGTCGACATCAGCATGCAGGCCGCCACCAAATATATCGGCGGCCATTCCGACATCATGTTCGGCACCATCTCGGCCAATGCCAAGGCCTGGCCGATGGTCACTGAAGGCATCCGCCTGCTCGGCGTCTGCGCTGGACCCGACGACGTCTTCCTGGCGCTGCGCGGCCTGCGCACGCTGTCGGTGCGGCTGGCACAGCATCACCGCTCCGGGCTCGACATGGCGCGTTGGCTCGCTGCTAGACCCGAGGTCGCGCGCGTACTGCATCCGGGGCTCGAGACCGATCCCGGCCACGCGATCTGGAAGCGTGACTTTACCGGCGCGTCAGGCCTGTTCAGCATCGTGCTGAAGCCAGCACCGCAGAAGGCCGTCGACACCATGCTCAACACGCTCAAGCTGTTCGGCATGGGTTTTTCCTGGGGTGGCTTCGAGAGCCTCGCGATTCCCTTCGACTGCGACGCCTATCGCACCGCGACCAAGTGGGCGCCGGGCGGCCCGACGCTGCGTCTCCACATTGGCCTCGAGAGCGTCGACGACCTCAAGGCCGATCTCGACCGCGGCTTCGCTGCCCTCAAAGCGGCAATGTGAGCCTGCTCACAAGGCATCTCGACCGCGGACGCGCCAACGCGCGCCGCGACGGACGCGCAATGCGCGCCGTGGGAACGTGCAGCTGGCGTAAACGTTAACGCCGACGCGCCAACAAAAGGTTTGAACCTCAAGCATTTGGCGCTAGCCTCACAAATCGACTCCAATCCGGACACGGAGCATGGGAACGTTGGTTCTGCTCGATCTGATGGGCGGCGTTGCGCTGTTGCTGTGGGGCCTGCACATGGTCCACAGCGGGATCTTGCGCGCCTTCGGTCCTGACCTCAGGCGGCTGCTCGGCAAGGCGCTGAGCAACCGCGGCAGCGCTTTCGCCGCCGGCCTCGGCCTCACCGCGCTGCTCCAGAGCAGCACCGCGACCGCCCTGATCACGAGCTCGTTCGCAGCCGAGGGGCTCGTCAGCCTTGCCGCGGCGCTTGCCATCATGCTCGGGGCCAATGTCGGCACGACGCTGATCGTGCAGGTGCTGTCGTTCAACATCGCAGCCGTCGCGCCGGTCCTGTTCGTGCTTGGCCTCGTCGCCTTCCGCTCCGGCCCGCGATCGCGGATCAAGGACATCGGCCGCGTCTGCATCGGCCTTGGCCTGATGCTGCTCTCGCTGCATATCCTGCTCGACACGCTGGCGCCGGCGGAGAACGCACCGGGCGTCCGCATCGTGATGTCGGCCATCACGGGCGATCCCATATTGTGCATCATCATCGCCGCCCTTGTCACCTGGGCCGTGCATTCAAGCGTCGCCAGCGTGCTGCTGATCATGTCGCTGGCCTATTCGCAGTTCGTCACGCCCTACGCGGCGCTGGCGCTGGTGCTCGGGGCCAATCTCGGCAGTGCCATCAATCCCGTGTTCGAGGGCGCCAGGCGTGACGATCCCGCGAGCTACCGCCTGCCGGTCGGCAATCTCGTCAACCGCGTGATCGGGATTGCGCTCGTCCTGCCCTTCCTCGGCACGATCGCCGAGCACATGCACGCCTGGCAGCCTGATCTGGCCAAGATGACGGCGGCTTTCCACATCACCTTCAATGTCGGCACGGCCGTCGTCTTCATCGGCCTGCTCGACACCATGTCGCGCCTGTTGACACGCCTTCTGCCGGATCGCGTGCAGGAGGCCGATCCGGCCCGCCCGCGCTATCTCGACGAGACTGCGCTGGAGACGCCATCACTGGCGCTCGCCGACGCCGCTCGCGAGACGTTGCGGATGGGAGATCTCGTCGAGGTCATGCTGCGGAAGGTGATGGCGGCGATGATGACCGGCGACCGTGCGCTGGTCGACCAGGTCTCCAAGATGGACAATTTCGTCGACGGTCTCGACGAGGCCATCAAGCTCTACGTGACCAAGCTGATGCGGGGCAGCCTCGACGAGAGCGAAGGGCGGCGCGCGATGGAGATCATCTCCTTCGCCATCAACCTCGAACATATCGGCGACATCATCGACAAGAGCCTGAGCGAGCTCGCCACCAAGAAGATCAAGCGGCGCTTCCAGTTCTCGGCGGAAGGGGCCGACGAGCTCGCCGCCTTCCACAAGCGCACCATGGACTCGCTGCGGATCGCCTTCGGCGTCTTCATGTCCGGCGACGCCAACGAGGCGCGCAAGCTACTGGTGGAGAAAACTGCACTGCGCAACACCGAGCTTGCCGCAGTCGAGCGCCACCTCGACCGCCTGCGCGAGGGCCGCCCCGAGACCATCGAGACGACCTCGCTGCATCTGGACGTGCTGCGCGATCTGCGCCGCATCCACTCGCACATCTGCTCGGTCGCCTATCCCGTGCTCGACGCGGCCGGCGTGCCCTATCGCAGGACCGAGGCGGAGACAGCCGCCCTGCCAGCCTCAGGCGCGGCCTCGGCGTTGCCGCGCTAAAACCTGGGCTCAGCGATCGAGCGTTTTCGAGGCGCGGCCGCGGTTCTTGATGATCAGCATGATGTTGCGGATATAGATGATGGTCGCGAGCGATTGTCCGAGGATGATGACCGGCTCGCGCTTCACGACGCCGTAGACCAGCGTCATCAGTCCGCCGCCCATCGAGCAGAACCAGAACGCCATCGGCACCACGCTGTTGCCGGCGCGCTCGCTCGCGATCCACTGCACCAGGAAGCGCGCGGTGAAGAACAGCTGCGCGACAAGGCCGAACGCCAGCCAGAAATCGAACTTGGCGACGAAGACGTCGTAGAGATAGTTGCTCAGCGCCTGACCGTATTGAATGATCATGCGTTCACCTCAGTCACATCTGGTGTCGGCTTCTTGCGGCGGATCAGCCACCATACGCCGGCGAGATCCATGATGCCGATCCAGAGCCGGTCGAAGAAGCCGTAGTTGGACACGCCGGAATGGCGCGGCCGGTCGATCACGTCGACATAGGCGATGTCGTAGCCTTCACGCCGGACCAGCGCCGGCAGGAAGCGATGCAGCCCATCGAAATAGGGCATCATCAGGAAGACCTCGCGCCGGAATGCCTTCAGCCCGCAGCCGGTATCCCGCGTGCCGTCCTTCAGGATGGAGTTGCGGACGCCGTTGGCCACGCGCGACTGGAGTTTCTTGAAACCGGTATCCTTGCGTCCGACACGCTGCCCCGCGGCGAGGCCGACGCGCCCTGCTCCCTTCTCGACCGCCGCGATCAGGTCGGGCAGGAAGGCCGGATTGTTCTGGCCGTCGCCATCGAGCGTCGCCACGATCGCCCCGCGCGCCGCGCGCACGCCGCTGCGCACGGCCGCGGATTGGCCACCTGATCTGGCATGGCGAAGCTGGCGCAGATTGCTCCGCTGCGCCATGATCGCCGCGAGCCGCTCGCCGGTCGCATCGGTCGAGCCGTCGTTGACGTAGATGATCTCATAGGCCCAGCGGCCATCGAGCGCCGCGCCGATCTCCGCGATCAGCGGCGCGATGTTGTCGGCTTCGTTACGCACGGGAACGACGATGGAAACCGAGGGCTGGGAAACCGAAGGCTGGGACGACGACAAATCGAGGCTCGTGGTTGGAATGGACCTTCCCGGGGAACCGGCGGCCCCGACAGGCAGCCGCTTTTATGGGGCGGATGCCCCGCGGGCAACCCTTTTGAGATGGCCCGAAACCGCCCCGGCAAGGGGCACAATGGTGCCATCGGCGCAGATGGCAAAGCCCAGCCGCCTGGCCGCGAACCAATAGCGGACCGCCATGGCGCCGACCGTGCCGACCAGGGCGCCGGCCACGACGTCGCTCGGGTGATGCGCGACCAGCACCAGACGCGTCAACAGGATCACGATTGCGTAAGTGAACATGAACACGCGCAAGCGCGGCCACAATGCCGATACTGCAAATGCCAGAGCGAACGCCGCCACGGCATGGCCCGACGGCAGGCTGGCATAAGCCCCCGTCCCCTCGAACGGCATGAAGTTGAACGGATTGGCCTTGCCGCCGACAAACGGACGTCCGCGGCCGATGATATATTTCAGGACCTCGGCAACGAATGCCGACACGGCAATCGACAGAAACACAAACTGCAGCCGTGTGCCGAGACCGAGGAGCAGCGCGCGGCTTGTGCCGTGAAGCCCGGCCGCAACGAACGCCAACACCACCAGCAAGCCCCCGAGGACCGAGAGCAGATACTCGTCCTTGCCGAAATCGGTGAGGATGCGGATCGGCCACAGGCTTGGCGTGCCGCGAGCCGGCATCAGCTGGATCTCGGTCTGGTCGAACGCGAGCATCAGCGCGATGACGAGAGCCGCGCCCGCCGCACTGAGCCACAGCGAATGCCGCGCCAGTTTTCGCGCGGCCTCTGCGCGGCGCGAATGCGAGGGCGTGCGGACGAGCTGCGCCAGCGCGCTCCGGGACACGGCGAGCAATTGCGCGGGATAGCCCGGACGGGGCGCTGGGCTGGTCGTAACAGGCATCCTATTCGGTGCCTTCCGAGCGGAAGATCGAGATCGAGATCGCGCGCCCTTGCGAGAAATTGTAGCCGTCGATGCGGGTGCCGACCTTGTAGCGCAGCCCGATCGCCTCGGCGCGCTGCACGAAGCTCCGCTCCGAACGCTGCTCGATCAGCGCAAAGCGGCAGCTCCCCTGCCTCAGGAAGTCGGCCGCGCCCGACCCGTCCGTGAGCAGGGTCTGGGTGCCCGTCAGGAAGACGAGGCTCGGCTCGTGATAGCCGGCAGCCGCCGCCTTCGGCCCGACGCAGGTGACGTTGCGCAGCGCGCGCGCGATCTCGATGCTCGGAAACAGGGGCGTCAAGGACGGCAGCACGATGCCATACACCACCACCGCCAGCATCAGGGCCGCGACCAGCGCGTTGAGCAGCGAGCGCTCGGCGCGGTTGTTGTCGTAGAGCCACCAGGCGAACAGGCCGAAGATCAGCGATGCTGCGATGAACGGCCAGGCCACAAAAGCCGGCTGCCGCGTCAGCATCACCGCACCGACCACCGCGATGATCGAGGCGGCAGCGGGGATCGCGAACCACCAGGCCGAGCCGCGCATCAGCCAGGAGCGCGACAGCACGCGCCGCTCCACTGCACCGGCGGTGAGAATGGCGATCGCCGGATACAGCGGCAGCACGTAATGCGGCAGCTTGGTCAGCACCGCCTCGAACACGATCCAGGACGGGATCAGCCAGGCCAGCAGAAACTGCGCGCCGGGCTCACGCCGCGCCCGCCACACCGCGGGTGCCGCCATCGCCGCGAGCGGCGCGCCCGGCCAGAACGTGATCCAGAACAGCGCCAGATACATACCGGGCGGCGCGCCGTGGGATTCCTGGGCGCCGATCTTGCTCAGCATGTCGCCGCCGACGGAATCGGCGAAGAAGGCATCGCCCGCGCGCCAGAAGATCGCGACGAACCAGGGCAGCACCAGCACCAGCATCCACATCAGGCCCCAGACCGGACGCAGCTTCCACAGCCAGGAGGCATCGCGGTCCTGGATCGCGAGCGCGACGATGGTCAACCCCGCGAACATCAGGATCAGCGGACCCTTGATCAGGATGCCCACCGCAAGCGCGGTCCAGAAGATCGCAGGCCAGCTCCACGGCGGATGCGTCTCGTCCTCGGCGCGCTGCCAGGACAGATAGGCGCGCGCCATCGCACCCATCGCGGCGGTCACGCAAAACAGCAGCATCGCGTCGGTCTTGGCCAGCCGCGCCTCGACGCCGAGCAGCACCGAAGCGCACATCATCAACGCCGCCAGCACCGCGGCGCGCCGCGTGACGAATCCGAGCGCCGCCCAATAGGTCATGAGCACGGCGCCGATCGCTCCGAACAGCGACGGCAGCCGGTAGACCCAGATCCGCAATTCGGCCTTCGGCAGCTTGAGCATCGAGGCGGCTTCGACCGTCGCCGATTGCAACCAGTAGATGCCGACCGGCTTCTTGTAGCGGACGTCCTCCTGGAAGCGGATATCGACATAGTCGCCGCTCTCGACCATCTGCTTGGTGGCCTGGGCGAACCGCGCCTCGTCGCGATCGATCGGCGGGATCGTGAAGAAGCCCGGCAGGAACAACAGCAGCGCGCACAGCACCAGGAAGGCGACGGCGCGGGCATGGCTGGCCGTGGCGACATCGAGCATGCTCACGAGCCGGCTGCCCGGATTTGCGGGCGATTTCGGCTCGCGGGGCGCTCCAAAACGGGGAGTAGGATAGGTCTCGGCCATTGGTTCCGCTTACGCTGAAACCGCCATCGCCACAACCGCTTGAGGCAGGGTCATTGAATTCGAATGACGACTGTGTCCGCGGCGCCCGTGGCGTCGATCACGGTGAGCCGCGCAAAGCCCGGACCGGGCGGATCGATCAGGCGCTGGCGGCGGCCATCGATCTCGCCGAGCGCCGTGCCGTTAACCATGACGGTCATGGGCAGCACGCCGCCAGCGACCTTGACCGGCATCGCGGCGCTCTCCTGGCCCCCGGACCGATCGACGTCGATCCGCGAGCCGTTCAGCGGAAACTGGATATGCAGCGCCTGCTCACGGCCGGTCCGCACCAGTTCCCCCACCGGGCGGAACCGCTTCAGCGGCAGCGGCAGCTTGGCGTTGCTGGCAACCAGGGTTCCCCTTGGCGGCTTCGGCAAGGCGGCCAGCGTCTTGCCGGTGCGGGCGAAGGCATCGAACAGGATCGGAGCGGCGGCGACGCGCCCGATCAGGCCCGGAACCGGCGCACCATCGGGCCGGCCGACCCAGACGCCGACGGTCATCCGGCCGTCGAACCCGACCGACCAAGCGTCGCGATAGCCATAGGAGGTGCCGGTCTTGAAGGCGATACGGTTGTGAGCGGCGTTCTCCGGCGGCGGCGTGCCCAGCAGCACGTTGCCGACCTGCCAGGCCGCGACCTGGTCCAGCAGCCGGAGCGGCTCGCGGTCGTCCTTGTCAGCCATCACCTCGCGCAGCGGCTTGGTGGTGCCGAGGCGGGCAAAGCCCGTATAGAGCTGGGCGAGATCCTGCAGCGTCACGCCGACGCCGCCGAGCCCCATGGCGAGCCCCGGCGCTTCGTCCTTAGGCAGAACCAGATTCCCGCCGGCCTGCCGGAGCCGCGAGGCCAGTCGGCTGGAGCCGACGCGGTCGAGCAGCACGATCGCGGGCACGTTCAGCGAGAGTTGCAGCGCCTTCCTCACGGGCACCGTGCCCTGGAAGGTCATGTCGAAATTTTCCGGCGCGTAGGAGCCGAAGCGGACCGGCCGGTCGTCGATCAGGCTCTCCGGATGGACGAAACCGTCCTCGAAGGCGAGCCCGTAGATGAAGGGTTTTAGCGTCGAGCCCGGCGAGCGGATCGCGCGGATCATGTCGACCTGCCCTGCCCGGCTCTCGTCGAAGTAATCGGCCGACCCTACGCGTGCGAGCACGTCGCCGCTCTCGTTGTCGACCACGATGATGCCGACGGAGATGTTCGGCCCGAGCGCAATGGCGCGGTCGCGCGCCAATGGCTCCAGCACCTTCTGCAAATTCGCATCCAGCGTCAGCTTGATGACCGGCGTATCCTTGACCGTCGACAGCGCAGTGTCGGACGCATGCGGCGCCAGGATCGGCATCGGCCTTCGCAGTCTTGGCACGGGCACGGCCTTGGCCTGCCTTGCGTCGTCGGCGCTGACCACATGCTCCTCGACCATGCGGTCGAGCACGCGATCGCGCGCCTTGCGCGCGGCCTCCGGATGGCGATCGAGGCGGCGCGTCTCCGGCGATTGCGGCAGCGCGACCAGCAGCGCGGCTTCGGCCAGCGACAGGCGCTTCGGCTCCTTGCCGAGATAGCCGATCGAGGCGGCGCGGATGCCCTCGAGATTGCCGCCATAAGGCGCCAGCGCGAGATAGAGGTCGAGGATCTGCTCCTTGCTCATGCTGCGCTCGATCTCGATCGCGCGCACCATCTGCCGCAGCTTGGCGTAGAGCGAGCGCTGCCGCCGCGGCTCCATCAGCCGCGCCAGCTGCATACTGATGGTCGAGCCGCCTGAGACGATGTGGCCGCGCGTTGCCAGCTGCAAGGCGGCGCGCCCGAGTGCGAGCGGGTCGAGCCCGTTGTGGGCGTAGAAGCGCTGGTCCTCATAGGCGAACAGCAGCTTCAGATAGGTCGGGTCGACGCTGGATTTGGCATCGACCGGCAACCGCCAGCGGCCGTCGGCCATGGCGTAGGCCCGCAGCAGCTTGCCGTTGCGGTCGACGATGGTAGTGGAGACATGCCGGGCTTCGTCGAGCGGGAGAGGTCCGAGCGAATAGACCCAGGTCACGAAGCCGACGATGGCGAGGATGAGGGTGAGAGCACCGCCGGAGAGGATACGAAGGCCCCTGCCCCGGACTCCGTCATGGCCGGGCTTGTCCCGGCCATCCACGTTCTTGCCGGCCGCGCCGCAGTT
The DNA here is from genome assembly GCF_028128855.1 of Bradyrhizobium sp. CCBAU 11430. NCBI lineage: Bacteria > Pseudomonadati > Pseudomonadota > Alphaproteobacteria > Hyphomicrobiales > Nitrobacteraceae > Bradyrhizobium > Bradyrhizobium sp. CCBAU 11430. The sequence continues at coordinate 57,047 of NZ_LBJV01000065.1, forward strand.
CGTGGATGCCCGGGCCTTCGCCGCGCCGAAGCGGCTTCGGCCGCGCAGGCGGGACAAGCCCGGGCATGACGACTGAGTATGTGGCTCCGCTGCGCTCATCCCATCAGCACTCACTTCGCCGCCCGCACCTCGACCGTTCCCGTGCCCGTCCGCCCATAGCGCGAGGGATTGTACATGTCCTCGACATAGGCTTGCGGCAGCACGTATTTGCCGGGCGAGACCACGCGCACAATATAGGCGACGGTGAAGACCGACTTTGAATCCGAGGCGCGATCGACCGCCGCAGTGAAGCGGTCGTCGCGGAACTCGGTATCCTCGGGCTCCTCGCCGTCCTCGATCCAGTCCAGCGTGCCGCTGTCGCCCGACGACACCAGCTTCGGGTTGTCGATCTCAAGGCCTGCCGGCAGATAGTCGGACACCATGATGTGGCCGTACTCAGGCTTGGCCTCGGTGATCTTCAGTACCACCGCGAAGCGCTGGTTCTGCTTGACCTTGCTGATGTCGGCCGGCTTGCCGTCGAGCGTGAAGTAGTTGCGCTCGATCTTGAAGCCGTTGGACGCAGCCGGCTCCGGCGTCACCGGCGAGCCCGACACCGAGACCACCGCCTGCACCGGCGCATCGCCGGTATTGGTGATCTTCAGCGGCTTGCCCTCCAGCGTCGCGGCCTTATAGCTGCGGTACAGCGCGGTCTTGACCGGCTGACCGTCCACTTCCATGGACAGGTTCTCCTTGGCCAGCGCCCGCGCCGCCAGCACCAGCCATGCATTCTCCTGCGTGGAGGTGTAGGGCGTCAGCCCGCGCGCGGTCTCGACCCGCGACACCGCCTGCGTCAACGTCGCCTTCGGCGCGTTGCCTTCGCTGGCAAGCGACACCAAAGCCGCCGCATCGCGAAGCTGCGAGCCGTAGTCGGTACGGCCGAACTCCAGCACGGGCTTCGGCGCGAGGCTGTCGAGCGCGGCGCCGTACACGCGTTCGGCGCGGTTGCGATCGCCGACCAGAGCGAGCGCCGCCGCGAGCTGCGACTTCGCGATCGGGGTTGCGAGGTTGCTGAGCTTGGTGTCGGCGAGATAGCGGAGATCGCCGATCGGCGCTGCGCCGTTACGTGCGAGCACATAGAGGCCGTAAGCGAGATCGCGCCCGCCGTCCTTCTCCGGCTCGTTGCCGTTGACGACGGAGTTTCTGACACGGTCGAGCGCGTTCTTGAACAGGACGTCCGGCACCGCAAAACCCTTCTCACGGGCACGGGTCAGGAAGTCCGTCACGTAAGCGTCGAGCCAGGCGTCGTCGCCGCCGGCCGACCACAGGCCGAACGAGCCGTTCGAACCCTGACGGGCCAAAAGCCGCTCGATCGCATCGCGGATGCGCTGATCGACCTCGGTGTCCATGGCCAGATGCGCGCCGGCAGCAAGGTCGTTGACATAGAGCAACGGCATCGCGCGGCTCGTGATCTGCTCCGAGCAGCCATACGGATAACGGTCGAGCGCTTTCAGGATCGTCGCCGCATCGAGCGCGGTCGACAGGCTGGCCGAAACCGAGACGCTGCCGGTGCCCGGCACGAGGTCGGAGAACATGTCCGAGGTCAGCGTCAGGCTCTCGCCTTTCGCCAGCGTCCGGATCGACCGCCGTGCCAGGACCTGCGTCGCCGCCTTGACGTCGAACGCGTAATGGCGCGCCAGCGTCAGCCCGTTCGGCCCCCTGATGTCGACGTCCAGCGTCGCCTGCCCGGCCGCGGTCGCGTCGATCGCCAGCGCAAACGAGTTGCGCTGCTTGGCGGCGAGCTTGACCGTGGTGGCGGGATTGCCGGTCATCTTCACGGGGCCGCCGGTCTTCACGTTGATGACGTAGTCGCCGGCCTGTCCCTCGACATTGTCGATCTCGAGGTTGACCGTGCCGTGGTCGCCATTGAGCAGGAAGCGCGGCAGGGTCGTGGTGAGCACGACAGGATCGCGGATCACGACGTCGGTGTTGGCGCGGCCAAGCTTGGTCGCGGTCCACGCCACCGCCATCACGCGCGTGGTGCCGGCGAACTCCGGAATGTCGAAGCCGACTTCCGCGCTGCCATCGGAGCCAACCGTGACGATGCCGGAATAGAGCGCCAGCGGCTTCTGCGCGGGCGGCGAACCCTGCAGCTCGGCAGCCCCAGCGTCACCACCGGACTTGATCTGGCCTCGCGTGCCGGACATGCCGTCGATGAGCTGCCCATAGAGATCGCGGATCTCGGCGCTCAGGCGGCGCTGGCCGAGATAGTAATCGTCCGGCGCCGGCGGCTTGTAATTGGTGAGGTTGAGGATGCCGACATCGACCGCGGCGATGACGATCTTGGCGTCCTCGCCCGGATTGAGTCCGTCGAGCTTGACCGGGATCTTCAACGTTGCGTTGGGCCGGATCAGCGCCGGCGGCGACAGCTTGACCTGCAAGGTGCGGGCCTGCTTGTCGATGCCGAACCATTTCAGCCCGATCGCCCGGCCCGGCATGCGCTGGGCAGCGGCATCGAGCGGGCGGCGCAGCGTCGCCACCACGTAAGCACCTGTGCCCCAGTCCTTACCAACCGGGAGCTTCACCTGGGCAGTGCCTTCCTTGACGTCGATCGTCTGCGTCGTCAGCAGGCGGTCGCCGAGCACGTTGACGGTCAGCTTGCCGGCGCTGCGGACGTTGACCGACACCGTCATGGTGTCGCCGGAGGAATATTGCGGCTTGTCGATCGAGGTCTCCAGGAGGTCCGGCGTGTCGGCGCTGCCGTCGGAATACCAGCCGACGTCGAACTGCACCGAGGTCACCGGGCCATCGGCGTCGTTCGACTTCACATCGAGACGGTAGCGGCCGGGCTGGGGAGTGAGCGAAATCCGCGCCGGCTTGTCGGCCGTAACGGTCACATCACCGTCGGCAACGCGCGAGGTCGACTTGACCGGCTCGTACTCCCAGTAATTGTTCTGGCGATACCACTGGTAGCGCGACTCCATCTTCAGGAGCTCGTAGCGCAGGCCGTCGCGGCGCAACCTCTCGCCCTCGGGCGAGACGAACAGGACATCGAACTCGGCCTTGTCGCCCTCGGCGACGTTCTTGTCACCGAATAGCGGCTTGACGCCGATCAGGGCGGTCGCGGGCGCCACCGGCAGCACGATCTTGCGCTCGACGGCGCGGCCGCCGGTCTCCACCATGCGGACGAAGATCTGGGCTTCCTGCGGACGGGTCGAAGCCGGCTGCTTGTCCAGCGTCACCGGGAAGGTCGCAACGCCATTGGCGTCGGCCTCGGGCAGATTCTCGAGCGGCGTGCGCTCGTTGGAGGTGGTCTCCTCGTCGGCGACGCCGAACTGGTAGCCGGCAAAGCCCGGACGTTCGCTCGCGGTCGCGACCAGCATGTCGCCTTCAAGCTGCAGGCCGGACGCGGGCGCGCCATAGAGGAAATGGCCGTCCGCCTTAAGCTCCACTGGAGCGTTAGCTTTGATCAGCTTGTCCTTGGCGGACAAGTCGAATTCGATCCGATCAGGAACGTAGTCCTCGACCATGAAAGTGGTCTCACCGACCGAGGAGCCTTTCGGGTCGGTGAAGGCGCGCACCCGCCACGTCCCGGTCGGAACGGCCGAGTTGAGCGGCACGGCCAGCGTACGGCCGCCGGCGCCCTGGTCGGCGAGCACGGCACGTCGGTATTCGACGCCATCAGGACGCTCGATCACCAGCGTCAGCGGTCCGCCGCTGACGGCATTGCCCTGCCCGTCGCGGAGCAGCGCGGTGAGATAGACGGTCTCGCTGGAGCGGTACACGCCACGCTCGGCATAGACGAAGGCATCGGCGCCTGCAGGTACCACGCGGCCGGAGACGCCGCGATCGGACAAATCGAAGGCGGAGGACTTCAGGCTGAGGAAGGCATAATCGGCCTTCTCGCCCGTGACCGTCAGCATCGCCGGCGACAGGCCGCCCTCGCCGCGCGCAAGCCCCGCCTCGAACAGCACATGGCCGCTGTCGTCGGTCTTGCGCGTCGCCAGGATCTCGTTGTTGCGGGCAACCAGCCGCACCTCGGCCTTGCCGACCGGATCGGTCGAGGCCAGCGAGTTCACGAACACGTGGATACCGTCATTGCCGGAATAGGCTGACACCCCGAGATCGGAGACGATGAACCATTGGGTGGCGAGCTGGTAATCGTCGTCCGAGCCCGGACCCTTGGCGGCCGCCGTCATCACGTAGACGCCCGGCTGAAGCTCGCCGAGCGCCTGGTCGACCGGAAAGGCCGTGGTGACGTCCTGGTTCAGCGTCATCGCGGTTGCGAGCTCGCCGGTCCAGACCTTCACGCCGCGCTCGTCGCCGAGATCGGAGAGCTGGTATTTCGACAGCGTCTTCTGGAAATCGCTGTCGACCACCGTGTTGATCAGATTGCGGTCGCCGATCCGGAAGACGTTGATGTTGACCGCGGGCGTATTGACGCTGACCACGGGAATGCCGCGCTGGCCGGTCCGCGGCAGCACATAGGCCCGGCTGGTGAAGCGCACGAACGGCTTGCGGTCGCGCACATAGACGTTGAACTCGGCCGATTTCGGCAGCCCCTCCTTCACGGTGGACGGCAGGCCGGCGCGCAGACTGATGTTGTAGCGCTCGCCGTGCTTCAGCCCGTCGACGCAGAGCTGCTTGCCTTCGGCCGACAGCGCCGGCTTGTCCTGGCCCGCCAGCGCCAGGAACGGCGCAAAGTCGGTGCGTTTTGCCAATTCCTCGGAGAACTGGAAGCAGGCGCGCGGGCTCGCCGAATCCGAGTCCACCGTATAGTCGAGCAGCCGGAAGCCGTGCTCGTCGCGCATCTTCTCATATTGGCCGCGGACGTCGGCGACCTCGCGCATGTCGAGCGACAGCCGCAGCGAATCCAGCGCCGGCCGCCACAGCTTGCGTTCCGACAGCGACTTGCCGAGCACGGCGAGGGCGTCGGCCTCCTCGCCGGCATTGCCGGCGCGCTGGTAGGCGATGTAGGCCGCGGTCGAGGCGCGTTCCAGCAGGAAGGTCTGCTCGCTCGAGCTCTTCGGCGATAAATGGAAGATGACCTTGGCAAGCCGCAGCCAGTTGCCGGCGTCCTCCGGCGTGGTCGCGGCGATCTGGCCGAGCACCGACAGGCCGGTGCGATAATCATTGCGCCGGAAGGCGGCGTCCGCGTCGGTGCGCAGCGTCGCGTTGGACTTGGCGACCGGCCCGGCCTCGCTCTTGATCTGGGCCTCCAGCTTGATCGCGGAATCGGCGAGGTCGTCGCGCTTGAACGCCTTGTCCGCGGCATGCGCGGCGGCGAGGCCGAGCGCCAGCGTGGCGCAGAGTGTGACGGCGCGAACAAGACCGATCATGATGGACTCCCGGAAATCGCGGACAGCCGCCCGCGGGCAGCATGAAATGCGCGGAAAGGTGACGGACTCAAGGCGATGGAACCAAAGGTGCAATTCGTCGCATTCGCCATGGAAAGGCAAGCCCAGAGGAGACCGATCAAGATACCGCCGCTCACACCGTCCTGATGGCGCAGCGATACCCGACCCGTCGACCGGCGGCCACATCCCGGAAGCTGGCCAGCGTTCCCGGCGATGTGATCCATCGTCCAGTCCGCTGCCGCTCAACCCGGCACCCTGACATGCCACCGTCTCGCTTTGTCGCGGCTCTGAGGAAAACGGTTCGGTTCAGACTTGGCGAAAGACGATATTTTTCATATTTGGCATGGTAGATGAACCAGCCGGCCTCCAAACGGAGGCTGGCGCAGCGACGGTCCCATAGCTCAACTGGATAGAGTAGCGGATTTCTACTCCGCGGGTTGCAGGTTCGAGTCCTGCTGGGATCGCCAGTCTCATTTCTAAATCCACCGCCCTTCACGAACGCGTGGGTAACCATACGCGGGCCTTTGAACCGTGCCGATCAGCCCTATGTAAGCGGCGGGCGAATTGCGCCCGCGTTAAGGACTCCGATGCTTCCTGCCGAATGGACGAGAATGGCCATCGCATCTGCGGTGGCGATCGTCGCGATGTCGTTTTTGGCAATCGACGCAGGCGTTGTGAACACCAGTGTGGTCACCAGGCCCATCAAGGTGGCTCAAGCATCGATCATTGGCGCCGCCATGGGCCAGCATCACCTTTCCTTCGCCGTTCAGGAGTGGGCGCGTCCCAGCCGCGACAACAGCGAAAAGCCGGCCTTGGAGCACTGCCTGGCGATCGACTGATCGAGGCGCCCTCCTCCGCGCAAGCGACGACATTCATCCTCGGCCACCTGCCGACTGACGAACGTGCCACCATCGCGCAATCGCCGCGGTGAGATCATCCCAGACCTCCGTCGGCAAGTCCGAGACTGCCACCCGCACGCTGTATTGGTCCGTGGTCGCGTCGTGAAACCACTCGGTCGCGGCGAAGTCGAAACCGAAGCTGCCGGCATGGCGAATCGGGAGGCCCTCGGCGCGCAGTTCGTTGCTCATGTCCTCGGCGGCCTGCCGCGCGCTCGCCTCGTCGAGAGGGCTCCTGCCCCGCAAGGTGACATAGAGACCGTGGGCGAAATGGAGTTCGGCAGAGAGTGCCGGGAGTGTTGCAGCAAAATGGCGGGCCATGCTGCGGCCGTTGCGCAAGATCGCCGCAACACGCCTCTTTGTGAGGCCCAGTAGACCGCGCTGCCGACAAAGGGCGGGAAGTGCGCCGGCAACGCCGCGCCTCCGAGCAATCGCACCGCGTTGCGGGTTTCGGCCGCGAGACGTGTCCATTCAGGCCGCCCTGCCCGCTGCAGGTCATCATTCCCCTGCACGAAAACCGCCGAGCCCAGGCGGCCATATTCCGCCCCGAGCGAATCGAGCTTGTTGTGGCTTCGCACCAGCACCAGTGGAATTCCGTATCGCCGGGCCCAACTCAGGACGCGCCGGATCCGGCCCGAGCTGCCCGCGAAGCATGTCGTATCGAAAATCACGAGATCGAGACCCGAGCCGTCGCTTCGGATCGCCGCCTCAAAAGCGCCGGCGCGGGAGCAGGAATCCAAAAGCAGAATTTTCGGCGAATTCGCCGAAGCAAACGCATCACCCAACGGCGGCCTCAAAGCCACGAGCCGCAAATGAGGAACAAGGCCCCGGATCAGCTCCAGCGTCTCGCCATAGGAGCCGGGAAGCACCAGCAAATCAGCCTTCTCGACGATTTGCGCGGAGGCCAGCAGGACGGCGGAGATCGCAGCCATGCCCGAGGCAGTATAGGTCGCCGCGCTCATGCAGCCGCATTCGAACTCATAGAAGGAAGGACCGCGCACCGTAAGATCGGCCCGCTGGTAATCGTAACTGAACTTGAACGGCCCGCTGACGGGATCGGCGCTGTGCGACCAGGCTGTTTCCGTTGCCTTCCACTCGTGCAGCTCGTGCTCTGCCCTGAGCGCCGCAGTGATCTGGAATTTGGACCTGACGACCTCGTCGACCGATCGCGGACGCGTCAAATCGAGCCGATGGCTCAGGCAGTCATTCAGCAGCCTGAGTTCCCTGTGCTTCCGTTCCAGATAGGCCTGAATGGTCTCCATGCGCGTCTTGGGCAGATCCGATCGGACGTCAACGTGCGGAAATCGCCTTGGGTCCAACGCACGCCTGCTGCAACGAACAACGATCCTGGCCGTTGAGACGGTGCAAGGAGGACAACATGTCTGAGATCAGAGAGCACATGAAAATCATCGGCAAGGACGGCGCACATGTCGGCACCGTCGACCGCGTCGAGGGCAACCGCATCAAGCTGACGCGCAAGGACAGCCCGGAAGGTCACAAGGACCATCATCACTACATCGACATGAAATATGTCGGTGCCGTCGAAGGCGATGTCGTCAAGCTTTCAATGAATGCCGACGCCGTACCGAAGACGGAAGCCGCCTGAACATTGAGCCGCCTGAACATTGAGCCCCTTCGGGGGCTTTTTGTTTGTTCACGATCCGACTCCGCTTCGTTCCAAAAGCACGAATCGTAATCGTAATGTCGGCGCCGCGCATTTCTTAACGTCGCGTTTCGTCGGATCGATCACGTCGCCATTCACGTATCCATGGGCACGAGCGTCGGCCGCAGCAGGTAGGCGTCGATCGCGGCGTTCGACAACAACAGCCTGCGGCGCTCTCCTCGCAGCATCAACCGATCGATCCTGTTCAGGATGAAGCGAGCGGAGTCCTCGTGCTCGCCTGTGAGCAAGCCGGATCGGTCGAGATATTTCCAGGCAATGTCGAAGGACTGTGCGCGTAACTCGGGGTCGGTCATGGACGGCCAACGTCCGCGGGGAACGGAGGTTCCTGTTCGAGCGCGAGCGAGGCGGGTCGCCTTGCGCAATGCCAGGCGTATCGAACACGGCACAACAAAATGAGCAGCGGCATGGAACGAGATCACGACCGGCACGTTGGATGGCTTGAAATCAAGTGGTGCCGACCTGCCAGCCCCGGTCGGCTTTGAAGGGCCCCGTGCTTGTCCCCCGAGCACGGGGCTTTCTCATGCAGATCAGCCGGCCGGCCGAGTTCGGCCCGTCGTCTGACGCGAAATTCCCCTAAGAATGCCCGCAGTCCGCCCGCTCATCGCGCCGGTCGCGGGCCAGCTCGTGCCAGGCCAGAGCCAATTGGATCAGCCTTTGCCGGTCGGCACCTTCCGATGCCGCAGCCCGCTTCATCGCGGCCTCCGCTTCGTGCTGTGGGTCGTACTTGGTATACATGCGACCGACTCTAGCCGGCCATCTGGACAAGCCCATGGCAATTTCGTCCGTATGATTGCGGGGTAACGTCCGCGTCTCCCGGACCGAGGCAAACGCTCCGGCACAATTGCCTCACTGCACGCATGCGCTGATTGCGAAGCCATTCGGCTGGGCTTCATCCAGGCGATCTGTGAATTGTGTCACAGTCCGCGACCTGCATCTCGGTTAAACCATGTTTCGACGCTCCAGCAGCACGCGGAGGCATCGATGGTATTTCCCGTCATGACACAAGAAGCAGCAGCTCCGGCCAACGTCCCGACGCAACGACGAAGGACCGACCTGCTCGGCATCGCCTATCTCGGGACCATCGGCATCGTGATGCTGGCCTGGATCGCCGGCCTGGTCTGGGGCGCAATTGCGTTCTTCAACTGGCTCGTGTGACGCAGAACGATCCGTCGCGTTGGCGAGTAAGGCTCGCGGCCGGCTTCGTTCGCTAAACCAGGCAGTGCAGCATCTGCCCCAGCTTGATCCCGCCGCAAACGATCATGGCCCAAAGCGCCAAGCTGATCTGGATTGCATCCAGCATGTCCCACGTCCCCGCGAATCGTTTTCCCAACGTTTTTTCTTTTGAGAATCGCGTGAAGCGGCACCGGGAGCCAGTGCTATTTTGAGGCAGTTGTTGTGCGCCGCCGAACGTCGCGCCGACATACGCATCGAGACAATCGGTTGACGGCACCAGAACAAAAAGAGGTGGGCGTTCGCCCGCCTCTTTCAGGTCAGGATGCGACCAGTGCCTTAGCGGCACGCTCGCGGATCGGTCGCCACGTACTGCCCGTCCGGATAGCGGTAGTAGCAATTGCCCTGCGCCCAGTAGTAGCCCGGCTGGGATGCGGCGGTGGCACCGGCGATGGCTCCGGTCGCGCCGCCGAGGACCGCGCCCGCGGCAGCCCCTGTTGCGTTGCCCGAGATCAGTCCGCCCAGCACGCCGCCGACGATGGCGCCGCCAAGTGCGCTCGCGCCGGGATCAGCCGGCGGCGGCGGAGGTGGCGGTGCATAGGCGACCGGAGGCGGCGGCGGGGCATAGGCCACCGGCACGTCGTCGTAATATTCCTCGGAGATGTAGGCCGGCGGGCCGGCCATCCGCTGCGGATAATAATACCAGACGCCGCCAACGTCCCACCACCAGCCGGAGCGGCCGTTGTGGACTTCGTGGCGCCAGCGCCCGCCATCCCAGGAGCGATTGCCACGATAGGCATGTCCGCCCCAGTCGCGCGTCGGAGCGGGACCACGGGCGACATAGCGTCCCGGCGGCGGGCCGCCGGCGCTGTGCTGGCCGGGACCAGCATGGGGCTGGCCACCGGGCTGCGGCGCGGGTCGGGCCGCCTGCTGCGGGGCCGGGCCCCTGCGCATGTTCTGACTGTCCGGAGCCGGTGCTCCAGCGCCCGGGCGAGCCGGAGGCTGGCCGGCATCCCTCGACGGCCCCGCGTCCCTCAACGGCCTGGCGTCCTGGGCCTGTGCCGAAAGCGCGAGCAACGACATGGCCGAAACCAAGGAAATGATGATCTTCATGCGGCTGGACGCACTCATGCGTGCTTGACCCCTACTCTTTCGATTGCTCTCGCAATTGCCGTGGTGCCTGGCGCGATAGACGATTCGGATCGCGCTCGGCTTGATGCCGGCTGACATAGCTGACCTGCTTTGTTCGGCTAAGTCGCGTTACAAATGATTAAGATCACGGCAATTTTTCGGCTCGACGGGCCGCGCTGGAGCGCTTCTAGCGGGCCGGCTCGATCACGTTGCAATTGCTCCGCCCGGACATCAGGCAGTCTTGCATCTTGCTGGCCGCGGTAAGGTCCCGCGCGAGCCACCAGCCGACACCGAGGATCAGGATCGCGATGATCAAGCCGGCGATCGCGCCGCGGCGGTTATCGCCGGATTGAGGCTTCGGCCGGGATTTCGGCTTCTCGCCCGGTTCGGGCTTGGACTCGAGTTTGGACGTGGACATGGCTACCTACCGTGCGGGCGCCGGCTTACCACCTCTGCGACGTCCCGTCACATCCCGATCGGTCCAGTTCGTCAGGTTCAGCCTCGGGTCGCCCGGATCGCATCCTTGCGCGAGGTTTCGACCGCCGGGATCGCCTGCTGGAGCCGCGGTGCACAGGTCGTGAGCACGAACGCGGTCTGCGTGCATTCCCAGTCGGCCCCCAGGACGGCGCTCTCGATGGGCTGGGGACGAGCGAGCAGCAGCGCGGCGCCGGCCACGGCTATCAGAGCCAAGGCGATTGCCAGCGCCTTCTGGCGGAAGCGGAAGATCGTCATGCCCGTGCTCCGTCTCGTATCGGGGCGGACGCTAGGCGTCGCCCCTCGTGCTCCCTTATGAGGGACATCACAATTCGGCAGTTTTTCCGGGCTACGAGATCGTCGGGGCGACGATTTTTCGTCTACCTGATCGGCTGCGATTATGGGTGGCTTCGCGACGCGCGCCGATGTACACGCTTCTGCGTCGCGTGGCGCCCGCTATGCCCAGCCGACGTACCAACACGCAGTGATGTAGGGCTGAAAGTGAGGAAGACAAGGTTCGTTCGATGAGTGGATTCAGGGAACCAGGCTTCTCCGACCGACAAAAGGCGGCGCAGGAAGCACGCAAAAATCTTTTGAACAAATTCAAGTCGCAACCGGGTCATGACGATCCGGCGGTCGCGGCACGACGCGCCGAGCGCGAGGCCCTCGCGGCCAAGCGCGCCGAGACAAAGGCAGCGCGCGAGGCCGAAAAGGCCGAGCAGAAGCGTATCGCCGAAGAAGCCGCAGCCGCGGAGGCAGCCCGGATCGCCCGCGAGGCGGAGGAGGCGGTCGCCAAGCAGGCTGAAGTCGAGGCCGAGCAGAAGGCCAAGCGCGACGCCCGCTACGCCGCCCGCAAGGCCAAGCGCAAGTAGCATTCACGGTCGCGTTCAACTGAATTTGAACTGACTATCCGGGGCGGTCCACGTGACCGCCCCTGGATTTTCGACGCACGTCCGTCTGCTGCGGACCACAGTCGAAGATCAGTTCTTCTTCATCATCCCGTCGTCCTTCTTCATCCCGTCCTTCGACATGTGATCCTTCTTCATGCCGTCGTCCTTGGACATGGTGTCCTTCTTCATCATGCCGTCCTTGGACATCGTGTCCTTTTTCATCATGCCGTCATCCTTGCCCATCTTGTCCTGAGCAAAGGCGGCCGGCGCGAGCGCGAGGCCGAGCGAGAGAGCGGCAGCGGAGACGCCGAGCACGATACGGGTGCGAATGGTCATGGATCATCTTCCCTTCAAGATGGTGTTTGTCAGCGACGGACGCCGCTATTCAATCTCGACGGATGCGAGTCCCGCGTTGTTACCCCGCCGCCGATAAATTTTTGACGAGCCCGCTGCGATCCGACGTTCGGGGGAGTCCAGAGCCTGCGGCGGGAAGAGGATGTGTGCAGCGCAGCACGGCCACCCCCTTGCCGTGGCATTCGGTCTCGAACTATCAGATGAGAGAATATCGGGTGAAAGACCGGCTAGGATGGGCCTACGTGCCGGTCACATGACCCGCCCAAATCACGCCAACAAGAACCGTTCGAAGAAACGTTCAGAGGGATCACACCATGCTCACGCGCCGCCATCTGCTCGCGACCGCGGTCGCCGCACCCGCCATTCTCCGCTTCGGCACCGGCACCGCGCAGGCCGCGACCACGCTGAAAATCTCGCACCAGTTCCCGGGCGGCACCATCGACAAAGGTGATTTCCGGGACCGGCTCTGCCGCATGTTCGCTGCCGAAGTCAGCAAGCGCAGCAACGGCGACATCGCCGCCGAGATCTATCCGAACTCTTCGCTGATCAAGACCAACGCGCAGTTCTCCGCGATGCGCAAGGGCGCGCTCGACATCAGCCTCTACCCGATGCCGTACGCTGGCGGTGAGCTGCCGGAGACCAATATCGGCCTGATGCCCGGCCTCGTGACCACCTACGACCAGGGCCTGCGCTGGAAGAAGGAGCCGGTCGGCAAGGCGCTGACCGACTTCCTCGCCGACAAGGGCATCATCCTGCTCTCCTGGGTCTGGCAGGCCGGCGGAGTCGCCAGCCGCTCCAAGCCGATCGTCGCGCCGGAAGACGCCAAGGGCCTGAAGGTGCGCGGCGGCTCGCGCGAGATGGACATGGTGCTCCAGACCGCCGGCGCCTCGGTGCTGTCCGTGCCCTCGAACGAAATCTACGCGGCGATGCAGACCGGCGCCTGCGATGCCGGCATCACCTCCTCGACCAGCCTGATCTCGTTCCGTCTGGAAGAGGTCGCCAAGTCCCTGACCTCGGGCGCAGGCGCCTCCTACTGGTTCATGCTCGAGCCGCTGATGATGTCGAAGGCGATCTTCGACAAGCTGCCGAAGAACCAGCAGGACATCCTGCTCGCGGTCGGCACCGAGCTCGAGGCCTTCGGCCGCAAGGGCGCGCAGGACGACGACGTCGAGGTCGCCAAGGTCTACGAGAAGGCCGGCGCCAAGGTCTCGGTGCTCGACGCCGCGACCGTCGGCAAGTGGCGTGACATCGCCCGCGACACCGCCTGGAAGGACTACAGCGCCAAGACCGCGACCTCGGCGAACCTGCTCAAGCTCGCCACCGACGTCGCCGCATGAGCCACGGTCCGCTTCCGGATCGTGACGATCAAACCAGCGCGGCCGCAAGGACAGGCCTTGCGGCAGCGATCGATCGTGGTCTCGCCATCCTCAACAGCATCATCGTGGTGTTCGCCGCGATCGCGCTGGTCGCGGCCTGCGCCATCCTGAGCTACAGCGTGCTCAGCCGCGCCTTGTTCAAGGCCGCCAATTACTGGCAGGACGAGGCCGCCGTGTTCCTGCTGGTCGGCGCGACCTTCATGACGGCCGCCTATGTGCAGCAGAACCGCGGCCATATCGGCATCGAGGCCTTTGTCGGCCTGCTCTCGCCGCTCGCGAACCGGATCAGGCTCTGGCTGGTCGATGCCGCCACGTTTCTGTTCTGCGCCTTCTTCACCTGGAAGTCCTGGACACTGGCCCACGAGGCCTATGTCGACGGCCAGGTCTCGAACTCGATGTGGTCGCCGCCGCTCGCCATTCCCTATTCGCTGATGGCGTTCGGCATGAGCCTGCTCTGCATCCAGATCCTCGTGCAGCTTGCGCTGCCGTTTACCGGAGCCAAGCGTCCATGAGCGTGTTCGGTATCGGCGTTGCCTACGGTGTTGCGACGCTGCTCGTGATGTTCTCGGGCATGCCCATTGCGTTCGCGCTCGGCGCGGTCGCGGTCGTGTTCATGGGCATCTACATGCCGGCGGCGTCCCTCGATACGGTGACGCAAAACGTCTACGAGGAAATGGCCTCGATCACGCTGTTGTCGATCCCGCTCTTCATCCTGAAGGGCGCCGCGATCGGCAAGTCGCGCGCCGGCCAGGATCTCTATTCGGCCCTGCATGCCTGGCTGCATCGCGTTCCCGGCGGGCTCGGCGTTGCCAACGTGTTCGCATGCGCGCTGTTCGCGGCGATGGCGGGCTCCTCGCCTGCGACCTGCTCGGCGATCGGCTCGGCCGGCATTCCCGAGATGCGCAAGCGCGGCTATTCCGGCGGCTTTGCCGCAGGGATCATCGCTGCCGGGGGCACGCTCGGCATCCTGCTGCCGCCCTCGATCACCATGATCCTGTTCGCGGTCGCAGCCGAAAAATCGCTCGGACGGCTCTTCCTCGCCGGCATCGGCCCCGGCCTGCTGCTGGTCTCGCTGTTCGGCGCCTACGCCGTGATCCGCTTCCGCCAGGAATATGCCGCCGCAGAAGCGATCTACAAGAACGGCGGCCCGGAAGCAGCGATCCTCGCCCGCGACGAATACACGCTCGCCGAACGCTTCAGCGTGCTGCCGCGCGTGATCCCGTTCGTGCTGCTGCTCACCGGCGTGATGATCGCGCTCTATGGCGGCTACGCCACGCCGTCAGAGACCGCCGGCCTCGGTGGCCTGCTGGCACTGGCGCTGATCGCGGCGATCTACAGCGTGTGGCGGCCGAGCGACCTTGCGCCCATCATGAAGTCGACGATCCGGGAATCGACCATGCTGATGATGATCATCGGCATGTCGCTGCTCTATTCCTACGTGATGAGCTATCTGCACATCTCGCAATCGGTCGCCGAATCCATCGTCGCGATGCACCTGCCGCGCTGGGAGCTGCTGTTCGCGATCCTCGTCATGGTCGTCGTGCTCGGCTTCTTCCTGCCGCCGGTCTCGATCATCCTGATGACGGCACCGATCATCCTGCCGCCGCTCCGTGCCGCAAACTTCGACATCATCTGGTTCGGCGTGGTCATGACCATCGTGATGGAGATGGGGCTGATCCATCCGCCCGTCGGCCTCAACATCTTCGTCATCCGCAACGTCGCGCCGGACATCCCCCTGCGCGAGGTGATCTGGGGCACGCTACCCTTCGTGCTGCTGATGATGCTGGCAGTGCTGCTGCTGTGCTTCTTCCCGGCGATTTCGACCGGGCTGCCGGATCTGGTGATGGGGCCGGACGGGAGCAGGTAACGGCGTCACAGATGCCGTAGGGTGGGCAAAGCGCAGCGTGCCCACCACCTGTCGATGATCACGGAGAGATGGTGGGCACGGCGCGATGCGCCTTTGCCCACCCTACGCGTGCAGCGATTACGGCTCGGTCTTCCGCCGCACCTTCGGCGCGACCACGCTACCGGCCACCACATGCAACAGATCTTTGCGCACGGCTTCGATGTGCCGCTCCAGGAAGTGGCAGGCCTCCTCGACCTTCTGCGCGCGGCAGAGCGCGATCATATGGGCGTGCTCCTTTTCGGCCGTCCCCATCGCTTTGGTGTTGGAGAGCTGCAGCCGCGTGTAGCGGTCGCTGGTCTGGAGCAGCGACAGCACGATCGCGCGCGTGCGCGGCTGCGGGGCGTGAACATAGAGCGCCAGGTGGAAGTCGGCGTTGAGCTGGCCCCATTCGCTGACATTGCGCGCCTTGATCGCCTTCTCGAAACTCTTGTGGATGTCGTCGAGCCCGTCGAAATCGTCAGCAGTGAAATGCGGCGCCGACTGCGCCAGGAGGCGCGGCTCCAGAATGCGCCGCAGATCGAAGACGTCGTTGATCTCGTCCAGTGACAGCTCGGAGACGATGGCGCCTTTCTGCGGAACAATCCGCACCAGGCCTTCGGCCTCGAGCTGAAACAGCGCCTCGCGCACCGGGATGCGGCTGACGCCATAGGCCTCGCCAAGGGCATCCTGCCGCAACTGCGATCCGGCCGGATAGGTACCGTCGAGGATCGCCTGCCTGAGCTGGTCGACGATCGCGGCCGACAGGGTGCGATGCTTCAGAGGCTGTTTCATCTGACCTTCTGTTGTCCTTCCCGACTCGTCCGGCCGAAGCGGTCTCTCTCTTGCATGTCGGGCGCTCCAGCAAAAGCCGGGTGCCCCGCAAAGCGGCGTGCCCAGCAAAAGCGCGGCCTGCCGCCGAAATGACCCCAATCTCCGTTTGACACCCAAATTGTATAAATTATACATTTGTCGATAGCACGACAATTTTCGGAGTGTGGGGCCTCTTTCATGATCGAGCAGACGATCCCGGCCAACCGCGCGTTCAGCGTTCGACGGATGGTCATTCGCGCCTCCAGCGCCCTGCTCGCCGTGGAGCGCCTTGCGCTGATGGGCCTGATGTACGTGCTGACCGGCCTGATCCTGGTGAACGTCGTCACCCGCTACGCGCGCTTTCCGATCTACTGGATCGACGAATCCGCTGTTTATTGCGTGGTCTGGCTGACCTTCATCGGCGCCTCCGCGATGACGCGCCTGCGGCTCGACTTCGCGGTGACCATGCTGACGGAACGTCTTTCGCCGCAGCACCAGAAGATCGCGAAGGTGATCTCGACCGGCCTCGTCGTCGTGTTCGGTGCCGCCCTGATCGTCACCTGCATGCTCTGGATGGATCCGGTTGGCCTCGCCCGCGCCAGCTTCGACGGGCGCAAGCTCGCGGCCGAAACCTTCAACTTCCTCTACACCGAGCACACGCAGACGCTGAACTGGCCGACCTGGGTGCTCTACCTGACGCTGCCGATCTTCGCGGTGTCGATGACCGTTCACGGCCTCGCCAATTTGCTGGAAGATCTCGGGCTGGTGCCGCGCGTGCCGCCAAAGGGCTTCCAGCTCTCCGAGCTCGACGGGGTCAACTGATGATCACGTCAGCGGCCTTTATGGTTTTCATGCTGGTCGGCGTGCCGATCGGCCTCTGCCTGTGCCTCGCCGGGCTCGTCTACATCGCGGCATCCGGCAATCCCGTGCTGTTCCAGTCCTATCCGCTGCAGCTGTTCGGCGGCGTCGACAGCTACGGCCTGATCGCCATCCCGCTCTTCATCCTGATCGGCGAGATCATGAACGGCGGCGGCATCACACGGCGCATCGTCGACATGGCGATGGCCTTCGTCGGCTCGCTCAAAGGCGGGCTCGCCTACGTCAACATCCTCGCCAACATGTTCATCTCCTCGATCCTGGGATCGGCGACCGCACAGGTCGCGATCATGGCCCAGATCATGGTGCCGGAGATGGAGAAGAAGGGTTACGACAAGACGTTTGCGGCGGGACTGACCGCCTATGGCGGCATGCTCGGACCGATCATACCGCCCTCGGTGATGTTCGTGGTCTACAGCGTGCTCGCACAGGTCTCGGTCAGCGACATGCTGATCGCCGGCATCGTGCCGGGCGTCATCCTCACCGTGATGTTCTGCCTCGTCATCGCGCTGATGGGCTATGTCTACAACTATCCGCGTGCGGACTATCAGACACCGCGCCAGCGCGTCATGACGATCCTGCGGACGTCGCCGACGCTGCTGATCCCGGTCGTCATCGTCGGCACGATTCTGAGCGGCCTTGCCAATGCGACGGAATCCGCCGCCGTCGGCGCGGTGGCTGCCGCACTCGTCGGAAAATACTGGACCAGGGAGTTCGAGTTCTCGCAGCTGCCGCAGATGATGCTGCGCAGCGCGATCTATTCGGCGATCGTGCTGTTCCTGGTCGCGGCCGCCGCCGTGTTCTCCTGGGTCCTGATCTTCGGCAAGGTGCCGCAGGAGACGGCTGCCTGGATCCAGACGGCTGCCAAAGACCCGGTCAGCTTCATGCTGATCTGCAACGTCATCTTGTTGGTGATCGGCACGGTCATCGACGGCATTCCCGGCCTGATCATGACGGTGCCGATCCTGCTGCCTGTTGCAACCGAGGTCTATCACATCGATCCCCGGCATTTCGGCGTCGTGGTGGTCATCAATCTCGTGCTCGGCCTGCTGTCGCCGCCGGTCGGGCTCTGCTTCTTCGTCGCGGCCGCCGTCACCGGCGCCAAGCCCGGCAAGATGTTCATGGTGACGCTGCCCTTCTTCGTCATCTCCTGCGTCCTCCTCGTGCTGCTCTCGCTCTATCCGTCGCTCTCGCTGATCCTCATCAAATAGGCCCGTCCAAAAGGAAGCCCGACCATGCCGCTTACACGCCGCCGCTTTCTCGCCGCCAGTGCCGCCACATCGGTGTTCGCACCGTCGTTGGCGCTCGCCCAGACCAAGGAATTCCGCCTCGGCCTGATCACGCCGAACGGCCATTCCTGGAATAAGGCCGCGCTCAAATTCGGCGACGATCTCAAGGCCGCAACCAACGGCCGCCTGACCTTGACCGTGTTCCATTCCGGCCAGCTCGGCAACGAGCCCGCGATGATGCAGCAATTGCAGTCCGGAGCGCTCGACATGGGCTTCATCCAGGCCGCCGAGCTCGGCTCGCGCGTGCCGCACATCGCCGCGATCAACGCGCCCTACATCGTGCGCTCGACGCCGGCGGTGGCGAAATTCGTGCGGCATCCGGCGGCCGTCAAGCTGTTCGAGGTGCTGCCGCAGGAGACCGGCACCATCGGCCTTGGCTGGGGCATCACCGGCATGCGCGCGGTGTTCTCGTCCAAGGATTTGACGACGCTCGCCGACATCAAGGGCATGAAGCTGCGCATCAACCCGACGCCGGTCTATCGCGACTTCTACTCGTCCCTCGGCGCTGCGCCGACGCCGATCCCCACGCCACAGGTGTTCGACGCCATGGCCAACGGCCAGGTCGACGGCCTCGAGGCCGATCTCGAATTCTCCTGGAACCAGCGTTTCGACAAGGTCTCCAAGGTGATCCTGCAGATGAATGCCGTCTTCATGCCGATGGCGGCCGTCGTCTCCGGACGGGTCTGGCAGTCGCTCCCCGCTGCCGACCGCGAGCTGATCGCCAAGACGGTGAAGGCGACGCTGGATGCGCAGATCGACGAACTCGCCGGCAACGAGCCCGCGCTGATCGAGAATTTCAAGAACGCGCCGATCCCGATCCGCCAGGTCCCCGCCGGCGACACCGAAGCCGTCATTGCCGAGTTCGACAAGATCTGGCTGCCCAAGGCACCGGTTCTCGCCGAGCTGCGCAAGGTCGGCGCGACGCTCTGATCCCACCCGTCAGCCTCTTCACCACGCCCGGCGGATCCAGCCCCCCGCCGTCAATCTTACTTGGAGTCAAATCAATGAGCCGCCGCGTTTCCTGGGAAGGCGTCTTCCCGGCCGTCACCACGCAATTCCACGACGATCTCTCGCTCGACATCGATGCAACCGCGAAGGTGATGGACGGTCTGATCCGCGACGGCGTCTCCGGACTGATCGTCTGCGGCTCGGTCGGCGAGAACACCTCGCTGGAGCGCAAGGAGAAGGTCGCGATCGTGGAGACGGCCAAGTCGGTCGCCGCCGGCCGCGTGCCCGTATTGTGCGGCATCGCCGAGTTCACCACGGCATTTGCGGTCGAGACGGCGAAGGAAGCCGCGCGCGTCGGCATCGACGGGGTGATGGTGATGCCGGCGCTGGTCTATTCGTCCAAGCCGCACGAGACTGCCGCGCATTTCCGCGCCGTTGCCTCCGCGACCGACCTGCCCGTGATGCTCTACAACAATCCGCCGATCTACAAGAACGACGTCACCCCGGACATTCTCGCCACGCTCGCCGACGTCGAGACCGTCGTCTGCTTCAAGGATTCGTCCGGAGACACGCGGCGCTTCATCGATACCCGCAACATGGTCGGCGACCGCTTCGTGCTGTTCGCAGGCCTCGACGACGTCATCGTCGAGAGCATCGCCATGGGCGCCGTGGGCTGGGTCTCCGGCATGTCGAACGCCTTCCCGCGCGAGGGCGAGACGCTGTTCCGTCTGGCCAAGGCCGGGCGCTTCGCCGAGGCGATGCCGCTCTACGAATGGTTCATGCCGCTCTTGCACCTCGATGCGCGCCCCGATCTCGTCCAGTGCATCAAGCTGTGCGAGCACATCATGGGCCGTGGTACCGCGCTGACCCGCCCGCCGCGCCTCGCGCTGCTGCCGCAGGAGAAGGCCGAGGTCGAGGCGATGATGGCCAAGGCGCTGAAGAGCCGGCCGCGTTTGCCGGATGTCGGCCTGAAGGCCGCCTGAGGGCAAGTCTCGTAGGGTGGGCAAAGCGCAGCGTGCCCACCGTTCGAGGCCAGGGATCGCGGAGAGATGGTGGGCACAGCGCT
This sequence comes from Bradyrhizobium sp. CCBAU 11430, assembly GCF_028128855.1. Classification (NCBI taxonomy): domain Bacteria; kingdom Pseudomonadati; phylum Pseudomonadota; class Alphaproteobacteria; order Hyphomicrobiales; family Nitrobacteraceae; genus Bradyrhizobium; species Bradyrhizobium sp. CCBAU 11430. Next base: position 77,229 of record NZ_LBJV01000065.1, read on the forward strand.
ACGCGCCTTTGCTCCGCCGTCATTGCGAGTGCAGCGAAGCAATCCAGAGTCCCTCCGCGGGGACAGCCTGGATTGCTTCGCTGCGCTCACAATGACGGAACATTAGGAAGCCGCCCGCTTCTTCTTCGCATTCAGTGCGGACGCGACCCGGCTCACCGGCGGCTTGCCCAGCACGCCGCTCATCTCGTTGGTCGCTGCCAGCAGCTTCTCCATGTCGACGCCGGTCCTGACACCCATGCCCTCGAGCATGTAGACGACGTCCTCGGTCGCGACGTTGCCGGTGGCGCCCGGCGCGTAGGGGCAGCCGCCGAGGCCGCCGGCCGCGGCGTCGATGACGCGGACGCCCTCCTCCAGGCCGGCATAGAGATTGGCGAGCGCCTGGCCGTAGGTGTCGTGGAAATGCATTGCAAGCTTGGCGGCGGGAATGTTGGCGGCAACCGCGCGCAGCATCTCCTTGGCCTTATCAGGCGTGCCGACGCCGATGGTGTCGCCGAGCGAGATCTCGTAGCAGCCGAGCTCCGACAACGTGCTCGCAAGATCGGCGACGGCCTTCGGCTTGATCTCACCGTCGAACGGACAGCCCAGCACGCAGGAGATATAGCCGCGCACCCTGACGCCGTCAGCCTTGGCACGAGCCAGCACCGGCCTGAACCGCTCAATGGACTCCGCAACGGTGCAATTGATGTTGGCGCGCGAAAAGCCCTCGGACGCCGCCGCGAACACCGAGACCACTTTCGCGCCCGCGGCGCGCGCGGCGTCATAGCCCTTCTCGTTGGGCACCAGCACGTGGAATTCGGCGCCCTTGATGCCGCTCACGCCGCGCAGCACGGCATCCGAGCTTGCCATTTGCGGGATCGCCTTGGGTGAGACGAACGCCCCGACCTCGACCGTATCGAGGCCGGCCGCGACCAGCGCCTCGACGAAGGCGATACGGGCTTCGACGCTGACGGGCGTCTTCTCGTTCTGGAGGCCGTCGCGCGGCCCCATTTCGATGATGCGGACGGGGTCGCTCATGTCACTCTCCCGCAGGATCGACCACCGCGAGTTCGACGCCCTCCTGCACGATGTCGCCGACCTTGCACTTGATGGACTTCAAGACGCCGGCATAGGGCGCGCGCAGCGTCTGCTCCATCTTCATCACTTCCAGCGTCAGGATCGGCGCCCCCTTCTCGAGCTTGGCCCCCTCCTCGGCCAGCACGGCGACGACGGTGCCCGGCAGCGGCGCTGCGATCTTGTCCTCGCCGGTCTGCTCTTCGGTCTCACCGCCGAACGGATCGACCCAATGCAGGTCGAAGCGGCCGTTGCGCGTGCGCAAGTAAAGCTCATGGCCGGCGATGACTGCGGCGACCGAGGATTTGACGCCGTCAAGCGTCAGGTCGAAGCCGCCGTCGCGTGGCGTGATCGCGAACGCCAATTCGCGTTCGCCGATGACAAGCGTGGACGGGCCGCTGCCGTAGTTCAGCACGATCTTCTGCTCGGGGCCGTGACCGACGCGAAAGGCAAAGCTGCGCTGCCGGCGGCCGACCGGCTGCCAGCCAAAGGTTTGCCAGGGCGAATTCGCCTCCGCTTGGGCGGCCCGCTGCTCGTCGCTGATGATAGCGGCCACTGCGGCGCACAGTTCGAGCTCACCCGGCGCCGGCGCGGCCTGTGTCAGCACCGCCAGCTCACGCTCGATGAAGCCGGTATCGATCGCATTCGTCCGCACCTTCGGATGCGTCATCAGCGCCGACAGGAACGGGATGTTGCTGACGATGCCGCGGACATCGGACTCTTCCAACCCGCGGTTCAGCCGTTCGATCGCGACATCCCGCGTCGGCGCCCATGCGATCATTTTTGCGAGCATGGCGTCATAGTAAGGCGAGACGCTATCGCCCTCGCGGTAGCCGGCGTCGATGCGTAGGCCACCGGTCTCGGCGGGCAGCCGCCAGGTCGAGATCCGCCCGACCGACGGCATGAAGTTCTTGGTCGGATTCTCCGCGTAGACGCGCGCCTCGACGGCGTGGCCGTTGAGCTTGATGTCGTCCTGCTTCAGCGGCAGCGCCTCGCCGAAGGCAACGCGCAGCTGCCATTCGACGAGGTCGATCCCGGTGATCAGCTCGGTCACGGGATGCTCGACCTGCAGGCGCGTGTTCATCTCGATGAAGAACACGTCCTTGCCGTCGGAGACGAACTCGATGGTGCCGGCACCGACATAGTTCACCGCTCCGGCCGCCTTTCGCGCGGCGGCACAGACTGCCTCGCGCTGGGCGGGATTGAGCGTCGGCGACGGCGCCTCCTCGATCACCTTCTGGTGGCGGCGCTGCAGCGTGCATTCGCGCTCGAACAGCGACAGCAGATTGCCATGGCTGTCGCCGATGATCTGCACTTCGATATGCCGGGGATTATCGACATACTTTTCGATCAGCATGCGATCGTCGCCGAACGCGGCCTTGGCCTCGCGCTTGGCGCTGACGATCGCAGGCGCAAGCTCGTCGGCCGAGCGCACGATGCGCATGCCGCGGCCGCCGCCGCCGGCGGACGCCTTCACCAGGATGGGAAAGCCGATCTTGTCGGCCGCCTTCGAAAGCGTCGCCTCGTCCTGGGCTTCGCCGTGATAGCCGGGCACCAGCGGCACGCCGGCCTTCTCCATCAGCTCTTTCGAGCCGGACTTCGAGCCCATCGCCGTCATCATCCCGGCGGTCGGACCGACGAACACCAGCCCTGCATCGAAGCAGGCCCGTGCGAATTCGGCATTCTCCGACAGGAAGCCGTAGCCGGGATGCACGGCCTCGGCGCCGGTCTTGCGCGCGGCCTCGATCAGCCGCTCGACATTGAGATAGCTGTCGCGGGCCCGCGCCGGCCCGAGCAGCACGGCCTCGTCGGCGAGCGCGACATGCATCGCGTCGCGGTCGGCCTCGGAATAGACCGCGACCGTGCGCAGCCCCATGGCACGCGCGGTGCGGATGACGCGGCAGGCGATCTCGCCGCGGTTGGCGATCAGGAGCGTGCGAAAACGACGGTAGAGCTTTGAGTGGTCCATCGCATCACATCCTGAACAGGCCGAATTTCGTCGGCTCGATCGGCGCATTCGACGCCGCCGAGAGGCCAAGGCCGAGCACGAGGCGCGTGTCAGCGGGGTCGATCACGCCGTCGTCCCACAGCCGCGCGGTCGCGTAGTACGGGTGTCCCTGGCTCTCGTATTGTGCGCGGATGGGCTCGCGGAATTTGTCTTCCTCTTCCTTCGACCAGCTATCGCCCTTGGCCTCGATATTGTCGCGCCGGACCTGGCTCAGCACCATCGAGGCCTGCTCGCCGCCCATCACCGAGATGCGCGCGTTCGGCCACATCCAGAGGAAGCGCGGCGAGTAGGCGCGGCCGCACATGCCGTAATTGCCGGCGCCATAGGAGCCGCCGATCACGACGGTGAACTTTGGCACCGAGGCAGTCGCAACCGCGGTCACGAGCTTGGCGCCGTCGCGCGCGATGCCGCCGGCCTCGTATTTCTTGCCGACCATGAAGCCGGTGATGTTCTGCAGGAATACCAGGGGAATGCCGCGCTGGCAGCACAGCTCGATGAAATGGGCGCCCTTCAGTGAACTCTCACTGAAGAGAATGCCGTTGTTGGCGATGATGCCGACCGGATAGCCCCAGATATGGGCGAAGCCGCAGACCAGCGTCGTGCCGTAGAGCTTCTTGAACTCGTCGAACTCGGAGCCATCCACGACGCGGGCGATGATGTCGCGCACGTCGAACGGCTTTCTGCCGTCGACCGGCACCACGCCGTAGATCTCCTCGGCCGCGAACAGCGGATCGCGCGGCTTGTGCATGTTGAGGTTCGGCCGCACCGACGGCTTCAGCGTGCCGACGATGCGCCGCGCGATGCCGATCGCATGGGCATCGTTCTGGGCATAGTGGTCCGTGACGCCCGACTGGCGCGAATGCACGTCGGCGCCGCCGAGCTCCTCGGCGCTGACGACCTCGCCGGTCGCGGCCTTCACCAGCGGCGGGCCGCCGAGAAAGATGGTGCCTTGATTGCGCACGATGATGCTCTCGTCCGACATCGCGGGGACATAGGCACCGCCGGCGGTGCAGGAGCCCATCACGATGGCGATCTGCGGAATGCCCTGGGACGACATCTGCGCCTGGTTATAGAAGATGCGGCCGAAATGCCGCTCGTCCGGGAAGATCTCGTCCTGCAGCGGCAGGAAGGCGCCGCCGGAATCGACCATGTAGACGCAGGGCAGATTGTTCTGCCGCGCCACGTCCTGCGCGCGCAGATGCTTCTTCACCGTCATGGGGTAGTAAGTGCCGCCCTTGATGGTGGCGTCGTTGGCGACGATCATGCATTCGCGCCCCGAAATACGACCCACCCCCGTCACGACGCTCGCCGAATGCACGTCGCCGCCATAGAGGCCATAGGCCGCGAGCGGCGACAGCTCCAGAAACGAGGTGCCGGGATCGACCAGCAGGTCGACGCGCTCGCGTGCCAGCATCTTGCCGCGCGAGGTGTGGCGGTTGCGCGAGGCCTCGCCGCCACCGCCAGCGACTTGGGCGAGCTTTTCGCGCAAGTCGGCGACAAGCGTGCGCATGGCTTCTGCATTGCGCGAAAAGTCTGATGAAGATGGATCGATGCTGGAATGGAGCGGCATGTTGATTCCAATGAGGTGAAGGTTTTAAGCCGTCTCGGACATCAGTTCGCGGCCGATCAGCATGCGGCGAACTTCGGACGTCCCCGCGCCGATCTCGTAGAGCTTGGCGTCGCGCCAGAGACGCCCCACGGGGAATTCGCTGGTGTAGCCGACGCCGCCAAGCGCCTGGATCGCCTCGCCGGCCATCCACGTTGCCTTCTCCGCGGAATAGAGGATCGCCGCCGCCGCATCCTTGCGCAAGCTGCGGGCGTGGTCGGCGCGGTCGCAAGCGCGTCCCACCGCATAGACATAGGCGCGAGTGGCCTGCCACGTCGCATACATGTCGGCGAGCTTGCCCTGCATCAGCTGGAAATCGCCGATCGGCTGGCCGAACTGCTTGCGCTCGTGCATGTAGGGCACGACCGCGTCCATGCAGGCCGCCATGATCCCGAGCGGACCGCCCGACAGCACCGTGCGCTCATAGTCGAGGCCGGACATCAGCACCTTGACGCCCTCGCCCACCTTGCCGAGCACGTTCTCCTCCGGCACCTCGCACTCGTCGAAGAATAAGGGATAGGTGTTGGAGCCGCGCATGCCGAGCTTGTCGAGATGCTGGCCGTGGGTAAAACCCTTGAAGCCCTTCTCGATCAGGAAAGCGGTCATGCCACGCGGGCCGGCCGCCGGATCGGTCTTGGCGTAGACGACGAGCACGTCAGCGTCGCCGCCATTGGTGATCCACATCTTCGAGCCGTTGAGGACGTAGCGGTCGCCGCGCTTGTCGGCGCGCAACTTCATCGAGACGACGTCGGAGCCGGCGCCCGGCTCGGACATGGCGAGCGCGCCGACATAGTCGCCGGAGATCAGCTTCGGCAAATAGCGCTGGCGCTGCGCGTCATTGCCGTTGCGCCGGATCTGGTTGACGCAGAGGTTGGAATGGGCGCCGTAGGACAGCCCCACGGCAGCGGAGCCGCGCGAAATCTCCTCCATGGCGACGATGTGGGCGAGATAGCCCATGTTCGAGCCGCCATATTGCTCCGGCGCGGTCATGCCGAGCAGGCCAAGGTCGCCGAAGCGCTTCCAGAGGTCTGCGGGGAATAGATTGGCCTTCTCGATGTCGGCCGCGCGCGGGGTGATCTCCGCCTCCACGAAGGCGCGAAGCGTGTCGCGCAGCATGCCGACGTCTTCGCCCAGTTCGAAGTCGATGCTCGGGATGTTCAAGGCGATTCCTCCGTATTTGACCTTCGAACCTAGCCGGATCGAAGCCCTCTTGCGGTCGAAAAGGTTGCATTTTCCGCCAAACTTGGCGAGGATTTTCGAGAGGAATTCCCAAAGGTTCGCAATGCCTTTTCAAGCCGCCACCGCGACCTCGCGCCGCGCCGTGACCCCCACCGCCTTCGTGCGGGGCGTGGTTGCCGCCTATGCGCGATACGGACGGGATCCGGCCGAAGCGCTGCAGCGGGGACAGGTAGCGCCAGACCTTGTCAATTCTCCGGGTGGGCGGATCACCGCCGCCCAGTTCGAGGCGTTGGCGGGCCATGCCATGCGGGAGCTCGACGACGAGGCGCTCGGCTGGTTCTCGCGCCGCCTGCCCTTCGGTACCTACGGCATGCTGTGCCGCGCCTCGATCACGGCGCCGACGCTGGAGGTCGCGCTCAAGCGCTGGTGCCGGCATCATCGTCTGCTCACCGAGGACGTGCTGCTCGATCTCGAGCTCAGTGAGGAGACCGCGGTCGTCTCGATCCGGGAACTGCGCGACCTCGGGCCCTTGCGCGAATTCTGCCTCGTCACTCTGCTCCGCTACGCCCTCGGCTTCTCCTGCTGGGCGGTCGATTCCGCGATTGCGCTACGCGCGGCGGAATTCCCTTATCCTGAGCCGGGACACGTTTCGGTCTACCCGACCATCTTCTGCAAAAGCGTCCGCTTCGACGCGGACTGCGCTCGGATCGTCTTCGACAAGCATTATCTATCGCTGCCGCTGACGCGCAGTCCGGCCGATCTCGACAACATGCTCAAGGGCGCGCTGCGGTTGACCGTGCTGCCCTATCGACGCGACCGGCTGCTGGTCGAGCGTGTCCGCCGCGTGCTCCGCAATGCGCGCGGACGCAGTCTCGGTGCCGAGGATGTCGCAAGCGAGCTTGCGCTCTCCACTCGCACCATGCATCGGCGCCTGCGCGAGGAGGCCACCTCGTTGCGCGACCTCAAGGAAGAGGCAAAATTCGAACTGGCAAAACAGGAGCTGATGCGAGGCCGCACGCCGATCAAACGCATCGCGGAGATCGCCGGCTTCCGCAACGAGAAGAGTTTTTCGCGCGCCTTCCGCAACTGGAGCGGCGCCAGTCCCCGCGAGTTTCGCGGGCGGTATCGCTAAGACATCATCCGGAAAGCACGTCGCGGTCTTCCGTGCGTGCCGAGAGGGCGAGCACCCTGAGGCGCCGTACTCCTCAGACGTTTGCGGCCCCCGGGATCACTCCCGAAGGCCGTAAAGGTCGAAACCACCAGTCCTATCTCTGATCAATTCGAGTTGGTCTGCGCGCCGCTCCGAAGCTTGCTGCGCGACTGCGAATGCTTCGGCTGATAGGCGAGAGAGTCGGTCGCGCTCTTCGCACCGCTCTGCGCGCACGTTCCACCGATACCGCCGGCAGCGGCGCGGCAGGCTTCCATCGTCGGATAGCCGCAGCCGTGAGCGGCCTGGGCACCGTTCGTGATGCAATAATCTTCCGCTTTCGCAGTCGGTGCCGTCAGCACCAGAAACGCGGACGCAAACAGCGTCGCGGCGGAAACTGCGAACGTCTTCGAAACCGAGGTCATGATGTCTTTTCCTGCTTAAGAAGTCCCACATGCGAGCCCTCGACTCGCAACGCGCGCTGAGGCTCACACCTCGCATGTAGGCCAACCACGGGAACCATCAATCACGGCTCAGCGCATTGCTGGGATGTGATAATCACATTTCTCAATTAGGTGAGTTGATAAGCATTATAGTGCCACCAGGGCGATCGCCTCCAACTCTTTCGCAATTGATGCAAGTGCAGTGCAGGCTGCCCTCGGGCGTGGCCTGCCGCTAGCCCGCAGATGCCGCCGCGACGTTCTGCAACGGCAGTGGCACATCCTTCGCGACACCCAGCACGGGGAAGCTCCGAACGTTCTTCACGTCAGGCATCGCCGCGAAATGCAGCAGCTGCTGGCGCATGCTCTCGACGCTCGGCGCCACGCATCTCAGGAGATAGTCGGTGTCGCCCGAGATCCGCCAGCACTGCTGGATGCGCGGGATCGCGGCGATCGAGCTCTCGAACGCCTCCAGCACCGGCTGGGCCTGGCTGCCGAGCTGGATCGAGACGAACGAGACCACCTCATAGCCGAGCCGCCGCTCGTCGATGACCGCGCGCACCGCCCGGATCACGCCACGGCTGAACAGCGATTTTAGCCGCCGCAGGCAGTTCGGCGCGGATACGCCGACGCGCAGCGCCAGCTCGTTGTTGCGGATACGCCCGTCCTGCTGCAGCTCGGACAGTATTTTTAGATCGACGCCGTCGAGCTGGTCACGCCCGGCCATAGCCGTACCCTCGTCATGGTCGTGTCATGCGGGGCAGCGAAGCACGCGGCGGAATTGGTGCCAAGGGTCCGAACCCGGGGCGCGACGCCATCGCGTTCGGGAGGAATGCCTCCCCCACCGTCATGGCGGCCTGTCCCGGCCACGCATGTTCGTTCACGCGCCCAAAACGTCGATGCCCGGGCCTTCGCCTCGCCGAAGCGGCTTCGGCCGCGCAGGCGGGACGGGCCCGGCATGACGAGTACATCACGTCGATTAACGTCGCAGCAGCCGCCCCTCAATGCGTCCAAGGCTCGCCGCGGCGGAAGGAGAAATTATCGGCATAGGCGGCCGGGCGGCGGATCGAATCCTGCGGCTCGATCACCTGGTACGCGATGCCCTTGCGCTCACAATAGGCGATCGCCTCTTCCTTGCTGTGGAAGCGCAGCGTGATCTGCTGCTTCATGTCGCCCGACGAGGTCCAGCCCATCAGCGGCTCGACCGAGCGGGGCTGCTCCGGCTCGTAGTCGAGCTGCCATTCCTTCGTCTTGGACCGGCCGGATTGCATCGCGTTCTTGGCGGGCTTGAAAATGCGTGCGGTCATTGGCGGTCCGGCCTCTTCGTCTTTTCGTTCGATTTCGATGCGTCACGGTAGCAGTTGGTGGAAACCTCAGGGATAGTATACAGACACCGATTGGGAACTGATCGGTGATTCCGGCCCCGGGCAACCTTCTCCGACGGTATAGTCATTATGCTGCACCGTGACAATTGCGTACCCGCCGTTCGCGCTGGGGTCCCGCCCGGCGGCACTGCTTCGCCGACATCAGCGTAACCGCCCCTCCGAGAGCTTCCGTCGCATGGCCTTCCTGAACATCAACGCCACGCTCCCTGAAAAAGGCCGTGACCTCAGGCTCGACCTGTTTCGCGGGGTCGCCAACTGGGCGATCTTCCTCGACCACATCCCCGACAACGTCGTGAACTGGGTCACGACGCGCAATTACGGCTTTTCCGACGCCGCCGACCTGTTCGTGTTCATTTCCGGCTATACCGCCTCGTTCGTCTATGCGCGGATGATGCTGGAGCGTGGCTTCCTGGTCGGCGCCACCCGGCTGACCAAGCGGGTCTGGCAGCTCTACGTCGCCCACATCATCCTGTTCGTGATCTATATCGCCTCGATCAGCTATCTGGCGCTGCGCTTCGGCGATAGCGAGATGATCAACGAGTTCAACGTCGCCGGCCTCGTCGACAACGCCACCGAGACGCTACGCCAGGGCCTGTTTCTGCGCTTCAAGCCGCTCAATCTCGACGTGCTGCCGCTCTACATCGTGCTGATGGGCCTGTTCCCGCCGGTGCTGTGGTTCATGCTGCGCAAGCCCGATTTGACGATGGTGCTGGCGATCGTGCTGTGGCTGGCGGCGCGTCACTTCGGCTGGAATCTGAATGCCTATCCGGCCGGCCAGTGGTACTTCAACCCGTATTGCTGGCAGGTGCTGTTCGTGTTCGGCGCCTGGTGCGCGATGGGCGGCGCGCGGCGCTCGATGACGCTGATCAACGCGCCGATCACACTCTATCTCTGTCTCGCCTATCTCTTGTTCGCGCTGGTCATGACCATGGCCGGCCGCTTCCCCGCGTTCGGCGGCATGTTCCCGGAATGGCTGTTCTCGGCCTTCAATCCCAACGACAAGACCAACCTTGCGCCCTACCGCTTCCTCCACTTCGTCGTGATCGTGATCCTGGTGATCCGCTTCGTGCCGAAGGAATGGCCGGGACTGGAATGGAAGGTGTTCGATCCCCTGATCGTCTGCGGCCAGCAGTCGCTCGCCGTGTTCTGCGTCGGCGTGTTCCTGTCGTTCGTCGGCCATTTCGAGCTGTCGATGAGCTCGGGCTCGCTGCTCGCACAGATCTTCGTCAGCGTCGCTGGCATCGCGATCATGACGACGGTGGCCTATTACATCTCGTGGTCGAAGAAGCAGGACAAGCCGCTGAAGCCACCGCCACCCAAGCCGGCGGCAGCCGCGGCGAAGGCGGCCTGATCCGGCAACGCCTGGCGGTTGAAGCGCGGCCTTCAGCCGCCATGGGCCAAGATCGATGGCCTCAGCAATGGCCCAAGGCGCGACGATGGTTCGTCGCGCCTCATGCGGCTTCTTCGCCGTCGAACTCGGTGAATTTCTTGTAGATCCAGTCGCGGCCGTCATGGCGGCGCCAGACCTTGCCGACCACGAGTTGCCCGTTGATCGAGCGGCGGGGCACGATCACGGTCCAGAGGTGCCAGATCTCGCTCCAGCTCGATTGCGGACCGACGGTTTTGAAGTTGCGATCGAAAGACATGACGCAGAACTCACAGGATACGCGCGCTGCGACGAACCGTGACCTTGTGTGAGCACGAATTGCAGGCAGCCCATCGCGAGCCGGAATCGATCTGATAACGATCGCCGAAGCGGCCGCAACAACCGCTCATCCTTAACCTAACCGGTCAACCTTACTTCTCCCGGCCTGGGGCCGAGATCGGTTGAAAGCCGGCGCCGACTTATCTACAATACGCGCACGATTTGAGAATGACCGCGCCATCTTGGGCGCGTGGCGATTTGATTGAGCTGACGTCCAATTTTGTGAATTGAAATTTCGAGAATCTCGTCAGGGCGACCACAATGAATTTGCAGTGTGAACGTCTGCGCCTGGCGCTGCGATCGACACCTCCTGCGCCAATCGCAAGGACGCCGGCGCAAGAACCGACGAAAGCCGCCAACGACAACCACGGGATATGGCCGCTGCTGCCGTTTCCGCTCGGCTGGTACGCCTCGAGCTGATTGGCCGGATCCGAAAAGGCGGCAGCCGAAAAGCGCAACGCCGCTCAAGCGGAATATCATCGCTTGGCGGCGTCCGTTTAGACATTGGGCGCTGAAATCCCCAATACACATATGTCTGTGGCGACAGCGAAAGGTTCGATGCTGCGTCGGAAATTCTGTCCCGGTCAGCGCGCCGCAACCGCTTGAAACATCGCGCCGAAGTCGCGGAAACGCCGCCTGTCAGATCACGTCGGAGGTCGGATGGAAAAAGTCCAGGAGATTCACCCTCGGGACTGGTCGGGGCAGCTGGATTCGAACCAACGACCTGCAGTACCCAAAACTGCCGCGCTACCAGGCTGCGCTATACCCCGAATGTCCGGCGAGCCCCGTCGATACACGCTTCCCAAGGCGCCAGCAAGGCTTCCAAAGCGCCGGCAAGGCTTCCAAAGCGCCAGCAAGGCTTCCAAAGCGCCGGCAAGCTTCCAGGGTCCGGCAGGCGCTCGCCCGCCCGCCTATTTGCTGCCGAACAGCGGATGGCCGACGCGGTCGCCGGGGCGGATGCCGTATTTCTGCGCTGTTCCCGCCACCACCTCCAGCACGGCCCGGGCGGGCCCCCGGGACGAGATGATCTTGGTCGACATCGGCTCGGTATTCTCGGCGATGCGCAGGATGCGGCCGTCGGCGCGGATGAAGATCATGTCGAGCGAGACATAGGTGTTCTTCATCCACATCGACACCTCCTGCTCGGGGTTGAAGTCGAACAGCATGCCTTTGCCGTCCGCCAGCTCCTTGCGGTACATCAGGCCGGTCTGCTTCTCCTCCTCGGTCGTCGCCACTTCCACCGAGAACACCTGCACGCCGTTCTTGGTGACGATCTCGAGCGGCTGGAAGCTGGCGGCGCCGGCGGGCGCGCCGGCAACAGCACAGCCGGCGATGACGAGGATGGCGGCAAGCCAGCCCTTCAGGGCGGACCAGACAGCCTTTCGATCAGGATTCATGGGGGCACTCGAGGCGTGGGACTGGACCAGTCCTTACGCGGCGGTCGCCGGAAAAGCCAGAGGCGCACCGGTCTGCCGACGCGGCCCTGCTCACGATTGCGGGAAATAAAGCTTGGGGGATTTGAAAGCTTGCAGGGACTTGGACGCCAGAGCGCGAGTCTCCTCGCGCTTAGTGCGACTGCAATCCCGGCGATCCGGTCTCGGGATGGATCTCGGCCGCCATCATGCCCTTGGAGCCGGGCCCGAAGCGGACCAGGACATACTGGCCGGGCCTGAGCTCGGTCATGCCGAAGCGGCGCAGCGTCTCCATGTGCACGAAGATGTCGGGCGTGCCCTCGCCGCAGGTCAGGAAGCCGAAGCCGCGCAGCCGGTTGAACCATTTGACCTGGGCCCGTTCCAGCCCGCTGGTCGCGGTGACCGTGACATGGGTGCGCGGCGGCAGCATCTGCGCCGGATGGATCGCGGTCGACTCGTCCATCGAAACCACGCGGAACGCCTGGTAACCCTTGGCGCGCTGGATGCACTCGACGACGATGCGGGCGCCTTCATAGGCGGTCTGGAAGCCGTCGCGCCTAAGCACGGTAACGTGTAGGAGCACGTCCGGCCAACCATTGTCGGGAACGATGAAGCCATAGCCCTTGGAGGCGTCGAACCATTTGATGACGCCGTGGACTTCAACGAGATTGGCGCTGGTCTCGCCGAGCCCGCTGAACGGACTGAGCCCGCTCTCGCGACCGGCACTGCCGTGCTCGCCCGGCGTGATCCGCCCGGGCGATGCCCCCTGCCCGGGAACCCCGAGCTTCTTGGACTCAAATCCGTCCGACGACCCCATAACCCCGGACCCCACACTGTCATGCGACCCGCCTCAGCAGCGGTATCGAATCACGCGTCTTTCGAGAACCTTCTCAACTGGACGCGACGCGAATCTTTCGACTCAAAAGATAACACTCCCGGTTGCGAGGCATAGATAAAAAAGAGATTCGCCGGAACCTATGAACAGCTTGCACAGCCGCGAATCAAATTGATGCCTCAATTGCCGACAAAGGGCCCGAGTGCTTCGCCGATGTCGTGGTGGATGACGAGATCGGCAATGTCGTCCTGCTCGGTCGGCTCGCGGTTGATGATCACCAGACGTGCACCGGCGTTCTTCGCCATCATCGGAAAGCCCGCCGCGGGCCACACCACGAGCGAGGAACCGATCGCGATGAAGAGGTCGCAGGCCTGCGACAATGCGGTCGCGCGCTGCATTTCATCATCGGGCATCATCTGGCCGAAGGAGATCGTGGCGGTTTTCACCGGCTCACCGCACGCGGTGCAGTTTGGCGCGAGGCCGTCGCCGTCGAAGCGACGCTTCACCCAGTCGAGCGGATAGGCCTGCCCGCATCCGATACAACGCGCATAAGTGGTATTGCCGTGAAGTTCAATCACGTGCTCGCCGGCGAAGCCGGAGGCCTGGTGCAGATTGTCGATGTTCTGGGTGATGATGGCGGGAACCTTGCCGGCGCGGTAGAGCGAGGCCAGCGCCCGATGGCCGCGGCCGGGTTTTGCCGCCGCGAAGACCTCCTCCATCGCAAAACGGCGGCGCCAGGACTCGTCCCGCGCTGACTGGCTCGCGACGAATTCGTCGAACGGGATCGGACGGTTGCGCGTCCAAATTCCGCCCGGCGAGCGGAAGTCGGGAATGCCGCATTCGGTCGAGATGCCGGCGCCGGTGAACGGCACGATGACCCTTGCCTCGGCGATCATGTCGCCGAGCCGTTCAACGCCGCTCTGAAGATCCGATGCAATCAATCGCGGCCTCCGATTCGTTTCGCCTGACAAGCATCATGCACAAGCGGCAAGATTGTTGACGCTCTTATCAAGCGCTAACGCGAGATGCTCGGCAATTTTTTCCGACCTTCGCATATCACAATCCTGCAATGCCTCCTCCCCATTGACGCCCCATTCAGGAGCCCCAATGGATGGGTCAATGCGACTCAAGATGATGCGGCGGCAGCGCTTGAGTTGAGTTAAGTAAACCCGAGGGGATGGTCATGACCGAAGACGAAGAACGCAAAGCTCGTGAGCGCGACGAAATCGCCGCCCGTGTCGCCGCCTTCCGTGCCACGCAGGAAAAATTCAAGCGCGAGCGCGAAGAGTATTTCGTGTCGACCCTGGAGAACGCCCGCAAGGTCGAACGGCCCTCGCTCTGGCCGTAATTCACGTCCCGATCAATGCACGTGAAAAAAGCCCGGAGCATCGCTCCGGGCTTTTCGCTTGAAAGAGACTACCAGTGGCGCCAGTGGCGGTGGTGCCGGTAGTACGGTCCGCCGCCGTAATAGGCGTAGGAGCCCGGCCCGTAATAATAGTCGGGGCCGTCGTAATAGCCGTAGCGGGGGCCGTAATAGCCGTACGGATGGGACGCTGCGACCGCACCCGCGGTGATCGCGCCGGCGGCGAGGCCGAATGCGAGGCCCGGGCCAATGCCGCGCCCGCGCGCCTCGGCAGGCGCAGGGGCCGCAACCGCGGTCACGCCAACGGCTGCGACGGTGGCCAGAACTGCCAGTGTTTTTTTCATGCTCTCCTCCTTCGCGTCTCGCGGAGATAACGACGAGCGCCTGCGATGGTTGCGCGCAGGGCGCGGAACCGGCCACAGCAAAAAAGGTCGACCCAGCCGGAACGAAATCGCCGGCCGGGGATTGCCTCCTCAAGTGCGGGAGCCTCCGCCATCCGGGTCGAGGCGACAGCACGAAGCCCCGTCAGCATCTCCGCGATGCTGGCGGGGTTTTCAGTTTCACGGGAGCAGATGGCAGCAGACCACGATTGCTGCCAGCGGGGCGAACGACCGAGGAGGAGAGTTTGCCGTTATCCGCTTTGCTGGCCCGAATCCGCAGGCTGGTTCCCAGATCCGACGATCAGCACTACGATGAGATCGTTCGCAGCTTCGGTGTCGGGACGCTGCACCCCCCGCCGACGCCGATGAGCGACGGCGAGCTGGCGCGGGCGATCGCCGAGTTCCTGAAAGAGCAGCCGTCGAGCGAATCCGTCGCGACCCTCGGCCGCCGGCTCGACCCCTCTTCTCCGCTTTGAGTTTCCTTCGAATTTCTTCCGCATTTCTTGGCAAGAGCACGGAACCAGAAATGCGCGCGGACGTTGAATCCCCCTTCACGCAGAGAGCGGAAGAGGCCCGACATGCCCGCGTGGCTCGAAGTTTTGCTCAATTTGTCCGGCTATGCCGGTTTCGTGGCGCTCGCCTCGCGCGGCACCGCGAGCCCGCAGTTGCCGGCAGACGATCGCATGTACAGCGACGATCGCTAGCGCCTCTTTAATTGGCGTGCGCCGCCTGGCCCGCCGTGCGCACCAGCCGGTCGGCCTTGACCGCGACGCGCGTGTCCTCGAGCTGCGGCCGCAGCGAGAAGCTGATCACCAGGAAAGCGAGACAGAACAGCGCGCCGACGATGGCGACGCGCCGGTAGGTCTGTCGGTCGCCTTGGTAAAAGGACGGCTCTGAAAAAGGTGTCATGATAAAATGCTTCTTGGCAAAGGTCGTTTCTTGCTTGTCCTTGCCAGACACCTACCGCAACGAGCGACAAGCGCAACGCGATTGGGCTTTTAACCTAACCGAATAGGGTTATCGGCTTCCGCGCAAATGATCGTTAGGAGTTTGCGGAGCGCCTGCGATTTCCAGCGAGCCGCTTGCCATATCGCAGGAAGCCGAAGCGACCGCAGCCTGGCGACCGGCTTTGTTCCAGCTTCGACACCATTTCGTTCTCGAAGAACGAATCGGAATTGAAGAAATCGGCGCGGAGCAACTCTTAACAAAACGTGCGCGCAGGCACGACGATCGGCTCACGTCGCATCGGGAGACGAGGCCTCGGGAGATTTCGATCCCGGCGGCGGCACTTGCGGCACCGACGGCTTGCCGTTGCGCAAGCGTGGGTGTCGATCGTACCAGAACACTTTCGCGATCTCGGCGAGAAACCAGCACGCATTCATGTCGCTCTCCCTCGCCTCACTCCTTACGGAGGAGGCGCGGGCGGGACTGTGCGAAGCATCACGTTGTCTCGTCTTGATGTGTGTGGCCGCATCGCGCGCGGCAGGCGCAACATGTTCTGCATCCGACTCCATTTCGTTCTCAAGGAACGAATCGGAGTCGGAAAAATCAGTGCGAAGCGATTCCTAACGATCGATGAAAGCGCGCGACGCAACCTCTTCAGCGGCGTGACTCGCCGTCGGCACAATCTTCGGCGGCAGGAATTTCGAGACGACCGCAAACACGATGACGATCTCGCGGCAAGGTTCGCATCGAAAGCTGTTGGCGGACGTCGCCATCATCGGCTTGGCGCATCGCGGGCATGTCATGCAGGCCGAACGCTGACGGCACATGTTCGTTCCTGAAGCATCAGCGGCGAATGCTCGCGCCGGCAACCACACCCGCCGAGACGAACTTCAAGTTGGTCGCCTCGTCGCCCCTGCGCAAGCCGCCGATCAAGCGCGAGCCGTCAGACCAGACGGCGCTTGCCGGGTCCCCTGGTGTCGTCGGCGTCCGCCAGAACAGATCAAGCCGCCCGCTTCACTTTTTCCTTTTCCGAGAAGCATTCCAGGATCTGGATGCGGAGCTCTTCCGCGGCCGGGCCCTCGAGCTTCCTGAGCTCGTTCCAGAGCCTGATCACTTCGCGCTGTTTTTCGACGGTCATGAGTCCACCTCCCAAGCGGTCCTTAAGGCGGCTCACTAGAACAAAATGAGAACAAAAAGTCCAGTCCCTCGCGCGCGATTTCCGGCATGTCGCGTTGAACCTTTTCAACGCCGCCAGGACCCATGGAAGCTGGGGATTTCAGCGCCCAGTCATATGGCAGCGCTGCGGTGAACGAACATATTCCGTCATCGCGGCGCTGTTGCTTTTTGGGTTTTCAACTTTAAGTTAGAAATACGGCTGGCGGCCAGGCGCTGAAATCCCAATGCCGTCAGCCAGAAGAGCCCCGTGCGAAAGCGCGGGGTTTTTCTTTGAGGGCAACGGCTGCCTGCCCAGGTGCAGCGGGTCGTAACGGGAACGAATCTTCCAACATTCGCATTGACCGGCCGAATGAGGCGGCATCCCGCGTTTCCGCGTTCGGCCCCAGAGCCGATGCCCCGCGCCCTTCACGATCGAGGCGCCGATGATCTGCGAGTTCTGTGAGACCGAGATCCCGATCGGCCTTTCGGTCTGTCCGGCTTGCGGGAAACCGCAGAGCGCGCCGGGACGAACCGACCGGCGCGCTCTGTGGTTCGTCCTGATCGTCGTGGTGACGTTCGGCATCGCCGTCGCCGAGCATCACCTTGTCTTCAGCCATTGATCGTTGCAGCATCGCCCGCCGCAACGACATCGCCAGCGCCTTAGACGGAGTCCTTAGACGGAGTCCTTGGCCACCTTCAGCGGCGAGGCCTTGACCGACTTGCTCGCCGGCTTGGCCGCGAACTGCATCGGCTCCTTGGTGAAGGGATTGACGCCCATGCGGGCTTCGGTCGCCGGCTTGTTCACGACCGACATCTTCACGAAACCGGGAATGACGAACTCGCCGGACTCGTTGAGCTCCTTGTAACCAACCGTCGCCATGTACTCGATCACCGACTTCACGTCGTTCTTCGAAAGCTGCGTGCCCTCGGCAATTGCATCAATCAATTGAGTCTTCGTCATCTTCGCCATGTCTGAATTCCTTTTGTGGGCGCGAGCAACTCTGCTGGGGACGCGGCCTGAAGCGCGGGGGCGCGCTGATTTCATGCCAGTGGTCATGAAGTGACGGGGCTTAGAACCCATCGAGGCCGAAAACGCAAGCAGGGGTTCTGCGGGGTTCCCTACTTCCTGTGAAGATGCCGCAGGACCTTCCGTTTTCCGTTTGAACCATTTTGCGGCTGGCGCGTCATATCATTGAAGTCCCCAAAGAAATCCCCAAGCTTCACCCCACCAGAAAGCCCCGCTTCCCCCAGGCGGGGTTTTCGCTTTTGGGGGCATGGTAGAACGGCCCGGCTGCCTATAATGGTCTGAAGGTTTCTCGTGGGGTGCTCATGAAGGTCGCTATCGTCATCGCAGGTTTGATCGTTGTGGCCGTCGCAGCCCTCGTCGCGATCCAGCCGAGCTTCCTGAAGCCTGCGTCCCTCGCCCTCGTGAAGAAGTCTGACATCTTCGGCTTCTCGCCCGGGATGACATTCGACGAGACCAGCAAGCTCGTCAGTCAACGCCGCTATCTCTGCCGCCGGAGCCGCGACTCCTACACCTTCGAATGCGACATCAACGGCGCCAAGGTCACGGTCGACAGCGAGGAGGCCGACGCCAGGCACCCGATCTGGCGCGTCAAGGCGGAGTTGAACAATCCGGGGGCACAGGACGCCGCCGTCAAATCGATCTCCGACCAGTTCAACGCGCAGGCCATCAAGGACCGGGAGGGATGGACATGGATCGTCGGCCGCGGGCTCAAGCTGAGTTATGACGGCCTCGCCTTGAACCTCGTGGACGAGGCCGCGGAGGCCCGGCTTCGCAAGGACGAAGCAAAGCGCTAGAGCGTGAAGTCACCTCGTCGTGAAACTTGTGGCTCGGCACGCCTTGTTGACACTTCAGTAACCCAACGCCGCCAAGCTCCATTCAGTCTCGTTGCGTTGGAGTAACCCCACAGTGCTGGATTTTGACGAGCTGCGTGAACTCGCGGCTGATGTTCGTGTTTTCGTCGACGTCGCCGAGGACAAGGCCGAAGCACTCAGGGCCGTCATCGCGGCCTATGACGTGGTGCTGGCAATCTTCCCCACTGACGAGGGCATGGGCCTTCACGTCATCAAGGGCAAAGAGATCCTGGACAGGATTGCAACATCACGCAGCCATGCGATCTACAGCCACACGGCGATCGCGGTCCCCGACCTGCAACACGCCCAGGCGCTCAAGCTGCTGACGGCCCCGGTCGAACAACGCATTGCGGCCTGATCGAAGGCGGCGGCTCCAGCGGCCATTGCCGGGCGATGCTCTGCATCGCCGGGCGAACCCTGCGGGCCGAGCAGTTCGGCCGCCTCGCCCCGCAACTGACACCCCCCATGCTTCGGCTAGTCGCGAAGCCGGTTGACGATCTGGAGCGGGATCCATGATCCCAGCACGATGACGATCGCAACGAGTGTGACCACGACATACTTCACCGGATTTTGCGAGGACGCGAGCGAACCTTCGAGCTGAAGGTACGGCAGCATCGCGTCCATGCCCATTCCGATGAGCGCAACCCCAAGCAGGCCGCCAAAGGCGGCGGCGACGATGTTGACGACCCAGCCGATTGCGCCGCGTCCGTTCGACCAGGCCTCGTAAATCGCGACAGCCAGCACGACGAGGGCAAGCACCAGCATGAAGCTCATCGAGCCGCCGACGCTCGACGTCGGGCCGAAGACCTCCAGCAGCACCACGGCCGCCACCGCAAGCAGTGTGATCGTCTTCACGACGCTCCCCCGTTAGTGCCCAAACAACAAGACCACAGAGCCGATCGCGATGCAGACAAGACCGAAGACGGCCGTCGCGATCTCGACGGCGTTTTCCAGGCCGAAGAACCTGACGATCGCGCTCCATGCGGCAGACAGGAGAATATCCACGATCGCGCTAAGCAGGGCATGAAGCATAGCAATTGGTCGCGCCGCCGGCGTTGGGGTTCGGTGACGGTGGATCAAATTCATCAGCCGTCGCCCCTCAGCATGAGCAAGATTATGGTGACAGTGCTGGCCTGCTCACCCGCAGGCTCTGCGGATTCGGTCCACGCTTGGCTGGTCTGTTTCCACCAGCCGCTTCCCCTGGCGCGCCCGCCCCCTGCCCCTCCTGCCCGTTTCCTGCTATCTCCTGTCCCCGCCGTCCCGGCCCAAAGCAAAACCCCACCCGTTCCAGGGAGCAACAACCATGCGATACCTCCACACCATGCTGCGCGTGCGCAATCTCGATGTCGCGCTGAAATTCTATGTTGATGCTTTCGGGTTGAAGGAGGTGCGGCGGATCGAGAACGACAAGGGGCGGTTCACGCTGGTGTTCTTGTGCTCGGCGGACGATCTCGAGGCGCTGAAGGCGCAACCGCAGTCGCGCGGCGCGCCGCTGGTCGAGCTCACCTGGAATTGGGACGAGGAGAAGTATGGCGAGGATCGCTTCTTCGGCCATCTCGCCTATGAGGTCGACGACATCTACGCCACCTGCGCACAGCTGATGAAGGCCGGCGTCACCATCAACCGTCCGCCGCGCGACGGCAACATGGCCTTCGTCCGTTCGCCGGACCTGCATTCGATCGAGCTGCTGCAGAAGGGCGAGCCGAAGCCGCCGCAGGAGCCCTGGGCGTCGATGCCCAACACCGGCCACTGGTAGGTTCGAGACGCTGGAACAAGCCCTCGCCGCCTGCGTTCACTCTCCGACAATGCGATTGGAGGAGAAAATCATGGGACGCGGAATTCTATTGTGGATGCTTGGCGTGCCGATCCCGGTGATCATTCTGTTGTGGCTGTTCTTCGGCCGCTGAGCGACGGGTTCAACTTGCCGGTTTGTTTCGCAACGAAAGCTCCGCCTCGGGCGGAGCTTTTTGCATGAGAGGCGCGCCGCAATCGCGCATCGCTCCGAACGGCGAATTCCGCTATCACCCGCGGCAAGCGACAACGCCGCGGGAGACGCTCCATGCCTGACACCAAGCTGACGATCTGGGGCCGCGCCAATTCGGTCAACGTGCAGAAGGTGCTGTGGTGCCTCACTGAGCTCGCTTTGCCCTATGAGCGTATCGACGCCGGCATGAGTTACGGCCGGACCCGCGAGGCCGACTATCTCGCGATGAACCCCAATGCGCGGATCCCGACGCTGGCCGAGGGCGACTTCGTGCTGTGGGAGTCCAACTCGATCATGCGCTATCTCTGCCTCGCGCATGGAAGCGGCACGCCGATCTACCCGGAGGCGCCGAAGAGCCGCGCATCGGTCGACCGCTGGCTCGACTGGACGCTGTCGACGGTGCAGCCGGTCGACCGCCCGGTGTTCTGGGGCATCGTGCGCACGGCGCCCGCCGAGCGCGACATGATCCAGGTGCAGCGCGATGCCGATGCCGCCGCCGAGGTCTGGGCGATCGCCGACCGCCTGCTCTCCTCGCGCCGCTTCATCGAGGGCGATGCGTTCACGCTCGCGGACATCGCGCTCGGCTCCTATGCCCGCCGATGGCTCGGCGTCGAGGGCATCACCCGGCCGGCACAGCCGCACCTGACGCGCTGGCTCGCCGAGCTCGGCAAACGGCCCGGATTTGCACAGCATGTCGCACCGCCGATG
Organism: Bradyrhizobium sp. CCBAU 11430; assembly: GCF_028128855.1. Lineage (NCBI taxonomy): Bacteria > Pseudomonadati > Pseudomonadota > Alphaproteobacteria > Hyphomicrobiales > Nitrobacteraceae > Bradyrhizobium > Bradyrhizobium sp. CCBAU 11430. The sequence goes on from NZ_LBJV01000065.1 coordinate 98,409, forward strand.
TCGTGAGCCGGCAGGGCTGCATAAGCCGCGGTGAGAGCGCGATGAATCCGCGCTTCGGCGCAATCCTCCGGCGCCAACTCAGCACTTGACGCTACTTTGCATGGGGTTGTTTTCGCGTTTTTGTTTTGGCTCAGCGCCAGCCGCGCTCGACCAGCAGCACGCAGACGATCAGCACCAAGGTCACCACCGCGGTCGCCAGCCGCGCCGTCCAGCTCAGGCCGCGGCCGACCCACCACAGCAGCGCGCAATACATCAGCACGGGAACGATGAGGTCGAGGCGCAGCAGATCCACTGGCATGGGCCTCTAGCGCCTCACGGTGGTGTCGATGCTGATCGAGCCGCCGATCTTCACGCAGGTCCCGGCGCCCTCCACCATGACGAAGCGCGGGCCGTAAGTGGCGCAGGAGCCCGCTCGTGCCTTCCCGGCCGCATCCTTCAGCGGCACGGCCGTGCCTGCCTTCGGCTGCTCGGCAGGCGGCAGACGCAGGGCTTCCGCCGCGGCGGCGGACGTGGCGAAGAACGGGATCAGGATGAGGAGCGACACGCGCATGGCGGCCTTCTAGCCCGGACGGGCGCCGCGCGCCATCGGGGCGGCCGCGGCCGCGATCAGATGAACTTGATGCCGGCGGATTTGCCGCGGCGCCAGACCACCTGGCAGCTCCGCCCGGTGCGTGCATCGCGCGCGAAGGCGAGCCGGATCACGCCCGGGAGCTGGCTCGCGTCCTCGTCCAGCGTGATCTTGGCGCCCGAATCCGAGATGTCCTGGACCAGGCAATGCCGCGCGGCGAAGCCACCGTCGAGGGTGATCCAGGCATGCTGCGACAGCAGCTTGCGGGCTGCGCGCTTTTTCGGCGGTGGCATTGGCAAAGATCTCCCGCTCCAGCGCTACTCAGGGAACCCTAAGAAACCGTTGAAATCGCCTCCGGATCACCCCGGCGCCGGCGCTGTCCACCGGGGCCAAAAGACCGTCCCGGACGGCTTGCCGGGAGCCAGAAAGGCCACTATACGTTCGCCCGCTGCAAGCCGCCGGGCTCGACTCGGCCGGCCAGCGGCTGTGCCGGGGATAACGGCAGGGCCCTGCGTTTGCTCCCTTCGTCTATCGGTTAGGACGCCACCCTTTCACGGTGGAGAGAGCGGTTCGATTCCGCTAGGGAGCGCCAGTGCACGCGGCGGCGCACTGAGCCGCCACGACCGCCCGGCTGCAATTTCCGCCGCTCCCGCATGAACCTTCCCGCTGCTCGCCACCGACCAATGTCAGTTGGAACCGGTCCCATGGCACAGCGTATTCCCGAGATTGAAGGTTCGTCCGACACGTCCGCAATGACGCCGCGCCTTCCGCCATGGCTGAGCCAACCCCACCAGCATCCATCGGACCGGCGCGCCAAAACGCTGCAGCACATGGCGCGCGCCAGGTCGCTTGCGCAGCCGCAGCCAGATTCTGCGCCGGCCGCGCTCGTGCCGTCAGGCGAGAGCGCCAAGAACGTGGTCGGCGACCTCATTGGCCACGTTATCCTGTTCGGTATCCTCGCCCTGCTCTTCCAGTCGCGCATTCCGCTCTATCTCGGCGCGTTCGTCGTCCTGACCGACGGCGAGCGCATCGAAAGCGCGCTGGCAACGATCGGTATCCGCCTCGAGCCCGAAACGATCGGCCCCGACATCGTCAAGCGCTCGGCATTCTGGTTCGGCTGGTTCGCGTTGCTCGCCACTTTGAAAGGCTCCGTCCCGGCCTGGCTCGCGCCATGGATGCCTCCAGCTGAGTCGTGGTCTTTCATCGCCGGCATCGCCCTCCTGCTCGCCATCGTCGAAGCCTTCACGGCGCTGGCGATGCGGCGCGCGTTGCCGCCGCTGGGATTGCAGATCAGCTCGAACGGCCTGACATGGACGACGATCCAGTTCGCAATGGCCGTCAGCGCGTTGGCTTTGCTGGTGCTGTTCGGAGCTCTCTAGGCGCCGCGGCGCGTCGTTGCTTCACTGCGCCATCAATGACGATGTTGTGAGCTGGCCTGCAGCATAACGGGTCCTTATGCCGCGCTTTCCGCCGGGCGTGCGAAGCGCGCGTTTACCGGAAATTTACCCCTGCTCCTGTGCGCTGGTATCATTTGCTTAGAATTTGACAGCTACCGTGGAATTACGGAAGCAATCCCGAACATCATTGGCACCTCATGTCCGTCGCAGAGTTCCTCAGGCAGCGTGCAGTGGACGTCACGGTCAGCGGCAGCTACTCGCTGCCCCGCTGGTATGATTGCGAGGGCAAGCTGCGCAGCTTCGCCTGCCGCACCAAGCGCGTCTCACCCTTCCGCATGATCGTGGACGTGCCCGTCGTCGGCAAGGTCGGCGAGCGCCTCACCTCCTACTTCCAGGATTTCGGCGAATTCCAGTGCACGATCAGCGCGACGCTGAAGTCGGGTTTCCTGATGGAGCTCGACATGACGCGGGCGCGGCGCGCCTGGATGTCGGAAAAGCTGACCTGGCTCGAGAAGAAGCAGAAGGACGCCAGCGTCCAGGAGCTGCGGAACGACGCGCGTTTCGTACCTCAGGTCTCGCACACCTTCCTGACGCTCGCCAACGGCAGCAGCCATCCGTGCTTCATCATCGACGTCTCCACGGCTGGCGTCGCAATCTCCTGCGAATACGATCCGCCGCTCGGAACCCCGCTTGCGGTCGGTGCTTGCGTCGGGCGCGTGATCCGCAAGTTCGAGCACGGGTTTGCGGTCAAATTCGCCGAAAAGCAGTCACGGGATGACCTCGTCCGTCTGATCGTCCGCACGCCCTTGCTGCAGTCGGCCTGAAGCCGGCCCGATCAATCTTAACTCTTTCTTAACTAAATACTGGAGATGGCGACCCCTGCGCGGTAGGGTGTGGCCCGGTGCGTCCGCAATCACTGCGGGCCTCGAGTATTGGAAGCCCCAGAATGTCCATCGCCGACGCCGAGTTCGCCCCGGCAGAGATCGCGCCGAACGCGCCCGTCGCACCGAAGCCGCAGCTTCCACCCGGCGTGGTCACCGAAGGGCCGCTGGTCGAGGCCAAGTTGCGCGAGAGCTATCTCCTGCTCGGCATCCTCTATGTCGGCGCGGTTGCCGGCATCATCTGGGCCGTGACGCAAGGCGTCGGCAAGGTCGAGCTGTTCACGTTCGCCTGGATGTTCGCGCTGACGACGTTCGGCATCGGTGCCGGCATGCATCGCCTGTTCGTGCATCGCAGCTTCCGTACCGGCCCGATCATGCGTGTCTTCTTCTGCGCCATCGCCCAGATGGCTGTGCAGGGCTCGATCGCCAAATGGGTCGCCAACCACCGCCGCCACCATCTCTACGCCGATGACGTCGGCGATCCCCACAGCCCGCAATTCGACGGCTTCGGCAATCGCTATGTCAGCGCGTTCAAGGGCTTCCTGCACGCACAGGGCAGCTGGGTATTCGACCAGGCCACCACCGACAACGAGTACTATGCCAAGGATATCCTCGCCGATCCGATCGCGATGTTCTTCGTGCGCACGCGCTGGGTCTGGTACGGGATGTCGGCAGTCTTCATCCCCGGCGTGATCGGCTACACGTTCGGCGGCGTGCACGCCATGATCGGCTGCGTGCTGTTCTCCGGCCTGCTTCGCGCCTATCTGCTGATCCTCACCAGCCAGCTCACCGGCTCGGTCTGCCACGCCTATGGCTATCGCCGCTTCGAGGTCGACGACGCCTCGACCAACGAGTTCGTGACCACGATCCTCACCTTCGGCGAGGGTCTGCACAACAACCATCACCGCTTCCCGCGGGACGCCTACATCTCGCACGCCTGGTGGGAGATCGATCTCAACGGCCTGATCATCCTGGGCCTGGAAAAGATCGGTCTCGTCCACGACGTCTTCCACGCCTCGCACCGTCAGCTGGAGCGGGCGGCCGAAGCAGAGGCGGCCTCGACGGCGCGCTGAATCGGCGGGCAGCGGCCACCGCCGGGCCGTCTTGCCCCCGCATCGCCGCCCTATCGCGGCCCCATTGCGGGATCAGCTTTTGATCGTCCGTGCCTCCAGGCCGGGCGTCATTTGCAGACTTGCGATCGGGGGACCGAATGGCAGTCGACAAAGTTACAGTGGACAAGATCACCTGGGACAGGGTCGGCCGGGTCACTGAGCCCGGACGCTACATGTACACATTCGGCTGGCTCACCATCACCGCCGGCGATCTGGAGATCTGGAAGCTCTACCCGCAGGCCGCGTTCACGCTGCTGGCGCAACCGGGCGAAGCCGACACATCCCTCGGCGAGGAATTCCATCTCGGCGCCTTCGACGTTGCTCCCGGGGCGCCGCCGCTCACCACACACTGAAAGCGGAAAGCGCCGGCCGTTGCGGGAACGCATGGCATGGGCGTTGCTTTATCATCGCCATGATACACATCCCCGCTGTCGACCAGGCCTTCCTGCTGGTGCTCATCGTCTTCTGCCTCGGCACCTGCCTCGTCCGCGCCTTCTGGGAGCTGGAGCAGGCGCGGACGCGCCGGCTTGCCTCGCCGCCCCGCAAGGGCCCGGCGAAGCGCGGCTAGCTGGCCTACCCCGCGCAGGCCTGCGTCGTGAATCGAAGAAACCTGCGCACTTCCTTGATCTGGCTTGCCAATCGCGTTCCAACCGCGGTCGGGCCGTCATTGCTGTGGATGACGAACAGGTGCTGTCATGCAATTGATTACGCGTGTATTTTACATCGCCACGAGCCGTGGCGGATGAACGGAAGCTATCGCACTCATTAAGCGAGCCGACAGCAAGCGCATGACACATGGTCGCATCGGTGAATGTAGATAAGCGGATCAAGGGAACCTATTTTCGGCGCCGATGTACCTGATTGAAGCATTGCCCACCGTCATCGGAACGGCCGCCATCGCCCCGGCGCTGCTGATGCTGTGGCTTGTCATCGCCGCCGAAGAGCGCCCTGGCCCGCCGGCCCAGGTCTGGACTGCGTTCCTGTTGGGGGCGGCCAGCATCTCGCTGCTGGGCCTCGCCCGCGCCCCCTTCGCCAAGATGGTCGCGGCGCCCGACGACCCCTGGGCGGCGCTGGCCATGCATTCGATCTTCGGCGTCGCGCTGCCTGAGGAAGCCGTCAAGGTGATCGCCATCGTGGTAATTTCCTCGACCAAGCGGCGGACCTTTGCCAATCCGATGGACACCGTGGTCTATGGCGCCGCGGTCGGCCTCGGCTTCGCCGCTTACGAGAACCTCGCCTATCTGGTCCAGCACGCTGAGATGTGGCGCTCGCTGGCCGCCTTGCGCAGCGTGCTGACCGTGCCATTCCACGGCGCGCTCGGCATCATCGCGGGCGCCTACCTGACGATCGCGCGCGCCGGCACGGCGCTGGGCGCGAACCGGCACCATCGCGACTGGGCCCGCCTCTCCAGCCGCCTCCTGATGCTGGCCGGCCCGCTTGCGCTGCATTCGGCCTTCGACTTTCCACTGCTGACCCTGCAAAGAATGCCCGACCTCGATCCGACGCTGCGGATGTGGCTGGGCGCCTCCAGCCTCTTGATCGGCTTCAGCTCGATCGCCTTCGCCATCCGTCTGGTCCGGCGCGTCGCCCGCCACCACGCTCCCCGGACCGATGTCGCGCGGGAACGGCTCAGCCAGCTCCGGCGGATGTGGGCGCTGCTGCTCGCCGGCGGCGGCGTCGGCTTTCTCGGGCTCGCCTTCGTGCTGACCTCGATCCATCACTGGCTTATCAACCCCGAGCGCAATCTGACGCTGGCCCTGATCCCGATCGGTTTCGTCTCGATCCTGCTCGGCCTGGCGCTTCTGATTGTCACAACGGCGATCTATGTTCTCGGCCGCAACCGCATCCGCACCAGCGCGGAGGGTTTTTCCTCGGCGCCCGGCGGCGGGTGAGCCGCGGGATGGCGAGCGCGCTGCGCGCATACTAGAACGATCTGGAGCCTGCCGATGACGTCACCTGAGGATTTTTCGCGGCTGCAATCCATGATGAGCCAGACGGTCAAGGCACACTGGAAGGCCTTTCTGTTCGAGGGCATCCTGCTCGCAATTCTCGGCGTCGCGGCGCTGATCCTGCCGCCGCTCGCAAGCCTTGCAATCGCGATCTTCCTCGGCTGGATGTTCCTGATCAGCGGTATCGGCGGGCTGATCGTGACCTATTGGGCGCGTAGCACGCCGGGCTTCTGGTGGTCGCTGATCTCGGCTGCGCTCGCCGTGCTTGCCGGCATGCTGCTGCTGGCCCGCCCGATGCAGGCCGTGCTGACGCTGACCATCGTGGTCGGCGCCTACTTCCTGGCCGAGGGCGTCGCCACCATCATGTACGCACTGGAGCACCGCCGCGAACTCAGCGGCCGCTGGTCATGGCTGCTGGTCTCGGGCCTCGTCGACATTGCGATCTCCTTCATGGTGATCACGGGACTGCCGAGCTCGGCGGAATGGGCCATCGGCGTCCTCGTCGGTATCAACCTCCTGTTCGGCGGCGCCAGCCTGATCGGCCTGGCGCTGGCGGCGCGCAACAGCAACACCTGACCCGCCTCGTCACCTGCCGCGCCGATTGGGGGGTGACAATCCGCCGATGGCGCGCTATATGCCCTCCATGATCACCGTCGCCACCAGCTATTTTTGGTACTTTAGCTACGACAGCTCGCTGGCGGCAGGAGGATCGCGCTCAATCTGAAAATTGCAGCAAACGTCCGAACAAGCCGCCAGACCTGGCGGCTTTTTTATTGGCCGGCAGGTTCGAAACAAACAGGAGCCCGCCGTGCTGAGCACGACCGACGATCTTCGTATCCGCGAATTGAAAGAGCTGAGCACGCCGGATGAGGTGATGCGCGAAGTCCCGCGCACGCTCACGGCGACGCGCGTGGTGATGGCTGCGCGTAACGCCATCCACGCAATCCTCAATGGCCAGGACGACCGCCTGCTGGTCGTGGTCGGCCCCTGCTCGGTGCATGACCCCAAGGCCGCGCTCGAATATGCCGAGCGGCTCGCGAGCTTGCGCGAGGAACTCGCCGACCAGCTCGAAATCGTAATGCGGGTCTATTTCGAGAAGCCGCGCACCACCGTCGGCTGGAAGGGCCTGATCAACGATCCCGATCTGGACGGCAGCTTCGACATCAACAAGGGCCTGCGGCTGGCGCGCAACGTGCTGTCGGCGGTGAACAATCTCGGCCTGCCCGCCGGCACGGAATTCCTCGACATGACGACGCCGCAATACATCGCCGACCTCGTGTCCTGGGCCGCGATCGGCGCACGCACGACCGAGAGCCAGATCCATCGCGAGCTGGCCTCGGGCCTGTCCTGCCCGGTCGGCTTCAAGAACGGCACCGATGGCAATGTGCGGATCGCGGCGGACGCCGTGAAGTCGGCCTCGCATCCGCATCACTTCATGGCGGTGACGAAGCTCGGCCGCTCGGCGATCGCCTCGACCGCGGGCAACGAGGACTGCCACATCATCCTGCGTGGCGGCAGCAAGCCGAACTATGATGCGGCAAGCGTCGCGGCCGCCTGCAACGAGCTGACCAAATCCGGTGTCGCGCCGCTGGTGATGATCGATGCCAGCCACGCCAATTCGAGCAAGAAGCCCGAGAACCAGCCGCAGGTGGCGGCCGACATCGCCGGCCAGATCTCAGGCGGCGAAGGCCGCATCATGGGCGTGATGATCGAGAGCAATCTCGTTGCCGGCCGCCAGGACGTCGTGCCGGGCAAGCCGCTCACCTACGGCCAGAGCATCACCGACGGCTGCATCGATTGGCCGACTACGGCGACCGCGCTCGAGCAGCTCGCCGACGCGGTGGAAATCCGCCGCAACGCCCGGCGCGCCGGACTTCAGGAGCGCTCGGCCTAGCTCATGGCGAACGCGCGTTCGCTCTCCTCACCTCTCCCCAACGGGGAGAGGTGAAAGGATCAGCAGCCGCGGCAGATGCTCTTGATCTTCCGATCGAGCTCCGCGTCTTCCTTGTTCGCGGGGGTGTTCGGATTGCTCAAATTCTTCTCGCTCGGCACGTCAGCCGCGCGCGGCTGGCGGTGACCGACCGGTGCCGGCAACACCGATCCAGAGGCTCCGCCGCTACCGCCGGTCGTCGACCCCTTGGAACCGCCGGTCTGTGCTGCCGCCGCGCCGCCGAGCAAGACCACGAGCGATGCTGCCACCATGATCTTCTTCATTCTTGCTTCTCCATTCTCGAACCGGCGCGCTCTCCATCACCGCTCAGCTCTCGGGCGGATAGAGATGAACGTCGCCGCAATAGTCCACGATACGATAGCGCGTTTCGGCTCCCGCATCACCCGCATGAGGTGCGGTATTTTGCGGCGCCAAGACGTAGCTCGGCCCCACCGGGGATTTGCCGGCGCCGCCGGGAATGTCGATGACATAGTCCGGCTGACAAAGCCCTGACACCCGCCCGCGCAACTGCCGCATCAAATCCTGTCCTTCGGCAAGGGTCGTGCGAAGATGCGCGGTGCCCGGCGCGAGGTCGCCGTGATGCAGATAGTAGGGCTTGATCCGGCATTCGACGAAAGCTCGCATCAAATCCGATAGAGCGGCGATGTTGTCATTGACCCCGCGCAACAGCACCGACTGGCTCACCAGGGGAATTCCGGAATCGACGAGCCGCGCGCAGGCGGCGCGCACCGGTCCCGTCAGTTCGCGCGCGTGGTTGGCATGCAGCGCCACCCAGGTGGTCGCGCCCTCGACCTTGAGCGCCGCAACCAACTCGTCGCTGATGCGCGCGGGATCGGCCACGGGCACGCGGGTGTGAAGGCGGATGATCTTGACGTGATCGATTGCCGCGAGTTCGGCCATGATCTCGCCCATCCGGCGCGGCGACAGCATCAGGGGATCGCCGCCGGTCAGGATCACTTCCCAGATCTCGTGATGCGAGCTGATGTAATCGATCGCCGCGCGATAGGCGTCGTCCGAGAGCGCATTCTCCTTGCCGGGGCCCACCATCTCTCGGCGGAAGCAGAAGCGGCAATAGACTGCGCAGACGTGGACGAGCTTGAACAGGACGCGATCGGGATAGCGATGCACGATCCCTGATACCGGCGAGTGCGGATGATCGCCGATCGGATCGGCGTCCTCGCCCGGCTGCATCTCCAGCTCCGCGGCGCTCGGAACGAATTGCCGTGCGATGGGATCGTCGGGGGCGGACGTGTCGATCAGTTCGACCAACGCCGGCGTGATCGCCACCGCATAGCGTGCGGCAACGCGTTCGAGCGCCGGCAGCGCTGCTGCGGGCGCCAGACCTTCGGCGACGAGCTCAGCCGGCTCGCGCAGAGTGCGTGCAAGGTTCGTTTTCGTCATGTCTCACTAGACGCTTCATTTGCAGGTGGCGTCCAAACCACCTGATCGATCCGCGATGCGCCGCTTGCCAGCATCACCAGCCGGTCGAGGCCGAGGGCGACGCCGCTCGCCTCCGGCATTGCGGCGACCGCAGCCAAAAAGTCCTCGTCGAGCGGATAGGCTTCGCCGTAGCGGCGCTGCTTTTCCGTCATCGATTCCGTGAAGCGCTTTCGCTGCTCCCAGGCATCGGTCAGTTCCCCAAAGCCGTTGGCGAGCTCGACGCCGCAGGCGTAGACCTCGAAGCGCTCGGCAACCCTGGGATCGTCAGTCTTCACTCGTGCCAGCGCCGCCTCTGGAGATGGGTATTCGAACAAAATGGTCAAACGCCCCTGCCCCAGACGCGGCTCGACGTGCTCGACCAGCACCTTGCTGAAGATGTCGGACCAGGTGTCGTCCTCGGCCACCCGGACCTTGCCACCGGCCGCCTCGGCGAGCGCGGCACGGTTACCCTCGCCGTCCCTGATTGTCGACAGCAGGTCGATGCCCGCGAAGCGTTCGAAGGCGCCCGCCACCGTCAGGAGTTCCGGCTCGGCGAAGGGATCGGCGGTCCGCCCCCGGAACGAGAAGGTGCCGATGCCGGTCGCCTGCGCCGCACGGGCGATGACGACGACGCAATCGGCCATGATGGCGTCATAGGAGGCGCCTGCCCGATACCATTCCAGCATGGTGAATTCGGGCAGATGAAGGTCGCCGCGCTCGCGGTCCCGGAACACCCGGGCGAGCTCGAAAATCCGCGTCTCGCCCGCCGCCAGCAGCTTCTTGCAGGCGAATTCGGGCGAAGTGCGCAGATACCGGAGGGCTCGGCTGCCGTCCGGCCGCATGATCTCGGTCCGGGGGGCGTGCAGATGGGTCTCATTGCCCGGGGAGACCTGAAGAACGGCGGTTTCGACCTCCACGAACCCCTGCTCGGCGAAAAAGCCCCGTAGGGACCCGGTAATGGCCCCCCTGGCCTGGAGGAACGGCCGACGGTCGAGGTGTCGCCCGGGCGACCAGAACGGTGAGATGGGCTTGTCCCCAGCCATTACCCAACCGCCCCAGACCCGAGCAAAACGCTGGCATCTAATGGCAAAATCAGTATGTTGCGGCCCGAAACGGGCGCCGAGGTCCGATTTGAGGCCCCAAGTCCCCCATCGATTTGACCACGTCCTGGCCGGTGCCGGGCCAAGCAAGCAGGAAATATAGCTTTGAGAGTCATCGCCAGTTCTATTCGCAAAGGCAACGTGATCGAGCAAGACGGCAAGCTCTATGTCGTCGTCAGCGCCGAAAACATCCACCCCGGCAAGGGTACCCCGGTCAGCCAGATCGAAATGCGCCGAATCTCGGACGGGGTAAAGATCTCCGAGCGCTACAAGACCACCGACCAGGTCGAAAAGGCCACCATTGAAGAGCGCAACTACACGTTCCTGTATGAAGATGGCGACGGCTTCCACTTCATGAACCCCGAGACCTACGACCAGGTCCAGGTCTCCAAGGACGTCGTCGGCGACGCGGCCTCCTATCTTCAGCCGGACATGACCGTCAAGCTGTCGACCCACGATGTCAACGTGGTCTCGCTCGCGCTGCCGCAGCGCGTGACGCTGGAGGTGGTCGAAACCGAGCCGGTGACCAAGGGCCAGACCGCCTCGTCTTCCTACAAGCCGGCGGTGCTTTCCAACGGCGTGCGCACCACCGTGCCGCCGCACATCGCGGTCGGTACCCGCATCGTGGTCATGACCGAGGACGGCTCCTACTCCGAACGCGCCAAGGACTGACGGGGAACAGAGCGATCGCAGGTGCCGCCGGGGGGCGAGACAGTGGTTGGGAAGGGTTTCCGCTTCGTCTCGCTTCTTTTGGCGTCGCTTTCGCTCCTCATTGCCGCTCCGCTCGCTGCGGATGAATTCCGCAGCCCCTCGCTCACGGCCCTGCGCGTCGACTGGCGCGCAGCGCTCGACCAACTCCGCACCGAGATCAACAGCCGCCCCCGCGTCGCGGACGATTTCATCTTCGCACCTCGCCGTTCGGTGCCGCGCTACGATCCGCGCGCGATGCCCGCCCTGGTGCAGCTCAACGCGGTTTCCTCACGATTCTTCACCGGCATCACCCGCAGTCCCGTGCCGGTGCTGCTGCCGTTCGACGCCGCCGCTTACCTCGAGGCGCAACGCAGCGGCGCGACGGCGACGCTCGCGCTGTCGCGCTATCAGGCGGACTTCAATCCCGTCGACATGTTCGATGCCGGCCCCGCCGGCTACAGCGCGACTTTCTCGCTCGAGCCCGGCGCCGGCGACGGCATGCCGGGCCGGGTGTTCACAAGGCCGGTCGAAGTGCAGATCACGGGCTCGGCGCTCGTCTACGACATCGCCGATCCCGCCGGCGGCAAGGGCGAGCAGATCAAACCGCTCGCAACACTCTACCCGGACCTGCGCAGGTTCATCCGGGAAGGCTATGTACGCTACGCTTTCACCCGTTTCGGCGTCGCCTATGTGGTGTCGATCCAGTGCCTCGACAGCGTCGCCAAGCCGCGGCGGCTGGCCTGCAAGGAAGCCTATCCGGTCGCCGAGCGCTTCCTGAGGGCCCTGCGCGTCGCGGGCGGCCAGCGCATGCGGCCATTGACGGACATTGCCTCCAACATCCTCGATCGCCCGACGGGCCGTTCGGCGGATTTCAGCTACCGGCCGAGCGGCGATATCATCCCGAACACCGGCTACCGCAAGCAGGGCGGCCATCCCGACGCAATGGCCTATGCACAAATCCGCTTTCCGCTCGAAAAGGCGCCCGCCTTCGTCCGCTCGCAATCCTATGCCAAGCGGGACAAGACGGAGAGCGCGACCGTCTATCCCTGGCGCGACAATTTCTGCGAGTCCCGCAGTTTCGAGGTCTGGCAATGCGCGGGCGGTTACGGCCATCAGGGCGAGGACATCCGCGCCGCCGACTGCCCGCCGCACGGCGAAGGCCGCGAGCCCTGCGATCCCAAGCAGCGCGGTGTCGTCGCCGTGCGCGACGCCATCGTGATCCGCGCGTCCAAGGACCAGGCCGCGACGCTTCAAGTCAACAGCCGCACCGAGCACATCCGTTTCCGCTACATGCACATGAATCCGCACGCAATGAACGCCGATGGCGTGCTCAATGGCCGCATCGTCACCGAAGGCGAGAAGATCGGTGTGATCTCGAATTATCTCGATCATCCCGCCGGCACCTCGATGCATCTGCATTTCGACGTGCAGGTGTTCACACGCGACGGCTGGATCTGGGTCAGCCCCTACGTCACCCTGGTCTCCGCCTACGAACGACTGATCCGCGCCCGCGGCCGGGAGGTCGGCCCGGAGATCGCGGTCACGTCGCAGCCGGTCGCCCATGCGCTGCCGGACGACGTGATCAAGCCGGATCTGCGCGAGGGATCGAGCGGCGAGGAGAATTGAGGGCTTGCTCGCTCCAATGAAGGGCGGTGCAAGAGCTTGTTGTCGCGCGCACCGCCGGCTCAAACAAAAACAGGGATCGGGGTGATGAGTGTCGGACTGATCGGTCTTCTCGACGATATCGCGGCGATTGCAAAGGTGGCAGCGGCCTCGCTCGACGATGTAGCGAGCCAGGCTGCCAAAGCGGGCGCAAAGGCGGCTGGCGTGGTCATCGACGACGCTGCCGTCACGCCGAACTACGTCATCGGTTTTGCCTCGAAGCGCGAACTGCCGATCGTCGGCAAGATTGCGGTCGGATCGCTGCGCAACAAATTGCTGATTCTGCTTCCCGCTGCCCTGCTGCTTGGTTATTTCCTTCCCACCGCGGTGACGCCGCTGCTCATGCTGGGCGGAGCCTTTCTCTGCTACGAGGGTACCGAGAAGGTGCTCGAAGCCGTGATGCCGCATCATGCGCACCACCACGAAGCCCAGCTCGAGCCGATCGCGCTGAATGCCCGGTCGGTCGAGGACGAGAAGGTCGCGAGCGCCATCAAGACGGATTTCATCCTGTCGGCGGAAATCATGGCGATCACGCTGGCGGCCCTTCCGGCGGGCAGCATCTGGATGCAGGCGCTGGTGCTGGCGCTGGTCGGCTTCGGTATCACGGTCGGGGTCTACGGCGTGGTGGCCCTGATCGTGAAGGCGGACGATGCCGGGTTGGCCCTTGCGCGCTATGACGGCGCCTCAGTCATTGGCGCCGCGATCCGCTCGCTTGGACGCGCGCTGGTCCGCGGTATGCCCACCTTCCTGGCGGTGCTGAGCACCATCGGCACTGCCGCCATGATCTGGGTTGGCGGCGGCATCATCCTGCACGGCATCGAAAAATACGGCCCGCCGGTGGTCGGCCGCACGGTCCATGCCGCAACCGAGGCGGCCGCGCACGCCCTTCCATCCGTTGCCGGCATCATCGAATGGTCGGTCGAGGCAGCCATCTCAGGCGTGCTTGGACTACTTGTCGGCGCCGTTGCGATTCCGGCAGTCCAATACGGTCTCTCGCCGGCATGGAAACGGCTGAGGCGATCGCAGGACCGCGCCTCCTAGCCGCCATCCGGGCGACGGGTGCGGGCTACTCCAAGAACGTCGTGAGCTGCGCGCCCTCGTCCGCAACGAACACCGCGATCAATTCCGCGGGCTCCGTCGCGCTGGCGTTGGCCGAGACCAGGTGCGTCGAGCCCGGCGGTTCGAAGAAGGACTGGCCGACGCCAAACGTCGCGACAGGACCGCCGCCGAGCTGGGAGCGGATCTCGCCCTTGGTGATGTAGGCCGTCACGGATCCAGCGTGACGATGCGGCCGTGAAAACCCGCCCGGACCATAGGTCACCCGCACGATGGTGACGCGCTTGCCCGGCACGTTCGGCAATGCGTAGGAGCCGATCGGTTCGACCTTGTCGAGCGGCGAGCTCTCCGCCGCCGTGGCGCAGAGCGGCGCCAGCGCGCCGGAGACGGCATCCATCGTCACCGGCAGCGCTTTGCCGATCGCCAGCGCACAGGCCAGCCCTGCAACGACGGCGAGCGCCGTCGAACGCGACGGCGCCGGACGCTGTACGGCAGATAAACTCATTGCTGTCATCATAACCTCCCTTCGTGCCGATCAGGATGCCGCAGCATTCGCGGCCACCGGCCGCGGCGCCGGCGTCCAGCGAAAGGCAGCCCCAAAGCGATTCCAGACATTGATCGAGGCGACCGCCGAGGTCAGGTACATCAGCTCGGTCTCGGAGAACTCCCGGGCAGCTTCGGCATAGACGTCCTCGCTGACGCCGTCGGGCAGGACAGTCAGCGCCTCGGCCCAGGCCAGCGCGGCGCGCTCACGCGGCGAAAAGATCGGCGCCTCGCGCCAGACTGCGACCAAATGGAGCTTGTCGACGGGAACGCCGATCCGTTCCGACAGCAGGACATGATGCTGCACGCAGAAGGCGCAGCCATTGATCTGCGAGGCGCGCAGCTTGACGAGCTCGATGAGCTGCTTGTCGAGGCCGGCTTTGGCCGCAAGCTGACCCAGCGCCAGCACCAGATCATAGACGTCAGGAGCGATCTTCTTGAAATCCTCGTATTCGCTACGGGCATGTGACATTGCCGTTCACCTCGTCTTATTGTATGAAGGCTTACATCTTATAAGAGCTCTTATATGTCACGCAAGTCCGCAGCCGCCGCAAGACCCAAAACCGCGTACAAGGCGACCGCACCTAGCGGCGACGTGCGTGTACCCGCGCCCGGAGAAGGCAAGCGTGGCGAGCAAGGTTATCTCGGCTATCTCCTGCGCCAGGCCCATGCCGCGGTCCGCCTGACGATGGAACGGGCGCTGGCCGATCTCGGCGTGACATCGCCACAATTCGCGGTGTTGACCATGCTCAACGCGTATCCGGGACTATCAGGCGCCGACGTCGCCCGCCTCACCTTCCTGACGCCCCAGACTGTCGGCGTCATCATCCGCAACCTCGAACGCGACGGCGCGATTCTGATGACGCCCCATCCAGTCCACGGCCGCATTCAGCAATGGACGCTGACGCCGCGCGGCGCGACGCTGCTGAAGGACTGCCGCGAGCGTGTGATCGCGCTCGAGAAGCGACTTACTCGGGGTTTGGATAGCAAAGCGGAAACGACAATCCGGCGCTGGCTCGCCGGAATTGCGACTGATTTACAGCAGGACCAGGTGGATTGACGTTCGTCTCTGGCGAAGCCCTACCCGTCCTTCAACGCGTCCTTGACGTCGCCGGCGGGCCAAGTCTCGGTCGCGACGATCACCCGCACGCGGGATCGATCCGTGGCATTGACCAGCACGTGCGAAGTCACCCGGTCGCGGCTCGGCTCCAGGTGCAGAGTGGTTTCGGGCTTCCAGCTCAGCGTGATCGCCAGATCGCCCGGAAAAATCTGCCAGCGCGATCCGTCGTCGAGCTCGACGACATGGCTTTCCGCATGCGCTTGTATCTTCATTCCACCTCGAATTCTCGATGACAGGCTGCGTGCGCGGAAAAGGCCCCGGCGATCAGCCGGGGCCTGCTCCGTTAGTCGTTGTCGTGATGAATCACGGTCTTTTCGCGATTGCCGAATTCATCCTGCTTCTTGATCACCGTGGTGCGATCAGAGGGCTCGCGCTCCCTGATGACGGTGGTGCGGTCGCGATCACGGTCCCGCTCGCGATACTCGTGGGACTGACCGACCGTCACACCGGCGCCGACCGGGCCGACGTGAACGCCGACTTCATCTGCGAACGCGGGCGTCGCGACGGCGGTGATCATGGCGGCGGCAAACAGACATGTCCTCATCATCTTCTCCTCCTTCCGGATACGGAGTGAATGCAGGACTGCGACAGTTTGTTCCGACAGAAGCATGATCCCGGGCCGCGCAGAATCAGCCACGCGGCTGTTCCAGGAACCGACCCACACAGGCCATGTTTCGGGCTACAATGTGCCCATGACGCACGCTGATTCCTCCCTCCATCCGACTCGCCGCAGCCTGCTGCAATCGACGTTCGGTGCAGCCGCTCTGCTCGCATTCCCGACACGCGTCCTCGCCGCGCCTCCAGGCTTCGACGAATGGCGCGAGAGCTTCCGCGCACGTGCGATGGCCAAGGGCATTTCGGCCGCGACCTGGCAACGCGCGATGGGACGGGTCGAGCCCGACATGAGCGTGTTCAAGCAGATGCGCAGCCAGCCCGAATTCCACGAGCAGGTCTGGCAATACATCAATCGCCGCGTCTCCGACTGGCGCGTCATCAACGGCAAGATTGCGCTGAAGAACAACGAGGCGCTGCTGGCGCGCATCGAGCGGGATTTCGGTGTCGAGCGCGGCACGCTGCTGGCGCTGTGGGGCGTCGAGTCCGCTTATGGCGATCCCCTGGTGCAGCAGAACCACATGACGCCGGTATTTCCCTCGCTCGCCGCACTCGCCTGGAACGAGCCGCGCCGGAAGGCCTATTGGGAGACCGAGCTGATCAACGCGCTACGCATCGTCGACAAGGGCTGGAGCACGCCCGAGCAGATGCAGGGCTCCTGGGCCGGCGCGATGGGCCATTCGCAATGGATGCCGGAAGTCTGGCTCAATGTCGGCATCGACTATGACGGCGACGGCAAGGTCTCGCCCTTCGGCAAGCCCGACGACGCGCTGGGTTCGACCGCAAAATATCTCGTCAACCGCGGCAAATGGCATCGCGGCGAGCATTGGGGCTATGAGGTGCGCGCCGCCGGCAATATGAGCGGCAGCCGCACCTATGCGGCCTGGGCGTCAGCCGGCGTCACCCGCGCCGACGGCCAGCCGTTCCCGCAGCCAAACGCATCCGCGCAAATGTGGACGCCGGTTGCGGGCGGACCGACCTTCCTGCTCGGACCGAATTTCTATTCCGTGAAGAGCTACAACCCTTCCATGAACTATGCGCTCGCGATCTGCCATCTCGGCGATCGCTGCCTGGGGGCGCCGCCCTTCATCCAGCCCTTCCCCGGCTCCGAGCGCGCGCTGACGCTCGCCGAGGTGCAGGAGATGCAGACGCGCTTGACGAAAGCCGGTTTCGACACCGGCGGCACCGACGGCCGGGTCGGCAACGACACCATGAAGGCGATCAAGGATTTCCAGCAGCGCGCAGGGATTGCGCCGGCGGACGGCTATGGCGGGCTGAAGGTGCTGGCCAAGCTGCGGCAGGGGTCGTAGGTACGCCGTCATTCCGGGGCTCGCGTAGCGAGAACCCGGAATCCATTCCTCCACATTGCTTGCTGCACGATAGATTCCGGGCTCGCGCCGAGTGGCGCGCCCCGGAATGACAGCCTGCCTCAATGCCGGTACTGCGGCTCCTCGGCATCCAGTTGCCTGCGGATCGCGGCGAGATGCAGCCGCGCGGATTCGGAATCGCCCTCGCGCATCTGCCTGTAGGTCTCGGCCGCGATCGCGGGATCGACCGGCAGCACCTTGCGGCCCGTCGACATCGCCAGCACCTGTACCTCGGCGGCGCGTTCGAGGTAATAGAGATCGTCCCAGGCTTCCGCGATGGTGGGCGCCAGCACCATCACGCCGTGATGCTTCATGAAGACGATGTCGGCATCGCCGACGGCGGAGGCGATGCGCGCACCCTCCCGATTGTCGAGCGCAAGGCCGTTGTAGTCGCGGTCGACCGCGGTGCGGCCGTAGAATTTCAGCGCGGTCTGGCCGGCCCAGATCAAGGGATCGCCCTCGGTCATCGACAGCGCCGTCGCATAGGGCATGTGGGTATGGAACGCGACCTTGGCGCGCGGCAGGCGCTTGTGCATCTCGGCATGTATGTAGAACGCGGTCGCCTCCGGCACGCCCTCGCCGTCGAGCACGTTGCCGTGGAAGTCGCAGATCAGCAGCTTGGACGCGGTCAGCTCGCGGAAGGCGTAGCCGTAGGGATTAACGAGGAACAGATCGTCATGACCAGGCACGACGGCCGAGAAATGGTTGCAGATGCCTTCCTCAAAACCGTTGCGCGCGGCCATGCGGAAGCAGGCGGCGAGATCCTCGCGTGCGGTGCGAATTGCATCGGTGGCGAGGTCCGGCCGGTTCGAGCGGAATGGCGCTGACGCGGGTGAGGAAGCGTGGAGGCTGTGCGCCATGGCGAAGGACACCTCTGTCGGTCGAAAGCTGCCGTCTTGTACAGGGGCTGCGCCTGCGCGTCAGCCCCTGCGACCGCCACCCTGCCCTGCGCGGCTCAGGCCCGCCGCGGCACGCCGCCGGCATTCATGCCGCCGTCGATGACGAGCTCGCTGCCGGTGACGTAGCGCGAGGCATCGGAGGCCAGATACAGCACGCCTGAGGCGATCTCCACCGCCTCCCCCGCGCGGGCGAGCGGCGTGACGACCTTGGCACGCTCCTCGGGATCGATCGGCGCGTTCTGGCCGGCGCCGGTCGCACCGGTCGGGATCTTGCCCCAGATCGGGGTATCGATGATGCCGGGATGCACGGAATTGACTCGGATGCCGTCGCCGGCCGCCGCGCATTCCATCGCGATCGACTTGGCGAACAGCCGCACGCCGCCCTTGGTCGCCGAATAGGCGGACAGACCCGGCGAACCGCGCAGGCCCGCGAGCGAGGACATCATGACGATCGAGCCGCCGCCATGCTTGCGCATCAGCGGCAGGCAATGCTTGACCGAGAGAAACACGCCGTCGAGATTGATCGCGTTCTGCTTGCGCCAGTCGGCGAGCGTCATGTCGACGATCGATGGCACGGCGATGCCGATGCCGGCATTGGAGACGAGAATATCGAGCCTGCCGTAGAGCTTGGCGATTTCGGCGACGATATCGATCCAGCGCTCCTCGCTGGTGACGTCCTGTTCCAGGAATACCGCCTTGCCGCCGGCTTTCGTCACGCGCTTGGCGAGCTCGGGCCCGCGCAGCTCATCGATGTCGGTGATGACAACGGTCGCGCCCTCGCGCGCGAACAGCTCGACGATGGCCTCGCCGATACCCGAGGCGCCGCCGGTCACCAGCGCGACCTTGCCCTCAACCTGCCCTGCCATGTTCACTCCCTTTTTTGTTGTTTGAGGCCGTTATCTTTTACGCATGATCTCTGCGCAAACGCGTTCCGCGTTTGTCGCATCAGATCTTGCGTCATCTAATCACGGATGGCCCCTGGTCCGGTAGCGCGACGTCGATGACGCGGAACTGCACCCGCTCGACGCCCTGGTAGCGGTCGACCGAAAGCGAACCGGCGACATGCAGCTGCTGGCCGCGGTTGGCGAGCAGCGCGTTGCCGAGCTTCTGGCCGATCGAGCGGAACGCAATGCCGTTGACGATGGCGCCATCGCCCGACTTGAAGCGCAGACGCAGATGCGCCTGCCCGACCTCGTCGGCAAAAACGAGCTGGTGTGCCGGCAGCGCCAGCACGGCTTCCGGATTGCCGCTGCCGAACGGACCGGCACGGTTCAACGTCGCCGCAAGCTCAGTCGTCACCGCGCGCGCGGAGACCGCGCCGTCGATATAGAGCTCGTTGACGTGGCGCGCCTCGGCGACGTCCTGCGCCAGCGCGTTCTCGAGATAGGCGCGAAATTCGGCGAGCTTCTCTTTGCGGAGCGTCACGCCCGCAGCCATCGCGTGCCCGCCGCCCTTGAGCAGAATGCCGTCAGTGACCGCCTGTCGCACCGCCTTGCCGATATCGACGCCCGCGATCGAGCGGCCCGAGCCGGTGCCGATGCCGCCTGGCTCCAGAGCAATGGCGAAAGCGGGCCGCGAGAACTTTTCCTTCAGCCGGGAGGCCACGAGGCCGACGACGCCGGGGTGCCAGCCTTCGGACGCCGTGACGATGACGCTGAGCTTGTCCTCGAGCCCGATCGAGGCCAGCGCCTCGGCTTCGGCTTGCGCTTCGGCCGCCTGCTCGATAACGCGGCGCTCGCTGTTGAGGCGGTCGAGCTCGGCGGCGATCCGCGCGGCCTCGACGCTGTCGCCTTCCAGCAATAGCCGCACACCGAGATCGGCGCGGCCGATGCGACCGCCGGCATTGATGCGAGGCCCCAGCATGAAGCCGAGATGCCAGGCCTCCGGCGGCCCGTTGAGCCGCGCCACATCCATCAGCGCGGTATGGCCGACATGGTCGCGGCGCCGCATCGCGATCAGCCCCTTGGCGACGAAAGCGCGGTTGAGGCCGATCAGGGGCGCGACGTCGGCAACCGTCCCGAGGGCGACGTGATGCAGCATGCCGAGCAGATCGGGCTCGGGCATCTCCGTGCTCCAGAAGCCGCGCTGACGCAGCTCGCGGTTGACCGCAACCAGCGTCACCAGCACGAGACCTACAGCGGCGAGATGGCCGAGGCCGGAGAGATCATCGAGCCGGTTCGGATTGACCAGCGCGTCAACCTCCGGCAGCTCGGTGCCGGCCTGGTGATGGTCGATCACGACCACGGACATGCCGAGCCGTCTTGCTTCGGCGAGCGGCTCGATACTGGTGGTGCCGCAATCGACGGTGACGAGCAGCGTGGCGCCCTTTGCCGCCAGGCCACGAACCGCTTCGACATTGGGCCCGTAGCCTTCGAAAATGCGGTCGGGAATGTGGATCAGCGGATCGAGCCCGCAATGGCGCAGGTGCCAGGCGAGCAGCGCTGCCGAGGTCGCGCCGTCGACGTCGTAATCGCCGAAAATCGCGACCTTCTCGCCCTTCGCCGCGCCGTCCGCGATCCGCTTCGCCGCGGCCTCCATTTCCGTCACGGTAAAGGGGTCCGGCAGGAGCTTGCGGATGGTCGGATCGAGGAAGTCGGCGACTGCGTCGATGTCGACGCCGCGGCCGGCCAATACCCGGGCCAGCAGTTCGGGAAGCTGGTGCCGCTGCACCATGGCGAGCGCCTGGGCCGCTCCGCGGGGATCCAGCCGGTCGCGCCAGAGCTTGTCGGTCAGCGAGCGCGCAACGCCGAGAAACGCCTGGGGCGCTTCGACGGGCAAGGCGGTTGCAGGCGGCGTCATGGGTCGCAATTGGTTTGAGGAACCCGGAGCCGACGGTATCGGTCCGGCTTGCAGGACGATTGACCCGGAATCCTCAGGGATTTGCAATCTCCGCGCCGCACAAAGCGGTGGATTGCCGATTTGCTGCGCCGACTGACTATCATTTGGGCATTCGGCGGAACAGCAAATTAAGCAGGCGTTAGGCGGAATCCTCGAAAAAGAATCGTATTCGATCTGTAAGCGATTGTTCCGGGTTCATTGCAGATCAGACCTCATTGCCAAGGGAAATCCCCGATGTCTGCTGCGCTGGGTCTGAAAGCCAAGCCGATCGCCACCGAACCCGCTGACGATGATTCCGACATCTCCGCGCTGATCAACCGCCTCACCGCGGAGGTCAACCAGATCGCGGTCGACAAGACCAAGTCGATCCAACAGATCACCAACCAGATGAAGATGCTGGCGCTGAACGCGCTAATCGAGAGCTCGCGCGCCGGCGCGCAGGGCGCGGGTTTTGCGGTGGTGGCGCAGGAGGTGCGCGGCGTCGGCCAGCAGGTCGAGACCATCGCGCGCGAGCTCGAAAGCCAATTGACCAAACGCACCGGCGATCTCGTCGCCTCGATCGACCGCATGAGCCAGCGCTCGCGCGGCGAGCGGATGGTCGACCTGTCGCTCAACGCCATCGAGCTGATCGACCGCAACCTCTATGAGCGCACCTGCGATGTGCGCTGGTGGGCGACCGATTCCGCCGTGGTCGATTGCGCGGCCTCGCCGACCGCCGCAGCGATTTCCCACGCCTCGCAGCGCCTGGGCGTGATCCTCGGCGCCTACACCGTCTATCTCGATCTCTGGCTCTGCGACCTCGACGGCAACGTCATCGCCAATGGCCGCGCCGACCGCTTTCGCGTGGTCGGCCAGAACGTCGCCCACACCAAATGGTTTCGCGAGGCGCGAACCTTGCGCTCCGGTGACGACTACGTCGCCGGCGACGTCGAGAACCAGCCGCTGCTGGGCAATGCGCAGGTGGCGACCTATTGCGCCAGCGTCCGAGCCGGCGGTCAGGCCCACGGCGCCCCGATTGGCGTGCTCGCCATCCACTTCGACTGGGAGGCGCAGGCTCGCGCCATCGTGCAGGGCGTGCGCGTCGGCGACAGCGACAAGGCCCGCGTCCTGCTGGTCGATTCGAATTTCCGCATCATCGCGGCGTCCGACGGCCAGGGCATCCTCAGCGAGCGCATCTCGATCTCGCTGAACGGCCAGCGCTCCGGCTTCTACCATGACCGCTCGGGTGCCCTGGTCGCGTTCCATGCGACCCCGGGCTATGAGACCTATCGCGGGCTCGGCTGGTACGGCGTGATCGTCTGCGGGGCGTGAGACAGCCGGCCGATTCAAAAACCCGAAAACAACCCCATGCACAGTAGCCAAAGGGCTGCTTTCATTGGTGTTTTCAGCTGGGCTTGCTTCCTCGTTCTCTCAAACATTTTGACACGTCGGGCAAAACAGGGGCAATCTGCGAGCATCGCAGATCGTGTTTGCGGCATGAGGGAACGACCCTTCGCGGTTTTGTGACATCGCCCCCCGGCTTCTGAAGCAGTTTCCGGCAAGCCGCGCCCGTTACAGGCAAGAGGCCCGCGTCCGTGATCGAATAGAGTCGCCTCGCATCACGTTAATCGACGTGAGCGAGTCCGCCCTGGCTAACCATCTCGCGCTCGTCACATGCCAAGGAGACATGCCATGAAGATCGTCGTGATCGGCGGAACCGGATTGATCGGATCCAAGCTCGTGGCGAAGCTCAAGCAGCGGGGCCATGACGCGGTAGCGGCCTCGCCGAAATCAGGTGTGAACGCCGTGACCGGGGAAGGCCTCGCGGCGGCGCTGGCCGGCGCGGATGTCGTGGTCGACGTGGCCAATGCGCCGTCTTGGGAGCCCGCCGCCGTGCTCGAGTTCTTCGAGCGCTCGAGCCGAAATCTCGCCGCGACCGAGGCCGCCGCAGCCGTCAAGCATCACGTCGCGCTCTCGATCGTGGGGACCGACCGCTCGCCCGACATCGCGTATTTCCGTGCCAAGCTCGCCCAGGAGACCATCGTCAAGGCCTCCGCGGTCCCCTACTCTATCGTCCGCGCCACGCAGTTCTTCGAATTCCTCGGCGCCATTGGCGAGGCGGGAGCGGCCGGAGACAAGATCGTCGTTCCATCGGCGCTGTTTCAACCGATCGCCGCCGACGACGTGGTCGATTGCCTCGCAGAGATCGCAACGGGGCGGCCGCTGAATGGCACCATCGACATCGCAGGCCCCGAGAAGGCTCCCTTCAATGAGTTCGTCGCGCGCCGCCAGAAAGCCTCCGGCGACAGCCGTACGGTGGTCGGCGACCCAAAAGCGCAATATTACGGCGCCTCCATTCAGGACACATCGCTGAACCCGCTCGGCGAGGCTCGGCTCGGGAAGACGCCGCTCGCAACATGGCTCGCGCGCCTCTGAGGGGCCGCCAGTCCCGCAATCAATAAAGAAACGGCAATGAAGGAAATCCCATGCGCAGATTGCTGATCGCAACGGCGGTTTACGCCGCGTCTGTCCTGACGGTCCATGCGGCCGAGACGGCAGCACCATCGGCCAAGGTCACCGTCGTATTTGACCAGGCGCTGCCAAATGTCCCCGGCAAGAGCATGAAGGGCGTGCTGGTCGAATATGGTCCCGGGGGCTCGTCGCCGGCCCACATCCACGCGCCCTCCGCCTTCATCTACGCCACCGTCCTGGAAGGCGCGATCCGCAGTCAGGTCAATGACGGCCCGGCCAAGGTCTTTCAAAAGGGGGAGAACTTTTCCGAAAGCCCCGGCGACCGCCACGGCATCAGCGCGAACGCCAGCGATACCGAGCCTGCCAAGCTGCTGGCCGTGTTCGTGGTGGATACGGCCGACAAGCAGCTGACGACGCCTCTCGCGAAGTAGCGCCAGACCGGCAGGCTGGCTGGCGATTGCCACCAGCGTCAATTGGGACTCTCGACGAAAACGACTGGCGTGCCTTTCGACAGGCTCGCCGCGACGCGTTCGGCGTCCCAATTGGTGAGACGCACGCAGCCGTGAGATTCCGCCTTGGAGATCTTGCCCGGCGAAGGCGTGCCGTGAATGCCGTAGCCTTCAGCCGACAGGTTGATCCAGACAGTGCCGACCGGATTGTTCGGACCAGGCCTGATCTTGAAGGGTGTGCGGGAACGGACGCCCTTGAAGTGATAGTCGGGATTATAGCGATAGTACGGATTGCGGCTGATTTCCGTGACTTTGAGCGTGCCCGAAGGCGAAGGCTTGTCTTCGCTTCCGACCGTCGCGGGATAGAATCCGATCATGACATTTGATTTATCGAACAGCTTTACCGTCTGCCTGACCTTGTCGACCTCGACCCTGTCGGCCTTGGCAGGTGCACCATTGCCCTCGTTGCCAATGTTCACCACGACGATAATCTCGCCCGCCCGGTCGAAATGGCGCCCGGGGTTGAGCATCTCCAGGAGTTGCTCGCTCATGTGAAACTTCTCGGCCAGCGCTTCGCGCGGGCTGGTGTAGCCGAGCTTCGGGATGTCCTTCATGTCTTCCATCTTCGACGGGAGTCTGGTCAGGAAAGGACCCGCCACGTCCTGCTGGGCGATGGTGTAGGTCGCGGTCGCCGGCCGGTCATCCGCTTGCAGCGCCTTCCAAACATCGTCCGATAGGGTATCGGAACTCGGCAATTGCTGCGCTTCCGCATAGGCCCGCAGCGCTTTCCTGGCATTCTCTCCGAACTTGCCGTCGATCTCGCCTAGCGAGAAGTGCGCCCGATCCAGGAGGACCTGCAAGCGCACGCCCGCCGGGGTCGGCTTCTCATTCGAAAGGCTCTTCTTCGTTGGCTGGGCAGAATTGACGGCATCCGCCGACATCTCGGCAGCAAACGCTGGCGGGGCCGCCAGGGCAAAGACAAGTAAGATGCAAATCTGCCCCGTTTTCGTCAGGGACATCGCCGCCTCCTTTCAGGTTTCCTGCGGTTGCATGTTGAACCCTGGGGCTGCAGCGGCAACCAGCTCGCGATACCGTTGTTCATACTGCCGCGCCATTCGGCGTGCGGTGAAGCGTTCCTCGAAGCGGGCACGCACCTTCCTTCGATCCAGCTTGCCCAGTTCGTCGACGGCCTTGACCGCCTGCTCCTCGTTCTCGACGATGAAGCCGGTCACACCGTGTTCGATCACCTCAGGGACGGAGCCGGAACGGTAGGCGATCACGGGCGTGCCGCAAGCCATCGCCTCGATCATGACCAGCCCGAAAGGTTCCGGCCAGTCGATCGGAAACAAAAGCGCGGCCGCCTCGCTGAGGAAGGCCTGCTTTTTGACGTCATCGACTTCACCGATGAGCTGGATCTTCTCGCCGTCGATCCGGGGCTCGAGGTGCTTCCTGAAGTAGGCGGTCTCGGCGCGTGGGATCTTTGCGGCGATGCGGAGAGGCATCCGGGCCGCGTGCGCGATCCGGATAGCGTCCTCCGGCCCCTTCTCGGCGGTCAAACGACCAAGAAATGCCAGATAGGATCCGTCCTCATAGGAGGGGCGCAACAGCTCCGACGGCAATCCGTGCTGAATCGTTCCAATCCATTTCGCATCGGGAAGCGGCAAGCGCTGGTGATCGGAAATCGACACGAAGCTTGCCTCGGGGAATTGCCGGATCACGTCCGGTAACCCCGGCAGGTCGAGGCGGCCGTGCGTGGTCGTGAGGAACGGCACGCCAAGGCGAGTGAGCAGCGGCAGTGGCAGCCAGTCGACATGCGCGTGGATCACGTCGAATTCCCTCGCCCGCTTCGCGATCGCTTCCAGCAGCATCGCGCTGGCCGCCCCGGGATCCGTGCCCTTTCGGCCCAGTCGCAGCGCGCGTGGCCATACCGGGTGAAGCTTGCCGGTCGTTCGGGAGTCGCCACTGGCAAATAGCGTGACGTGGTGTCCAAGCTTGACGAGGTCGTCGACCAGCCAGGCGACTACCCGCTCGGTGCCGCCGTAGAGCTTTGGAGGGACGCTTTCGGCCAGGGGAGCAAGCTGAGCGATGCGCATGATAGCCGGCCGCTATATCGCTGATCGGACGATCAGCACGATGGCTGCGGACAGGAGGTTCGAAATCGCGAGCAACGTCCAAGCCGGTCTGGCGCTTGCGCGCGCCAGGCGGCACAGGAGTCTCTCAAGCGACATCAACATGAGTCATCGGAAAGCCGCTCGAGATAGGCAAGCCCGAAACCCGTGAGTTCCTGGGCGTCGCCGTCGCTCTCTCGCGCTTCCCGTCTCCCTCGCAGATGGCGCTCGAGCAGGCAGCGACGGCCGTCGGCAGCATCGACATCGCGATGCCGCGCGCGGTACACGCACCATGCGGTATCGACCGCTGTTCGTAGCGGGCCGTCGTCGACCATGTTCCCAGCTCCGACGTGAAGATGTTCATGGGACGCCAACTCGTCGCGACGGCGGAAGTTTCCAGTTTTTCCCGAAAGTCTAATACTGCCCGCAAGGCGAGTGCAGCAAGCGCTTGCTCCCTGGTGCGTGCAATCAGGCGGCGCGCCGCGCGGCCATCCCCGCGGCGAGCAGCAACGCGGCCCGGCTGGCTCCGATCGACGCGACGCCTTGCCCGGCGATGTCGTAAGCCGTGCCGTGCGCTGGCGTGCAGATCGGGAATGGAAAGCCGCCGAGCAAGGTCACGCCGCGGTCGAAGCCCATCAGCTTCATCGCGATCTGGCCCTGGTCGTGATACATCGTCAGCACGGCATCGAAAGCGCCGGCCTTGGCGCGCAGGAAGACGGTGTCGGCCGGGAACGGCCCCTCCGCGGCGATGCCCTCGCGCTGGCCGGCCGCGACCACGGGCGCAATGATATCGATCTCCTCGCGGCCGAAATTTCCGCCATCGCCCGCGTGCGGATTGAGACCGGCGACGGCGATGCGCGGCCGCGCGAAACCGCCGTTGCGCATGCAGGCATCGGTCAGCTGGAGCGCACGATGGATGCGTTCGCTGGACAACTTTGCAGCAACGTCCCTCAGCGGAATATGGGAGGTGACTCGCGCGTTCCACAGCCGGTCCAGCACGTTGAACTCGCTCGCCGCGGTCTTGAGGCCGACCACTTCGGCCGAAAACGCGATCTCGTCGTCGTACTCGGCGCGGGCAAGCCGCATCGCCTGCTTGTTGAAGGGGGTGAAGCAGACCGCCTCGACGCGGCCGTCGCGGCCGAGCTCGAGCGCGTGCTTGTAGTTCGCCAGCGCAAATTTTCCGCCGGCAAGGGTCGCGGTCTTCGGCTCGACCTCCTTGGGATCGAGTTGGCCGAGATCGACGAACAGCGCCTCGCCCCCCGCCGCGCGAAGATCGGCCCCTTGCTCCACCATCTTCAGCGCCGGCCTGACGCCGGCAATGCGCGCGCCCTCCTCGAAGATGCGGCGGTCACCGATCACGACGAGCCGGCAGCCCGCGCGGATGTCGTCCTGCGCCACCAGCTTGGCCGTCAGCTCCGGGCTGATGCCGGCGGGATCTCCCATTGCCAACGCAATCAGCGGCTTTGCGGTCATATGATCACCTTCTCCTGGGCGGTCGTTTCGGTCACGGGGGCGGGCTTGCGCCAGAGACGCGCGAGCTGCAACGCGAGCGGAAGCAGCAGCAGCGCGATGCCGGCCATGATCAGGCATGTCACCAGCTTGTTCGCAACGAAGATCCCGAGCGATCCCTTCGACATCAGCATCGACTGCCGGAACGCATCCTCGGCCTTGTCGCCGATGACGATCGCGAGCACCAGCGGGGCCAAGGGATAGAACAGCTTCTTGAAGAGATAGCCGACGATTCCGAAGCCCAGCATCATGACGACATCGAGATAGGAGTTCGACACCGAATAGGCGCCGACGACGCAGATGATGACGATCAGCGGCGCGATGACGACGAAGGGAATCCGCATCAAGGCGGCAAACACCGGTACGGTCAGCAGCACCAAGGCGACGGCGACGATGTTGCCGACATACATCGAGGCGATCAGGCCCCAGACGAAGTCCTTCTGGTCGACGAACAGCATCGGCCCGGGATTGAGGCCCCAGATCATCAGCCCGCCCATCATGACGGCCGCGGTCGCCGAGCCGGGAATGCCGAGCGAAAGCATCGGCAGCAGCGCGCTGGTGCCGGCGGCATGGTCAGCCGTCTCCGGCGAGATGATGCCTTCGACCTCTCCGGTGCCGAAATAGCGGCCCCGGCGCGAGAAGCGGCGGGCGATGCCATAGCTCATGAAGGACGCCGCGGTCGGCCCGCCCG
The DNA here is from genome assembly GCF_028128855.1 of Bradyrhizobium sp. CCBAU 11430. NCBI lineage: Bacteria > Pseudomonadati > Pseudomonadota > Alphaproteobacteria > Hyphomicrobiales > Nitrobacteraceae > Bradyrhizobium > Bradyrhizobium sp. CCBAU 11430. Next base: position 126,781 of record NZ_LBJV01000065.1, read on the forward strand.
GGGTGATCCCCATCCAGCAGCCGATTGCGGCGCTGCGCAGCAAGGCAACGCCATGCCGCGGCAGGCGGCCGACCGCGCGGAGCACCTCGCGCCAGTCGATCTTCGAGGACACCGCGCGGGCGTGGAATTCCTCTTCGACCGCAACCAGCAGTTCGCCGATGCCGAACAGGCCCATCACCGCGACGACGAAGCTCACGCCCTTGACGAGCTCGTCGACGCCCATGGTGAGGCGGACGCTGCCGGAGACGGTGTCGATGCCGATCGCGGCGATCGCAAAGCCGATCGCCAGCGCCACGAGGGTCTTGATCGGCGCGGCGCCGCCCATGCCGACGAAGCTGGCAAAGGCCAGGAAGTAGACGGCAAAGTATTCCGCCGGCCCGAAGGCCAGCGCGACCTGCGCCACCCAGGACGCGAGGAAGGTAATCAGGATGACGCCGATCAGCGCGCCGAACGCGGCCGAGCCGAAGGCGGTGGCGAGCGCCGTGGTCGGCCTTCCGTCACGCGCCATCGGATAGCCGTCGAAGGTGGTCGCAACCGACGACGGCTCGCCGGGAATGTTGAACAGGATCGAGGTGACCGAGCCGCCGAATAGCGCCCCCCAATACATGCTGGAGAGCAGAATGATCGCCGACACCGGCTGCATGCCGAAGGTCAGCGGCAGGAGCAGCGACACCCCGTTCGGCGCACCCAGCCCCGGCAGCACGCCGACGAGAATGCCGAGCAGCACGCCGACGACCATCAGCACCAGATGCGGCACGGTGACCGCGATGCTGAAGCCGTGGAGGAGTTCCCCGAGATTGTCCATCGGCCCTCCGTCAGAACCCGAAGGCGGCTGCGAGCGCGCCGTGCGGCAAGCTCACCTGGAACATGCGCTCGAACACCACGTAGAGCGCGAGCGCCGTCGCCGCCGCCATTCCCAGCGCGCGCGGCACCGATTGATGTCTGGGGATCGCCAGCACCGCGAAGACATAGAGCGCCGAGGCGACGTACATCCCGGCGAGCGGGATCGCGGCCACGAAGATCGCGGCCGGCACGAACAGGCCGGCAAGCCGGCGCAGCTCGATCGGCGTGATCGCGATGGGAACGTTTGCCAGGGACGCAACCGGCAACACGCCCCGCACCAGGTTGTAGAGGCTGCCGAGCACGATGACGATGCCAGTCAGGAACGGAAACGTGCCGGCATCGACGCCCGCGCTCGACCAGCCGATGCCGTTGTCGAGGCTGGAGACGACGACGGCGACACCGAAGCTGCCGGTGAGGACGGCGGTCGCAAGTTCAAGCGCGCGGCGCGAGATCATGGAGGGCTCCGCTCAGAGGTCGGGCAATTGCCCGCTGTAGCCACGCATCCTTCACCGGCGCTCGGTGTCGTCCCTGCGAACGCAGGGACCCATAACCCCAGGGAGGAATTTGACGAAGACTCGAGGTCACGTCGGTACAGCGACCGACACTTCTCGCCAGATCACGCGGTATGGGTCCCTGCGCCTCCGCGCGCAATTGCGCGCTAGGCAGGGACGACAGCGGCGGATTTGGCATGATGGTCGACATGCTGCGGGAAGCCCTGCCCACATCGTCACCCCCGCTGCATGCGCCCCGCCTCACTTGACGAGCCAGCCCTGCTCGCCCGCCACCTGCTTGACGTGCTCGAGATCCTCCTTGATGAACTTGTCGAACTCGGCACCCGTCAGGAAGGTGTCGACCTGGGACGTCTTCTCGATGTAGTCCTTCCACTCCGGCGTCGCCTGCACCTTCTTCATGAGGTCGACATAGAACGCGGCCTGGTCCGGCGTGACCTTGCCGGGCAGCCACACGGTGCGCGGCTGCTCATATTGCTTGATGTCGAGCCCTTGCTCGACGCAGGTCGGAACATCGCCCCAGCCTTCGGTCGCGGTGACCTTGGCGCCCTGCGGCAGCCGCTTCGGGCTGAAAACGCAGAGCGGCCGCTGCGTGCCGCCGCGCCATTGCCCGAGGCTTTCGCTGGGATTGTTGACGTGAGAATCGAGATGTCCGCCGGCGAGCTGCACGGCGGTCTCGGCGCCGCTCTTGAAGGGGATATAGGTCAGCTTGACCTTGCCGGCCTTCTCGATCATGCGCGTCAGCACCTCGTCGGTGTCCTTCGACTGGGCGCCGCCCATCTTGAACTCGCCCGATCCGGCCGCCTTCAGATAGTCACCCGCCGTTTTGTAAGGCGCGTCCTGCTTGACCCAGAGCAAAAACTCGTCCTGCGCCATCGCCGCTACGGGGGTGAGATCGGTGTAGTTGAAGGCGACCTTGGAGACGAGCGGCTGCTGCCAGGCGTTCGAGGTGCCGAAAATCACCTTGTAGGGATCGCCGGCGGAGGCCTTGCCATAGACATAGCCTTCCGCGCCGCTGCCGCCGCCCTTGTTGACGACGACGATCGGCTGCTCCGTCAGCTTGTGCTTGGTGATGATGTTCTGCACCGCGCGGGCGAGATTGTCGGTCCCGCCGCCCGGTCCGGCGGTGGCCACGAACTCGATCGGCTTTTGCGGTTGCCAGGCGCTGAGCGCCGGCATCGTGCCGGCGAGCATCGTCGCGGCTGCGGAGAGCAGAAATATCGACGTCCGACCCATGATTTCCTCCAGCGGATCTTGCCTTTTATCGTTGTCGTATCGACGCCCGGTCAGGCGACGCGTTCCTCGCGTCTTCCTGCGCCTAAGACGATTGCGCCTTCTTTTTCGAGCGCTTCGATTTGCTTCTGGTCGAACCCGTACTCGGCCAGCACCTCGCTCGTATGCTCACCATAGACCGGCGCGCCCGAGAGGACTTTGCCTGGGGTCTCCGAAAACTTGACGGGCAGACCGATCGTCTTCACCGGGCCGAGCGTGGAATGCTCGACCTCGACGACCATCTCGCGCGCCAGCGTCTGGGGATCCCTGAGCGCCTCCAGCATGTCATGCACCGGTCCGCACGGCACGCCCTTCTCGTCCAGCGCCGCGAGCCAGTACGCTCGCGACCGGGTGCGAAAGCGCTCGCTCAGGACCGCTTCGAGCACTTTCAGATTTGCCATGCGGTCGGCCCCGGTGACGAAGCGCGGATCGGCGGCGAGTTCGCTGGCGCCAAGGGCTTCCAGCATCAAGAGCCAGTGCTTCTTGTTGGCGCCGCCGACCACGAGCCAGCCGTCGGAAGCCTCGAACGCCTGGTAGGGCGCATTGAGCGGATGGGCCGACCCCATGGCACGCGGTGCCGTGCCGGCGGCGAGTGCGATGGTCGATTGCCAATAGGTTTGCACCAGGGCGGCCTCATAGAGCGAGGTCTCGACCCACTGCCCCTCGCCGGTCTTGAGGCGATGTGTATAGGCTGCGAGGATGCCCATGCTGGCGAGCAGGCCGGCGGTGATGTCCGAGAGCGGCGGGCCGCATTTGACCGGCGGACCGTCGGGGCGTTCGCCGGTAAAGCTCATGATGCCGCTCATGGCCTGCGCGACGAGGTCGAAGCCGCGGCGGTGCTTGTAGGGACCGGTGCGGCCGAAGCCCGACAGCGAGCAGTAGATCAGCGCCGGGAATTGCTCGTGCAGCGCCTCGTAGCCGAAGCCGAGGCGCTCCATCGCGCCCGGCGCAAAGTTCTCGACCAGCACGTCGGCATCAGCGATCAGCCGCCGTAGCACCTGCTTGCCGCCTTCGGTCTTCAGATCCAGCACGATGCCGCGCTTGTTGCGGTTCATCATCAGGAAGGAGGCCGCCTCCTCGCCGATCTTCGGCGGTACCGAATGGCGGGTGTCGTCGCCGTTCGGCGATTTCTCGATCTTGATGACGTCGGCGCCCATGTCGGCGAGCATCAGGGTGCAGGTCGGCCCGGCCATGACATGGGTGAGGTCGACGACCCTGAGGCCGGCAAGCGGTCCCGAACGGCGAGAATTGGATTGCGATCGATCGCTTTGCATCGGGCCCGTCCTATTGGCCGCGCCATTGCGGCGCGCGCTTGTTGAGGAAAGCATCGAGCCCTTCGCGAAAATCCTGGCTCGTGTAGCACATCAGGATGAGATCCTCGCCTTCGTCTCCCGTCAGCCGCTGTTGCAGCCGGCCGACCGCCTGCTTGGTCGCATTCAGCGTCAGCGGCGCATGACTGGCGACGAGCCGGGCCACTTCGTCGGCGCGCCGGTCCAGCGCAGCCAGATCCTCGACGATCTCGCCGAGCAGTCCGACGCTCGCCGCCTCCGTGGCATCGACAAGACGTGCGGTGAAGATCAGGTCCTTGACGCGCGCGGCGCCGATGAGTGCGGTGAGACGGCCGACATTGGACATCGACAGGCAATTGCCGAGCGTCCGGGCGATGGGGAATCCAATCTGGGCACTGCGTGTGCCGATGCGCAGGTCGCAGGCCGCGGCGATGCCGGCGCCTCCGCCGGTGCAGAACCCGTTGATCGCCGCGATGGTCGGCACCCGGCACTGTTCGAGCGTGGTCAGGACGCGATCGATACGGTTCTCGTAGTCGATCGCATCCTGCGGCGACTTGAACTCGCGGAACTGGTTGATGTCGGTGCCCGCGGCGAACGCCTTGTCGCCGGCCCCGCGCAGCACCAGCACCTTGATCGCATGATCGCTGTTGGCCTCTTCGCAGATCGCGGCGAGCCGCTCGTACATGGCGAAAGTGAAGGCGTTGCGGGCCTGGGGGCGGTTGAAGGTGATCCGCCCGATGCCGTCGTTGCATTCAAAAACGAGGTCGTCTGCCCCTACCGCCCGGTCCATTTCCTCATATCCTCTTGTTTTTTACATTTTTGAATGCAAAATCTGCGATTAGCAAGCTGGAACTTCGAAATATCGATCGAATACCCCAGTTTTGCATTCAAATTGGAGTGCTAGTCCCCCCATGCTTCACGAGGACGTCGTCGGCCGTATCCGGGCCATCCTGCTCGATGGCGAAATTCCGCCTGGCGCGCGGATTCCCGAACGCGAGCTATGTGAACGGCTCGAGATCTCGCGCACGCCGCTGCGCGAGGCACTCAAGGTGCTGGCCGCCGAAGGCCTCGTGCAGTTGCTGCCGCATCGCGGCTCGCGCGCGGCAAAGCTGACCGACAAGGACATGCGCGACCTGTTCGAGGTCTGCCAGGGCCTGGAGGCCCTCGCCGGCGAGCTCGCCTGCGAACGCATCACGGACGCCGAGATCGACGAGATCGCCGCCGCGCATGCGGCCATGGTGCTGCATTATCGCGACGGCGATCTGATCCAGTACTACCGCGGCAATCGCGCCATCCACGAGGCCATCGTCACCGCAGCCGGAAATCCCGTGCTCGCGGGGCTCTACACATCAGTGACAGCGCGCATCCGGCGCGCGCGCTACGTCACGCCGATGACGCCGCAGCGCTGGGCGCTCGCCGTGAAGGAGCATGACGCCATCCTGAACGCGCTCCAGCGCCGCGACGGCCTCGGCCTCTCCCACATTTTGCGCGCGCATCTCCGCCACAAGCGCGAAGAGGTCTTCCAGGCGGGTTTTGCCGAGACGGAAGGGAACGATCTCACGCTGAAAATTGCGTAAGGCGCAATTCGCGTTGTCCTGGCCAGTGAGTGCGTCACACGTGGCCTTCCCGCCCGGCAGCTCGTTCTCGCTCCGCGTGAATCTGCGCACTAATTCCACTTGCTAGCTTGTCGCGGCCGGAGCAGCATACTTCTCTGCCGACCTGCGGCCGCGTGGCCCGATCAGGCCGGTCCCAACGCGCGAACAATCGCGCAAAACAAAAGACAAAAGCGGAGGAAACGCATGACAATCGATGTCTCCCGTCGATCCCTACTCGCGCTCGGAGCTGGCCTTGGTGCCAGCGCCATGCTCGGCACCAGCGCGATGGCGCGGGCTCCCAAGCTCGGCACCCAGACGCCCTACTGGCACCGCTTCGTTCTCGGCGATGCCGAGGTCACCGTCGTGTCCGACGGGCCGCTGCCGCTCGGCGATCCCTCCGGAACCTTCACCGGCGTTCCCAAGGAAGAGGTGAAGAAGATGCTGGCGGACAATTTCCTGTCGCCGGACAACGTCGTGCTCGAACAGAACTCGCCGATCGTGAACACCGGCGACAAGCTCATCCTGTTCGATACCGGCATGGGCTCATCGAAGATGTTCGGCGCCAGCACCGGCCGGCAACAGAAGAGCATGACCGAGGCCGGCATCAAGCCGGGGGACATCGATGCCGTCGTGTGCTCGCATGCCCATATCGACCATATCGGAGGCATCGTCGACGAAGGCGGCAAGCCGCTGTTTCCGAACGCGCAGATCTACATCTCGCAGACCGATTTCGACTTCTGGACCGACGAAGGCAAGCTCGGCAGTCCGGCCAAGGACTTCGTCGTTCACGCCCGCAAGAACCTGCTGCCGGTCCGTGACCGGATCGTGTTCTTCAAGGACGGCCAGGAATTCCTGCCGGGCGTGCAGGCGATCTCCGCGCCCGGTCACACCGTCGGCCACACCATCTTCTTGGTGTCGTCGGCCGGCAAGTCCTTCGCCTTCCTCGGCGACCTCTCGCACCATTCCGTGCTGCTGCTCGAGCGGCCGCGCATGGAATTCTCCTACGACACCGATCCGAAGCAGGCCGCGGAATCGCGCGTCAAACTGCTGACGATGCTTGCGGCCAACAAGACCCCGGTGATGTCCTATCACTTCGCCTGGCCGGGCTACGGCCATGTCGCCAAGGCCGGTGAAGGCTTCCACTATTATCCCGAACCGATGCAGATGACCTTGTAGCTCGTCAGGTCCGGGCGGCGCGTGCGCCGCCCGGACCATGACTGCTCCTATTCCGCGGGCTCCGCGACCCCAGGAAGATTCGAGGTGGCGACGTCCGCCCGGGCACCGGGGAATATCCGCTTCACCAGCACGAACAGGGCTGGCACGAAGAAGATGCCGAGCACGGTCGCCGCGATCATGCCGCCGGCGACGCCGATGCCGACCGCATTCTGGCTGGCCGAGCCGGCGCCGGTCGCCACCGCCAGCGGCAACACGCCGAGGATGAAGGCGAGCGAGGTCATCAGGATCGGGCGCAGGCGCTGACGTGACGCGTGCAGGGTGGCATCGACGAGGCTCCGGCCGGCCGCGATCTGCTCCAGCGCGAATTCGACGATCAGGATCGCGTTCTTCGAGGCAAGACCGATCGTCGTGAGCAGACCGACCTGGAAATAGACGTCGTTGGCCTGGCTGAACAGCGTCGCCGCGAGCAGCGCGCCGAGCACGCCGATCGGCACCGTCAGCATCACCGCGAATGGGACGGACCAGCTCTCGTAGAGTGCCGCAAGGCTCAGGAAGACGATCAGCAGCGAGATCGAATAGAGATACAGCGTCTGGCTGCCGGTGAGCCGTTCCTGGAACGACAATCCGGTCCATTCGTGGCCATAGCCCTTGGGCAGCCTGGCCATCTGCTCCTCCACCGCCTGCATGGCAACGCCCGAGCTGATGCCCGGCCCCGCCTGCCCCTGCAACTCGACGGCGGCAACGCCGTTGTAGCGCTCGAGGCGCGGCGAGCCAAAGCTCCAGCGATCGGTAGCGACCGCCGAGAACGGCACCATCGAGCCCGAGGCGTTGCGCACATACCAGCGGCCGATGTCGCTGGTATCCATGCGGAACGGCGCATCGCTCTGCACATAGACCTGCTTGACGCGGCCGCGGTCGATGAAGTCGTTGACATAGGCCCCGCCCCAGGCCGCCGACAATGTGGTGTTGAGATCGCTGAGGTTGACGCCGAGCGCGGTGGCCTTGGCCTGGTCGACGTCGAGGTTGAATTGCGGCGTATCGTCCTGACCGTTCGGCCGGGCCTGCGCCACGCGCTTGTCCGCCGCGAGCTGCCCGAGCAGCTGGTTGCGCGCCTGGATCAGCGCCTCGTGACCGTTGCCGCCGGTGTCCTGGAGATAGACGTCGAATCCGCCGGCATTGCCGAAGCCGGGGATCGACGGCGGCAGCACCGCGAACACCATGGCGTCGCGGATTTTCATGAACGCCCCCATGGCACGGCCGGCCACGGCCTGCGCCGAGGCCGCAGGACTCTTGCGCTCGTCGAACGGCTTCAGGCTGACGAAGGCGAGGCCGACATTCTGCCCCTGCCCCGCGAAGCTGAAGCCGCTGACCGCGAACACGCCGTCGACGGCATCCTTCTCGTTGTCGAGATATTGATGCTCGACCTGCTTGATCACGTCGAGCGTGCGCGTCGACGTCGCGCCGACCGGGAGCTGGATCAGGGTCATGATCGTGCCCTGGTCCTCGTCGGGCAGGAACGAGCTCGGCAGCCGCTGGAACAGCAAGACCATGCCGGCGACGATCGCCGCGAAGGCGATCATCACCCCGGCGATGCGCCTGATCGCGGCGCCCGTGGTGCGCTGATAACCGTCGGCCATGCGGTCGAAGCCGCGGTTGAACAGGCCGAAGAAGCCGCGCTGCGCGCCATGGTGTTGCGGCGGCTTCAGGATCGTGACGCACAAAGCCGGCGTCAGGATCAGCGCGACCAGCACCGACAGCAGCATCGCCGTGACGATGGTGAGCGCGAACTGCCGGTAGATGATGCCGACCGAGCCGTTGAAGAACGCCATCGGGATGAAGACGGCCGAGAGCACGACGCCGATCCCGACCAGGGCCCCGGTGATCTCGCGCATGGATTTCTCGGTCGCCTCGCGCGGGCTAAGCTGCTCCTCGGCCATCACGCGCTCGACGTTTTCGACCACGACGATGGCATCGTCGACCAGGAGGCCGATCGCCAGCACCATCGCGAACATCGTCAGCGTATTGATGGAATAGCCGGCGAGCGAGAGCACGCCGAAGGTCCCGAGCAGCACCACCGGCACGGCAATGGTCGGAATGATGGTGGCGCGCCAGCTCTGCAGGAACACGAACATCACGACGAAAACCAGCGCGATCGCCTCGAACAGCGTGTGGATCACCTTCTCGATCGACAGCTTGACGAAGGGCGTGGTGTCGTAGGGGTAGACGACGCGGAGCCCCTCCGGCATGGTGGCGCTGAGCTGGGCAACGCGCGCCTTCACCGCTTCCGAGGTCGCGACCGCATTGGCGCCGGTCGCAAGGCTGATGCCCATGCCCGCGGCCGGCTTGCCGTTGTAGCGCGCGGCGGAATCATAGGACTTCGAACCGAGCTCGACCCGCGCGACGTCGCCGATACGGACCGTCTGACCGGTCGTGGCCGTGCGCAGGATGATGTCCTTGAATTGCTCGACCGTCTGCAGGCGGCTCTGCGAGGTGATGGTGGCATTGAGCTGCTGGCCGCCGACAGACGGCAGGCCGCCGAGCTGGCCGGCGGTCACCTGCGTGTTCTGGGTCTGGATCGCCGCGGTCACGTCGCTGGGCATCAGATTGTATTTGGCCAGCTTGTCGGGATCGAGCCAGATGCGCATGGCGTATTCGGCGCCGAACAACGTCACCTGCCCGACGCCGGCAACGCGACTGATCGGATCGTTGACCGAGGAGGCCACGTAGTCGGCGATGTCGCTGGCGGCAAGCCGACCGTCCTCGGAGACGAAACCCAGCACCATCAAGAAGCTCGCCGAGGACTTCACGACCTTGATGCCCTGCTGCTGCACGACCTGCGGCAGCAGCGGAGTTGCAAGCTGCAGCTTGTTCTGCACCTGCACCTGGGCGATGTCGGCATCGGCCCCGTTGGTGAAGGTCAGCGAGATCTGCACTTGGCCCGTCGAGGTGCTCGACGACGACATGTATTGCAGATAGTCGAGACCGGTCATGTTCTGCTCGATGACCTTGGTCACCGAGTTCTCCGCGGTCTCGGCATTGGCGCCGGGATAGGTCGCCGTGATCGTGACGACGGTCGGCGCGATCTGCGGATATTGCGCGATCGGCAGCCGCATGATCGCGAGCACGCCGCCCAGCATGATCAGGATGGCGATGACCCAGGCGAAGATCGGCCGCTTGATGAAGAAATGGGACATGACGGTTACTGCTCGGCTGTGGCGGCTGCAGGCCGCGCGTCGGCCTGCCGCGTCGGATTCACGGTGAGGCCGGTTGCGGGATTGACCGCGACCTCGACGGTCTTGACCGGCGCGCCGGGGCGAGCCTTCTGCGTTCCCTCGACGACCAGGCGGTCGCCCGCCTTGGCGCCGGAACGCACCAGCCAGTTGCTGCCGACGTCCTCTCCGAGTTCCAGCGTCCGCTGCTCGACCTTGCCGTCCTTGTCGACGAACATCGCCACCGCCTGCCCCAGCGGATTACGCGAGACCGCCCGCTGCGGCACCAGGATCGCGGCCGTGTCCACGCCGGCGACGACGCGGGCGCGCACATACATGCCCGGCAGCAGCGCCCGCTCGGGATTGGCGAAGACCGCGCGCGACGAGACCGAGCCGGTGCTCTCGTTGACACTGGCATCGGTGAAGCCGTACTTGCCCTTGTGGCCGTAAGCCCTGCCGCTCTCCATCAAGAGCTCGACCTGCACGCCTTCGGCAGGACGCTTAAGCCGGCCACTGGCGATCTGGTTGCGCAGGCGTTCCATCTCGGAGGTCGACTGATCGAGGTCGACATAGACAGGGTCGAGCTGCTGGATCGTCGTCATCGCGGTCGCCTGGCTGGCGGTGACCAGCGCACCGGGCGTGATGCTCGACTTGCCGATCCGGCCCGAGATCGAGGCCGTGACCTTGGTGCGATCCAGCGAGATCGCAGCCGTGTCGCGGTTGGCCTCCGCCGCCTTCACGTCGGCCTCGCCCTGCTTGTAGGCGGCGACCGCATCGTCGACATCCTGCTGGCTCGCCGCATTGGTTTGCAGAAGCTGGGTCTTGCGCGCGGCCTTGAGCTTGACGCTGACGAGCGTTGCCTCCGACCTCTGCACCGCGGCCTCGGCGCTGGCCAAGCCCGCCTTGTACTGCACCGGATCGATCTCATAGAGCAGGTCGCCTTCCCTGACCTCGGCGCCTTCCACGAAGTCGCGCTTGAGCAGAATGCCCGTGACCTGCGGCCGGACCTCGGAAACCTGGTAGGCGACGACGCGGCCCGGCAGCACCGTCGAGATCTTCGCTTCCTGCGGTTTCAGGGTCATGATGCCGACCTCTGGCACCATCTGCTGCAATGCCGCTTGCGGGTTCTGCTCCCCGCAAGCGGCAAGCAGCAGGGCAATCAAGGGAACAGCGCGGACGATCGGGGAACGCATGAGACGATCCATGGGTAAGTTGCGGCCCCTGAAGGGCATCGCGCGGAAACATTTGGAAACTATTCAGTTTCCATTGGGAAACTTGGTAGTTTCCTTCCCTGAAGTCAAGTGCTAGGCTGCCTGCACAACGGCGTTCAAGCAGTCGTGAAGCAGCTCAAATTCAAGCGGGTACGTCCATGGCGAAAGAAGCCAGCAGTCAGAGGCGCATTGCTCCGCCGTCGGAGCGGACCAAGCCGACCGTGGGCCCCGCCCCCGACGCTCGCATGAGGCAATTGCTGGCGGCGGCGAAGGACACCTTCACCAGCAAAGGGTTTGCCGCGACGACGATGGACGACATCGCCGGTGCCGCCGGGATGTCGAAGAAGACGCTCTACAAATTGTTCGAGAGCAAGACCGAGCTGTTCCGCGCCATGCTGCTGCGCAGCTTGCCGGAAGCCGATTACGCAGACACCCCTTCGGAAGGATCACCAGTGATCCGGCTTCGAAACATGCTGCGCGAGGCGGCCAACGTCGCGCTGTCGCCTGGCGAGATCGCCCTGCAGCGTTTGATCATCGGTGAACGTCAGGCGTCCCCGGAGCTGGGGCGTATGTTCGCCGAGGTCATCATGGAAAGCGGCACGGAGCATATCGTCGAGCTACTGAAGGCAGTTCGCCTGGAGCCCCGTTTTGAGGGCGTGCCGCTCCGCCTCATTGCCGAAATGCTGTTCGGCATGGTGTTCAGCCACGATCATTTCAGGCTGCTGACAGACACCGCATTCAAGTTCAATCGCCGCGCCCTGGACCGGCGGATCGATCTTGCCATTGCAACCTTCTGTGCGGCCGACGAATAAGCGTGAGCCGCCTCGCTCGGCTTGGAAGAAGGTCAGCAGCCGAGCCTATCGGCGATCCCGCCAAAGTCCTTGGCGACGATGTCCCACTTGCCGGTGGCTTCGAAATCGACCTTCTGGAGCGGACCGTACTCCGTCGGCCGTGCGACGAACGCGGTCTTCAGGCCGTTCTTCTGCGCCGCCGCGAGATCGCCGTTGTGGGCGGCGACCATCATCACCTCCTCCGGCTTGAGGCAGAGCAGCCTTGCTGCGCCCAGATAGGTTTCCGGATCGGGCTTGTAGTGCTCGAACAGCTCGGCCGACATGACGAGATCCCACGGCAGGCCGGCAAACTTCGCCATGTTGGTGAGCAGCGCGACATTGCCGTTCGATAGCGGCGAGATCACGAATTTCGACTTCAGCCGGGTGAGGCCCGCGACGCTGTCTGGCCAGGGATTGAGGCGATGCCAGCCCTTGGTGAGATAATCGAGATCGGCGTCAGTGAGGCCCTTGATCGCGAACTGCGCGACCAGCTTCTCTAGCGAGCGGCGGTGCAGATCATCCAGCATGACATAGCCGCGCTCGGGATGTTTGCGCACATCGTCCATCGAGGCCATGTACATGCCGCGCCAGCCGTCGACGAGCGCCGTCCAGTCGGCACTGATGCCGCGCTGCCTGCTCCACCACATGAAGTCGGTGATGAGGCTGGTGCGCCAGTCCACAACCGTGCCGAAGACGTCGAAGACAAGGGCTTTGACGGCGGAGAGTTCGGACATGGCGCTTCCCGTGATTGTTCTTGTTGTCATTCCGGGATGCGCCGTTAGGCGCAGGCCCGGAATCCATACTCCCGATCGTGGTTATGGATTCCGGGCTCGACGCTTTGCGTCGCCCCGGAATGACGGGCAGTTGTTATGCCCTACTTAGTCCAGATGGAACTTCGCAAGCTCGCGATGCTCGGCCTTGATGTAGCGCACGGTGCCGGTGACCGAACGCATCACCACCGTCTCGGTCTCGATCACGCCGTCCTTGCGAAATTTGACGCCCGAGAGCAGCGAGCCCGTGGTGACGCCGGTGGCGGCGAACAGGCAGTCGCCGCGCGCCATGTCCTCGATGCCGTAGATCATCTTGGGATCGTTGACGCCCATCTTGGCGGCGCGTTCACGCTTCTCGTCGGAATCGAGGATGAGACGGCACTGCATCTGGCCGCCGATGCAGCGCAGCGCCACGGCCGCGAGCACGCCTTCCGGCGCGCCGCCGGTGCCGAGATACATGTCGACGCCGGTGTTATCGGGGTCGGCGCAATGGATCACGCCGGCCACGTCGCCGTCGGTGATCAGGCGCACGGCGGCGCCGGTCGAGCGCACGCTCTCGATGATGCTGGCATGGCGCGGACGATCGAGCACCAGAACCGTGATGCCGTCGGGCTGGACACCCTTGGCCTTGGCGAGACGGCGGACGTTGTCGGCCGGCGTTGCATCGAGATCGACGACGCCCTTGTTGTAGCCCGGCCCGATCGCGAGCTTCTGCATGTAGACGTCGGGGGCGTGCAGCAGCGTACCGCCGTCGGCCATCGCCATGGTGGCAATCGAGCCCGGCATGTTCTTGGCGCACAGCGTGGTGCCTTCGAGCGGATCGACCGCGATGTCGACCTGCGGGCCGGCGTTCAGGCCGACCTTCTCGCCGATGAAGAGCATCGGCGCCTCGTCGCGCTCGCCCTCGCCGATCACGATGGTGCCCTCGATCGGGAGCTTGTTGAGCTCGCGGCGCATCGCATCCACCGCAGCCTGGTCGGCCGCTTTCTCGTTGCCGTGCCCGCGCAGCCGCGCCGACGACACCGCCGCCCGCTCCGTCACCCGCACGATCTCCAGCGTGAGGATGCGCTCGAGCAACGCGTGCGGGGGGACTGAAATATGGGTCGACATCGGCTCACTCCTTCGAAACGGTTTTGGACAGAAGTCTCTGCCCGCATCAACTCTCAACGCCCACGGTTCGTTCGTTCAAACCGCCTCATTGTTTCAGCATGACCTTTCCGGAAAACCGCTTCGCACTATGTGCTGGCGCGGTCCTTCGGATCCGGGACATGCTCAGTTCTTCTCGATCCGGATCACCTGCGGCCGTCCGCTGATCACCTTGTCCTTCTGCACGGCGGCGAGCGCGCGGCGCACCGCGTCCTCATGCGTCGCGTAGGTGATCAGGATGACGGGCACAGGAACCGCCTTGCCGTCGGCTGGCGCAGCGCCGCCATTGGGATGACGCTGCACGATCGACTCGATCGAAATCTTCTGCTCTGCCAGCCGCGTCGCGATCGCAGCCGCGGTGCCGGGGAAATCGCGCGCCAGAAGGCGGATGTAATAGCCGCCCTCGTGCCGCTCCATCGGCGCCTTCTTGGTGTCGCGCAAATGAGAAATGGGCCGGCCGAACGGATTGGCGCGGATTCCGCGCGCGACATCGGCGATATCGGCGACGACGGCGGATGCCGTCGCGGCACCGCCGGCGCCGGGGCCGACCAGCGTGATCGGCGGAATGCCCTCGCCGTCGATTGTGACCGCATTGGTGACGCCCATCACCTGCGCGATCGAGGAGGATTTCGGAACCATGGTCGGATGCACGCGCTGCTCGATGCCCTTGGCGGTGCGCACCGCAACGCCGAGCAGCTTGACGCGGTAGCCGAGATCGGCCGCCGCGCGCAGATCTTCCGGCGCGATGGAGGAGATGCCTTCGACATACACCGCGCTTTGAGCAACTTTCGTGCCGAAAGCGAGGCTGGCGAGAATGGCGAGTTTTTGCGCGGTGTCATGGCCGTCGACGTCGAAGGACGGGTTGGCCTCGGCATAACCGAGCCGCTGCGCATCCGCGAGGCATTCGGCGAAGGACAGGCCTTCCTGCTCCATCCGGGTCAGGATGTAATTGCAGGTGCCGTTGAGGATGCCATAGACGCGGTTGATGCCGGTTCCGGCAAGACCCTCGCGCAACGTCTTGATGACGGGGATCGCGGCGCCGACGGCTGCCTCGTAATTCAGCGCACCGCTGTGCTTTTCAGCGGCCTTTGCCAGTTTCAAACCGTGCTTCGCGAGCAGCGCCTTGTTTGCCGTGACCACTGACTTGCCGGCGCTGAGCGCGGCCTCGACCGCCGACAGCGCGGGATCGCCGGCGCCGCCCATCAGCTCGACGAAGCAATCGATGCCGGGATGCGTGGCCAGCGCCAACGGATCCTTGACCCATTCGACGCCGCGCAGGTCGATGCCGCGCTTCTTCGCCTTCGAGCGCGCGGTGACGGCGACGACGCGGATACCGCGGCCGCTGCGGCCTGCGAGCACGCGGGCCTGCGTTTCAATCAAACGGACAACTTCGGCGCCCACGGTGCCGAGCCCCGCTATGCCCACTTTCAGGGGTGCAACCATGATGACTTAGAAAACCTGCCGAAGAGAACTTAACGCCGATTGGCGAGCGGAACGACGTTGTGCAACGTTTCGATGCCGCTTTCAAGGAAGCGTCGCACGCCGCGCGCGGCCTGCCTGATCCGTTGCTCGTTTTCCACCATGGCGATGCGGACATATCCTTCACCATGCTCGCCGAAGCCGACGCCGGGCGAGACCGCAACGCCGGATTTCTCCACCATCAGGGTCGCGAATTGCATGCTGCCGACGCTGCGGAAGGCTTCGGGCAGCGGCACCCAGGCGAACATCGAGGCCTCCGGCGGCGGGATCTCCCAGCCGGCGCGGCCGAACGATTCCACCAGCGCATCGCGGCGCTTGCGGTAGGTGTCGCGCATCTCCTTGATGCAATCGTCGGGACCGTTCAGTGCGGCGGTCGCCGCGACCTGCACCGGCGTGAAGGCGCCGTAATCGAGATAGGATTTGACGCGGGCGAGCGCTGCGATCACGCGCTCGTTGCCGACCGCAAAGCCCATGCGCCAGCCGGCCATCGAATAGGTCTTCGACATCGAGGTGAACTCGACGGAGACGTCCATCGCGCCGGGCACCTGGAGCACCGAGGGCGGCGGATTGTTCTCGTCGAAATAGACCTCGGCATAAGCGAGATCGGACAGGATCAGGATCTCGTGCTTCTTCGCGAACGCGACGAGGTCCTTGTAGAAATCCAGGCTCGCGACATAGGCGGTCGGGTTCGAGGGATAGCAGACGACGAGCGCCAGCGGCTTGGGGATCGAATGCACGATCGCCCGCTCCACCGCCTCGAAGAACTGCGGCGTCGGCTCCGACGGCACCGAGCGGATCACGCCGCCCGCCATCAAAAAGCCGAAGGCGTGAATCGGGTAGCTCGGGTTCGGACAGAGGATGACGTCGCCGGGCGCGGTGATCGCCTGCGCCACGTTGGCAAAGCCTTCCTTCGAGCCCAGCGTCGCGACGATCTGGGTGTCGGGGTTGAGCTTCACGCCGAAGCGGCGGGCGTAGTAGCCGGCCTGGGCCCGGCGCAGTCCGGGGATGCCGCGGGACGCCGAGTAGCGATCGGTGCGCGGCTTGCCCAGCGTCTCCTTCAGCTTCTCAAGCACATGCGCCGGGGCCGGCAGATCCGGGTTGCCCATGCCGAGGTCGATGATATCGGCGCCGGCATTCCGCGCGGCCGCCTTGGCCCGATTGACCTGCTCGAACACGTAAGGCGGAAGGCGGCGGATGCGGTAAAATTCTTCCATGGCTCTCTGGGCTCCGGGGCAACCGGTCAGGACAGAATCGACAGGCCAGGACGGCGCTTCGGAAAGGCGTCCATTTTCGCCGTGAAAATTACTCAAAATCAAATGCTTAGAGCAATCATCGACG
This sequence comes from Bradyrhizobium sp. CCBAU 11430, assembly GCF_028128855.1. Taxonomy (NCBI): domain Bacteria; kingdom Pseudomonadati; phylum Pseudomonadota; class Alphaproteobacteria; order Hyphomicrobiales; family Nitrobacteraceae; genus Bradyrhizobium; species Bradyrhizobium sp. CCBAU 11430. Next base: position 143,448 of record NZ_LBJV01000065.1, read on the forward strand.
ACGAAGACTGAAGTCGTTCGCCCTGACTCTCGGCTGAACGTGGTCTTTTAGCACGGCAAGGCGGGGGCGCCAGCGATTACCTTGGAGCGGCTCATTTCGCATCCTTGCCGGCGACGGCCTGGCGATCGCGCGCGGCGGCGAGCTCAGCCTCGATCTTGGCGCGCTGCTCCGGCGGGATGACCGCTTGATCACGATCCGGCGGCAGGTCGTGCACCGGCAGGTAGGTGCCGGGCTCCCTGGGATGCGCCTGCGCGTCCGCGGGGGTCATATCGGCGAGCTGGCTCGAGCAGCCGCCAACGGCGAGCGCCGCGATCAGCAGCGCGCAGCCGATCGGCAGCGTCTTTTGCAGGTCCCACAACGCCAACACTTGGGAAATCCCCTACTCGTCCCAAAGCACGGCCCCGGGCAACCTTACCCAAGACCGCGCCCAAGCTCAAACCATTGCTGCCCAAATGGTGCGAGCGAGAAAACAGCCATTGCCCACCAAGCCGAGCGGTGCGGCCCGAATGTGACGGAACCAAGAAGATTTGTCGCAGTGCAACACATCTTCGAGAGTGTTTAACGTCAAACATGCGAGCTTCGCGGTGACGAATACGGAATGAACCGTTACTGTTCTGCTCATGAGCATGGCCACGACCGATACGCCCAAACCCGAGACGAAGTTCGATGCGGAAGCCTTCGCGATGAATGTCGCGCGGGCGATGGAGAGCGGCGGCAAGGCGCTGGCCGCCTACCTCAAGCCGCGCGAGAGCGGCGAGGTGCAGGATCGCCCGCCGGCCGAGCTCGCCGAGGTCGTCAAGACCTTCACCTCGGTCGCCGAATACTGGCTGTCGGATACGTCCCGCTCCTCCGATCTGCAGACCAAGCTCGCCAAGGACTATCTCGACCTCTGGGGCTCGGCGGTGCGCCGCATGGCCGGCCAGGACGCAGCGCCCGCGATCGCGCCCTCGCCGCGCGACAAGCGCTTTGCCGACCCGGAATGGAAGTCGAACCAGTTCTTCGATTTCGTCATGCAGCTCTATCTGCTCACGACCAGATGGGCGCAGGAGCTGGTGCGCGACGCCGAAGGGCTCGATCCGCAGACCCGCCGCAAGGCGGAGTTCTACGTCCAGCAGGTCATCAACGCGATCTCGCCGTCCAACTTCGTGCTGACCAATCCGGAGGTGCTGCGCGAAACGGTGGCCAGCAGCGGCGAGAACCTCGCCCGCGGCCTGAAGATGCTGGCCGAGGATATCGCAGCCGGAAAGGGCATGCTGAAGATCCGCCAGTCCAACCCGGACAACCTCGTCGTCGGCGTCAACATGGCGACGACGCCGGGCAAGGTGATTTACCAGAACGAGATGATGCAGCTGATCCAGTATTCGCCGACCACGGAGACGGTGCTGCGCACTCCGCTCCTGATCGTGCCGCCCTGGATCAACAAGTTCTACATCCTCGATCTCAAGCCGGAGAAATCCTACATCAAGTGGTGCGTCGACCAGGGCATCACCGTGTTCGTGATCTCATGGGTCAATCCCGACAAGCGGCTCGGCAACAAGAGCTGGGAAGACTACATGAAGGAAGGCCCGCTCACGGCGATGGACGTGATCGAGAGGGTCACCGGCGAGATGAAGGTGCACACCGCCGGCTATTGCGTCGGCGGCACCATGCTCGCGACCACGCTGGCCTGGCTCGCCGAGAAGCGCCGCCAACGCGTGTCGTCGGCGACGTTCTTCGCCGCACAGGTCGACTTCACCCATGCGGGTGACCTCCTGGTGTTCGTCGACGAGGAGCAGATCGCGGCGCTCGAGCAGGACATGAAGGCGGCCGGCGTGCTCGAAGGCTCGAAGATGGCGATGGCCTTCAACATGCTGCGCTCCAACGATCTGATCTGGTCCTACGTCGTCAGCAACTACCTGAAGGGGCAGCAGCCGAGCGCGTTCGACCTCTTGCACTGGAATTCGGACGCGACGCGCATGACCGCGTCGAACCATTCCTATTATTTGCGCAATTGCTATCTGGAGAACCGGCTCTCCACCGGCACGATGGTGCTCGACAACACGCTGCTCGATCTCTCCAAGGTCAAGGTGCCCGTCTACAACCTCGCCACCCGCGAGGACCACATCGCGCCCGCTGAATCGGTGCTGTACGGCTCGCAGTTCTTCGGCGGTCCGGTGAAATACGTGCTGTCCGGCTCGGGCCACATCGCCGGCGTCGTCAATCCGCCCGCCTCGAACAAGTACCAGTACTGGACCAACGACAACATCAAGGACGTCAACGTCGCCCAATGGATGAAGGACGCGGTCGAGCACAAGGGCTCGTGGTGGCCGGATTGGCGTCAATGGCTGGGCGAGCTCGATCCGGAGCAAGTCCCGGCGCGCAGCGTCGGCAGCGACGCCCTGCCGGCGATCGAGGACGCGCCCGGCAGCTATGTCAGGGTTCGCGCATAGCGGAATCTTCCGCGCTTTTGTATAGACTCGCGCTCAACGCAGCGACGACAGAGGGGACCCGACCATGACGCGCGAATTGTTCTGGCTGACACTGACGGTGATCCTGACCGGGATCCTCTGGATCCCCTACACCATCAACCGCTGCCAGGTCCGCGGCCTCAGCGGCGCCATGGCCAACCCCTCGCGCGGCGACAAGCCGCAGGCGGAATGGGCGAACCGCCTGATGTTCGCGCATGACAACGCGGTCGAGAACCTTGTGCTCTTTGCGCCGCTGGTACTGATCCTCAACGCGATCGACTATTCCTCGAAATGGACCGTGCTGGCCTGCGCCGTCTATTTCTGGTCGCGCGTCGCGCATCTGATCGTCTACGCGCTCGGAATTCCCGTGTTCCGCACCCTGGCCTTCACCGTCGGCTTCCTCGCCCAGGCCGTGCTGGCGCTGGCGATCTTCAAGGTGGTTTGATTTCGTGTCCCGGACGCGCGAAGCGCGAGCCGGGACCCAGAACGCCGCAAACGAAACAGAAAACATGGGCCCCGGCTCTGCAGCGCACCGCTGAAGGAGCGCTGCGCTGCGTCCGGGGCGCGAGACTGCCCTACTCCTCCGGCAATCCCAGCATCAGCCGCATGTTCTGCACGGCGGCGCCCGAGGCGCCCTTGCCCAGATTGTCGAGCCGGGCGACCAGCACCGCCTGGTGATATTTGTCGCTGGCGAAGACGTAGAGCTCGAGCATGTTGGTCTCGTTGAGCGCCTCCGGCTCGATCCGGCCGCCTTTGGCCGCCTCGTTCTGGAGCGGCATCACCTTGACGTATTTCGAGCCGACGTAGCGCTTGGCGAGCGCAGCCTGCAGATCGGTACCGCCGGGCTTGCCGGGCAGCGTGTCGAGCTGCAGAGGCACCGAGACCAGCATGCCCTGCCGATAGTTGCCCACCGACGGAATGAAGATCGGCCGCCGCGTCAGGTTCGAATAGAGCTGCATTTCCGGCAGATGCTTGTGCTCGAAGCCGAGGCCGTAGAGCTCGAAGGACGGCGCGCTGCCGTCCTCGAAGCTCGCGATCATCGACTTGCCGCCGCCGGAATAGCCGCTCACCGCGTTGACGGCGACGGGATAATCGGGCGGCAACAGGCCGGCATCGACGATCGGCCGCAGCAGCGCAATCGCGCCGGTCGGATAGCAGCCGGGATTGGAGACCTTCTTCGCCGCCTTGATCTTGCCGGCCTGGTCAGCCGTCAGTTCCGGAAAGCCGTAGGCCCAATCGGGCGCAACCCGGTAGGCGGTCGAGGCGTCCAGCACCTTCGGGCCCGAAGCGCCCATGCTGTCGACCAGCGCAACCGTTTCCTTGGCGGCATCGTCGGGCAGGCAGAGGATGACGAGATCCACCTCCTCCATCAGCGCCTTCTTGGCCGCGGGGTCCTTGCGCTTGTCGTCGGCGATCGTCCTCACGACGACGTCGTTCTGGAGTTTCAGCCGCTCGTTGATGCCGAGCCCGGTGGTGCCGGAGCCGCCGTCGACGAAGACGGTCGCGGGTTTGGTGGCAGCGCCCTTCGGGGCCTGTTTGATGTCAGCGAGGCTCATGGTGCGCTCCCTTCGAGCATGTTCGTGTCGTCTGCAAAAACCTGCGGCCTGGCCTGCCGCATCAAAAGTGAGATCTGCTTGGCGTCGGCATCGCCGGCGCCGAGCGCATTGGCGATCGCCGTGTAGTCGGCGTCGGACTTGTGCTGGTTGAGCTTGAAGCTGCCTTCGACCTCCTCAACCGTCATCACCAGACCCACGATCGCCTTCTTCATCGCCTCGAGCCGTCCGGCCGTCATCTTGTCCGATGTCCACGGCTTCTTCGGCCGCAGCCAGTTCTCGAACTTGTCGCTGAGCGTGTCGATCTGCACCGCCAGCTCGTCGTCAGACAACATCCGCACCGGCCCGCTCAGATGCACCGACTGGTAGAGCCAGGTCGGCACCTGGTCCGGCGAGACGTACCAGTCCGGCGATACATAGGCATCGGGGCCATTGATCGCGAGCAGCCAGGATACCGTGCCGTCCGCGAGCTTTAGCAGCGGATTGTGACGGGCGACATGAAAGGCCGCCTGCGGCGTGCCATCGGCCGCATAGGTCAGATAGAACGGCAGCGGGGAAGCGACCGGCTTGTGACCGTCAAAGGCGCACATGGTGCCGAAGCCGCGCTCTTCGGCGAACTTCAGGCTTGCGGCGCGGTCCTGCTTGAAAAAGGGTGGCGTGTACATCGTGGTCTCCTGCTGGGCCTCCTTGGGGGGCCGCCGGATCAGATCGCGCTGACAGGAGAGAGAATGCCGCGGATCGGATCCAGCGGCAAAGACGATGATCTCAAACGCGATCGACCGCCCAAACCGCTAAAGAGCGGCGGCGGCGACGAGCGAACAGGATGGTCGCGGCGTTGATCATGGCGCGCGGCTATAAGGCCAGATCGGGTTTCCGTCAAGGTTTCGGCGTCAGATCACCCGCCAGATCCATTCCATGATCTTCGCGAGCACGTCGCCGAACATCAGGAGCACGGCGGACCAGATCAGGGCCGAGACGAAATTGGCGGCCTGGAAGCTCCAATAAGGCATCTCGAAGATGCCGGCCGCAAGCGGCACCGAGGCGCGCAAGGGCCCGAAGAAGCGGCCGATGAAGATGCTGGGGATGCCCCAGCTGCGCACGAAAGCCTCGCCCCTGGGCAGGAGCTCCGGATAGCGCGAGAGCGGCCACATCTGGGCGACCTTCTCCTTGTAGCGGTAGCCGAACCAGTACGAGACCCAATCGCCGAGCGCCGCGCCGAGGCCGCCGGCGATCCAGACCGGGTAGAAGCTGATGCCGCTCGCCCCGATCAGCGCACCGATCGCGACCAGCGCGCCCCAGGCCGGGACCAGCAGCGAGATGAAGGCGAGCGATTCCCCGAAGGCGAGCAGGAACACGATCGGAGCCGCCCAGGCCTGGTGAACGCGCACGAAATCGGCCAGGGCGTGCGCAAATTGCTCCATCTAAAAAAAGCCTTCCCGCCCCGTCTCAAGGTGCTGCTCGATGAAAAAGACTGGTAAGCCAAGGGCTTGTGTGACATCAAGTCACAAAACTCGCTCGGCGCCGACGGTCCGGTCAAATTGCCGGGAATTGCAGGGCCTGCGGCGTAAAATCGCCGGGATTGGCTCCCAACCAAACCGCCCGGCCCGCCCCGCGGTAACCTTTCCAAGTCAGAAGTGGCATAGTCGGCCTAACCGATTCGCCGCTTATGCGGCCCTCAAAGCGTATCAAGATATATGTCCAAACAGTTGAAACCCAAAGCAAAAGACGATTTTTTCGGCGGCGATGAGCCAAAGCCGCGCACGCCTGCGAAGGCGGCTTCGCGCGGAACCGGCGGCGAAGCCGACTACACGGCAGCCGACATCGAGGTGCTCGAAGGCCTGGAACCGGTGCGGCGCCGACCCGGCATGTATATCGGCGGCACCGATGAGAAGGCGCTGCATCATCTGTTCGCCGAGGTCATCGACAACTCGATGGACGAGGCGCTGGCGGGACATGCGACCTTCATCGGCGTCGAACTCTCCGCGGACGGCTTCCTGACCGTCACCGACAACGGCCGCGGCATCCCGATCGACCCGCATCCAAAATTTCCGAAGAAATCGGCGCTCGAAGTCATCATGTGCACGCTGCATTCGGGCGGCAAGTTCGACAGCAAGGTCTATGAGACCTCCGGCGGCTTGCACGGCGTCGGCATTTCCGTAGTGAACGCCCTCTCCTCGCTGCTCGAGGTCGAGGTCGCGCGCAGCCAGAAGCTCTACCGCATGACCTTCGAGCGCGGACACCCCAAGGGCAAGCTCGAGGATCTCGGCAAGATCAACAACCGCCGCGGCACGCGCGTCCGCTTCAAGCCCGATACCGACATCTTCGGCGCCAAGGCTGCGTTCAAGCCGCAGCGCCTGTTCAAGATGACGCGCTCGAAGGCGTATCTGTTCGGCGGCGTCGAGATCCGCTGGAATTGCGCGCCCGAACTGCTCAAAGGCGTCGAGGACGTACCGGCCGAAGCGACATTCCACTTCCCCGGCGGCCTCAAGGATTATCTGGCGGCAGCAATTCACGCCGACACGCTGGTCCACCCGGATATCTTCTCCGGCAAGTCGGGCCGCAACGGCGCGCATGGCGCCTGCGAATGGGCGGTGGCCTGGACCGCGGATGCCGACGGCTTCCTCTCTTCCTACACCAACACCGTCCCGACACCCGATGGCGGCACGCACGAATCCGGCCTGCGCAGCGCGCTGCTGCGCGGCCTGAAGGATCACGCCGAGCGCGTCGGTCAGGGCAAGCGCGCCTCGTCCATTACGTCGGAAGACGTGATGGTCGGTGCCGCCGTCATGCTTTCCGTGTTCGTGCGCGAGCCCGAATTCCAGGGCCAGACCAAGGATCGTCTCGCCACCGCGGAAGCGCAGCGCATCGTCGAACAGGCGATGAAGGATCCGTTCGATCACTGGCTGTCGGGCAATCCGAACATGGCCAACAGGCTGCTCGATTTCGTGATCGACCGCGCCGAGGAGCGGCTGCGCCGCCGCCAGGAAAAGGAGACGGCGCGCAAGACCGCCGGCAAGAAGCTGCGGCTGCCCGGCAAGCTCGCCGACTGCACCGATGCCGGCACCGAAGGCTCCGAGCTCTTCATCGTCGAAGGCGACTCGGCCGGCGGCAGCGCCAAGCAGGCGCGTGACCGCAAGACTCAGGCCGTGCTGCCGCTGCGCGGCAAGATCCTCAACGTCGCCTCCGCCGGCAAGGACAAGCTGACGGCCAATGCCCAGCTCTCCGACCTCGTGCAGGCGATCGGCTGCGGCCAGCTCCTGCAATACCGAGAAGAGGATCTGCGCTATCAGCGCATCATCATCATGACCGACGCCGACGTCGACGGCGCGCACATCGCTTCGCTGCTGATCACATTCTTCTACCGGCAGATGCCGCGGCTGATCGACGAGGGTCACCTCTTCCTGGCCGTGCCGCCGCTCTACAAGCTCACGCACGGCACCAAGTCGGTTTACGCGCGCGACGACAAGCACAAGGAAGAGTTGATCAAAAGCGCGTTCAACGCCAACGCCAAGGTCGAGGTGAACCGCTTCAAAGGCCTCGGCGAGATGATGCCGGCGCAGCTCAAGGAGACCACCATGGATCCGAGGAAGCGCACGCTGCTCAAGGTGGTGCTGCTCGCCGACGATCGCGACACCACGGCGGATTCGGTGGAACGGCTGATGGGCACCAAGGCCGAGGCGCGCTTCGCCTTCATCTCGGACAAGGCCGAATTTGCCAGCGAGGAGCTGCTGGACGTTTGAGCCCTCGGCCCTGTAGCGCTCCGTCAAGAGCCCCGGCGAAAAGCCGGGGCTCTTTTGCTTTGCGGGGGCGATGACGTCGCTGCGGTCCGTATGGCCTTGAGCGATTCCCGGAATCGTCGTTGCGACTCGGCCAACGACTCACGGCGCTCAGGCGGAGGCGCGACTGCCTCCATTTCGGACAAGGCCGGATTTGCTAACGAAACCTTACCCAAGGTTGAATTCCAAAAACCTCGGTAAGGCTTTGAATTTATGTAACTATTACAGATCTTGACAGCCGCGGCGGAAATACCCGCGTATCGGCGTTTTCCGGCAACTGTGCCTGCCCGGCAACAGCATTCCGGCGGGAAACGTCTATAGTCCGAGCATCAGATGACACGAACTTCAGTGCGCTCGCGCTGCTACACAGACCAAGGTTGGGGATTTTAACATGAAGAAGGTTTTGCTCGCTCTGACCGCGGTTGCCGCGATGACCGGTTCGGCCTCGGCGGCCGATCTCGGTGCCCGTCCCTACGTGAAGGCCCCGATGCCGGCGCCCGTCGCCAACTGGACCGGCTTCTACGTGTTCGGCGGCGGCGGCGGCGGCCTCTCCAATGCCGACCAGCACGTCCAGACCACCGTTGGTGCGGTTCCGCTGACGATCGACCAGCGTCAGGGCGGCTCCGGTTGGTTCGGCACCGTCGGCGCCGGTTACGACTGGCAGTTCAGCGGCACCTGGGTCGCCGGTGTGTTCGCTGACGGCCAGTTCGGCAGCATCCGCGCCACCATCCAGGATCCGATCGTCGGCATCACCGGTAACCAGAAGCTGGAAACCTCCTGGGCCGCGGGCGTGCGCCTCGGCTGGCTGGTCGCCCCGAACGTTCTCTCCTACGTCAACGGTGGTTACTCGGGCGCCCACTTCGGCCAGACCAACTTCACGACGCTGGGCGGCACTCCCGCCGGCATCCACCTCAACAGCTACAACCGCAACGGCTGGTTCGTCGGCGGCGGTGTCGAGAACAGCCTGAACATCTTCGGCGTCTCTTCGCCCGGCTGGTTCATGAAGACCGAGTATCGTTCGGCCTTCTACAACGCCAAGACCTCGAACGAGCTCTTCGACGGTACCAACGCGCTGGTCGGCCGCGACATCCGCGCCAACAGCTGGAACCAGACGATCTCGACCTCGCTGGTCTACCGCTTCAACTGGACCGGTCCGGTCGTCGCCAAGTACTGATCCGACCAAGTACTGATCCGAACGCAAGTTCAGACGTCAAAGCCCCGGCATCGCCGGGGCTTTTTCGTTATGGTCAGTCGGCGACCAAGCTCGACTTCAGCGTCGTACGCAGCGGCGAGCTGAGCTTTGATCACTCACATAACGTTGGTGACCGCCTGCCCCCCGCATCGCGACATGCGCTGGGCTTCGCCGCGTTGGCTTCTGCCGGCGGCGCCATTGTATCCGGACCAAAGCTACGGCTACTGTGGGCCCAAGCTCTCCTGACCGTGGCGATTGATGCCGCGGGTCGCGACGGAAGCGGACCGACGGGGAGGAATGCATGCGCAGATTTCTGCTTGTAGCAGGCCTGTTTGCCCTCGCCGTCGGGCTGCTCTGGATCGGACAGGGCACGGGTACGGTGCCCTGGCCGCGATCGAGCTTCATGGTCAACCAGCTGCATTGGGCCGGCTATGGCGCCGCCGTGGCCGGCTTCGGGCTGGTGCTGATCTGGCAGAGCAACCAATAAAAGAAACCAGGGAATACAAGCATGACATCCAGCCGGTTCGAGCTCCGCGGCAAGGTCGCGGTCGTAACAGGAGGCAATGGCGGCATCGGGCTCGGCATGGCGCGCGGCCTTGCCGATGCCGGCGCCGACATCGCCGTGGTCGGACGCAACGAGGCCAAGTCCAAAGCAGCCGTCGAAGATCTCAGGCAGCGCGGCGTCAAGGCGATCGCGATTGCGACCGATGTCACCGATAGGGCCGCCATCGAAGCCATGATCGCGCGCGTGGTGAAGGATCTCGGCCGCATCGACATCCTCGTCAACAATGCCGGAATGAGCATCCGCAAGCCGCCGCACGAGCTCGAGCTCGACGAGTGGAACAAGGTGATCGACACCAACCTCACCAGCGCCTTCCTGTGCTCGAAGCTTGCTTATCCGGCCTTGAAGGCGTCAGGCAACGGCAAGGTGATCAACATCGGCTCGATGATGTCGATCTTCGGTGCGAGCTTCGCCACCGCCTATGCGGCGAGCAAGGGCGGCATCGTGCAGTACACGCGTGCCTGCGCCAATGCCTGGGCGCCCGACAACATCCAGGTCAATGCGATCCTGCCGGGCTGGATCGACACCGACCTCACCCGCGGCGCGCGGCAGCAGGTGTCAGGATTGCACGAGCGGGTGCTGGCGCGCACGCCTGCGGGGCGCTGGGGCGACATCGACGATTTCGCCGGCATCGCCGTGTTCCTGGCATCGTCCGCGTCGAACTTCGTCACGGGCACCGCGATCCCCGTCGATGGCGGTTTCTCGGTGATGGCCTGAGGCCGGGCCTGTCGGCCATTCAACAACGCAAAAAAGAAGCCCCGGACAAATCCGGGGCTTTAATTTAGGCAGTGCTTTTTTTGATCGTTGGTCGCGTTGCGTCGTCGACGTGCTCAGTAACGGGCAATGACAGGTGCGTCGAACTTGTAGCTCGCGCGCACGACGGCCCACTGGATGTCGCGCGGCTTGGCATCGAAGGTGTAATTCCCCGACGTGCCGCCGAGCTGATAGGTCTGGCTGCCGAAGGCAGCGTAATTGTATTCGAGGCCGACGATCCAGTTGCGGGTGACGCCATATTCCCAGCCGGCGCCGACGGTCCAGCCGTTGGCCCAGTGGGTCTGTCCGCCCGAGCCCGACACACCGACGGTGTCGCTGACCGACAGACGGTTGTTCGCGCCGGCATAGCCGCCCTTGACGTAGAAGAGGTTGTTCTGCACGGCGAAGCCGGCGCGGCCGACCACGGTCGCGAGCACGTTGGTGCGCCAGGAGAACACGTCGTCGCCCGCACCGAACGCGGTGTTCGTGAACGAGCCCTTGTTGTCGAGGCCGGAGATCGTGCCTTCCATGCCGAACACGTAGTTGTTGGCTTGCCAGTTGTAGCCGATCTGGGCGCCGCCCATGATTCCTGCGCTGCGCTGACGATAGCCCTCGCCCGGGACGAGATCGCCGAACGGCGCACCGGTCCCGTTGTTGATGAACTGCTGGTTGGTCCATGCACCGCCGATGTGACCGCCGACATAGAAGCCGGTCCAGTTGAACAGCGGCTCCGCATAGGCGGGCGCCTTGGTGTAGCGCGCACCGAGATCGGCGGCGGAGGCCGCGCCCGCCGAAACCAGAGCGGTCGTGCAGGCGAAGGCGGCAATCAATTTGTTACGCATGGTACAACCCCGTGTCCTTTGATGGACGCACGGTCACAGACGGGTGTTACTAAAATTCGAATCAACAGAGTTAACGCGGCGCATGGGCACGCGCTGGTCCGCAGATCCGTCGGCGCTGTTGCTCGCCCGCAACGCCGCACGCGCGATTTAACGCGACATTATCCCTACCGAATTCCGCGCTACGATGCCGCTCTCGAATGTACGTGCTCGGGCCGCACGCCGAGCGCAAGCAGGCGCGCCGGAATGCCCTGCAGCCACGGCAGCGCGGTGATGAGGCGCACGATCAGCGGCACTTTGAGCGGCCGATCGCGCTCCTGCAAGGCACCGCTGATGATCTTGTTCTGCACGATCACCTGCATGCGCTGGGTCATCTTCACCGGGAACTCGCGGCGACGGCGCACGGCATCGAGATCGTTTTCGGACGGGCAGCCGTGCTGCATCTTGTCCGCCAGCAGATTGGCGGTCGCGACTGCGTCCTGCACGGCGAGATTGACGCCGACGCCGCCGACCGGAGACATCGCATGCGCGGCATCGCCGATGCAAAGCAGACCCGGCCGCGTCCAGCGCGTCAGGCGGTTGATCGCGACGGTAAGCAGCTTGACGTCGTCAAAGCTCTTCACGTCGGCGATGCCCGACCTGAGGATCGGGGCCATGCGCACGACGTCGTCGAGCAGTGCCTGCAGTCCCCTCGCCTTCACCGCTTCGTGCTGTCCCTTGGCGATGACATAGGCGCACTGCCAATAGTCGCCGCGATCGAACGTGATCATCATCTTGCCGGGCTCGACGCGCGCGAACACGCTTTCCGTCTCGTCGGCCTTGCGGCCGGCGCGGATCCACAGCACGTCCATCGGCGCGCCGATCTCCTCGACGCCAAGGCCGGCGCGCTCGCGCACCGTCGAATGCCGGCCGTCGCAGGCGATGGTGAGATCGGCTTCGATGTCGACGACGCCGTCAGGCGTTTTCGCCCGCACCCCCGCGATCTTCTCGCCGCGGCGGATCAGATCGACCGCCTCCGTGCTCATCATCACCTCGAGTGAGGCAAAGCGCCGGCCGGCCTCGCGCAGGAAATTCAAAAAATCCCATTGCGGCATGAAGGCGATGAAGGGGTATTTGGTGTGGAGCCGGCGGAGATCGGCGATGCGCACCGGCGTACCGCCGAACAGGCCGTCCATCTTCTGCAGGCGTTGATGCGGCAGCTTCAGGAAGCCGTCGATCAGGCCGAGTTCGTCCATGACCTCGAGCGTCGAGGGATGTACGGTGTCGCCGCGGAAATCGCGGAAGAAATCCGCATGCTTCTCCAGCACCACGACCTCGATGCCGGCCCGCCCCAGAAGATAGCCGAGCATCATGCCGGCCGGCCCGCCGCCGACGATGCAGCAACGGACTCTTTTCGTCCGGTTCGGTTGTTGGTCGGAGGTCATTGCAGCCGCTATCCACGATGCGAGTATCGATCAAGATATGCCGGACGATTGTAACGCCGGTTCAGGTCGATCGCAGCCTCAATCTGGACGGGTCTCGGCTAGGACGGCTGGCAGCTTCGGATCACCCCGGCCCTCGCGCCCCCGAATAAACCGCGGGCCCCGTTGTTGTGGGGAATACGACCCAAACGGCATCAGCGGGAACGTTCAACGTGGCATGGTTGCTTGCAGGCGTGGCAGCCTGGCTGGCCATCAACATCGCGCTCGTCTATCTGCGCACGCGGCGAAGCGGCAATGCGGAAGAGAGCGAGCCGAAGGTCTAGCTTTGCCTGCGGCGACGGCCGCGCGCGGCTCAGCCTTTCTCGTCAGAGCAGCCGGTCGCCACTTGCGAGGCAACGAGAAAGGCCCGCGCTGCGCGGGCCTTTCATGCAGCAGAGCCAGATTATTTCTGATCTTCATTGCTGGTCCCGGAGCCCGGAGTGCCGATCGGCAATCCGTTCGGCGCGTGACCAACACCAGCGTTCCGCTCGGCTTGCGCCGCTGTCGGCGACGTGCCGTTCGCAGTCGGCGACTGAACGTTCGGATTGTTCTGACCTCTGTTGGTGTTGACGTTGGCCCCGGTGGTGGTGCTATGCGTCCCCATTCCTGAAGGAGCCGACGGCCCTGAATTGGCGCTGCTGGATGACGTGCCTACTCCAGCACCCGAGCTGGCCGCGGATCCCGCGCCGGCGCCGCCGGTCCCCGTACCGGCAGCGGCACCCGCGCTGGCGCCGCCCGCACCACCGCTGCCCGCACCACCGCCGCCTCCCTGGGCAAAAGCGGACGTCGAAAGTGCAGCGCATGCGAAAGCTACGAGGATGGACTTGCGGATCATGGATCGTCTCCCTGGTTTGGTGGACAATCCAGGTGACCAAGGAGTTGTTCCTTCGCCTGCGGGGAACAGGCGCCCGCTACCTCAAGGCTTCGACTTCCGTTCCCATGGGCGCTTGCCGTCGGCGTCGCGGTCCCAGGGACGCGTCATCGGAGCTCCCTTTTCATCCTCGGCGGCCTTCGCACGGTCCGCCTGGACGCGTTCCCGGTCGGTCAGTGGCGGCGTGGGGATGGGAGTAGTTTGCGCCAGAACCGGAAGCGTCGTGAGGAGCGCGACGAGGAGGAATTTTGTCATCCCCGGCTCTAACATTTCCACCGTTGACTTGTCCGATTTAAGTTAGTCCATCCCGCCACGCCCGCCCGATCGATACGCCCTCAATTATTGCTGCGGTTCGCGCTGCGGAAACTCTTGATCTCCGAGACGCTGCCGTCGCGATAGGTCAGCTCTACGGAGACGGATTGTGTGCTCGGTGCGAGCTTCATGTAGAGCGGCATGCCCGCAGTGATCGCACTGGGGTCGCGCATGTCGCAAGCAGGCATCTTCAGCACCTGGTTGGGCACGGCAGTGTCGATGCCGATGCGCACCTCGCGGATGGCGCAGCGATAGGACACGAGGTGCGTGTAGTAGACCAGCAGCCCGTTGAACTCGCGGAACGACAGCCAGCTCGTCGATGTCATGTCGAGGATCTTGCGCTGGTCGCGGATCAGCGCGGCCTCGGGATCGAACCGGATCGGGAACGGCCCCTGCATGTCGCCGGACTGATCGACATAGCGGACCTCGATGGTGCCGGCCGCAGCATCCGGCGGCAATTCGATCGACGGGTTCGGCATCCGCTTGCGCGTGCGCGGATCGAGCGTGTCGATGAAGCCGGTCTCGCGGAAATCGCCCTTGCCGGCCATGCGCCAGGAAATGCCGAGCGTCGGGTCGGCGAACGAGAACACCACGCTCCAGCCGCCATTGTGCCGCGAGAAGCTCGCGATCGGCGCGTTGAGGGTCTCCTCCTTCGGCAGTTGCGGCACCGACACCGGCGGTAGCGCCGCGAGCTTCTGCGGTGGCGGATCAGCCGGCCGCGCGACGGCATCCTTCGCCATGCCGCTGAGGAAGACGTCGTCGACCATCTGGTCGAAATAGACCGGCACCTGCCTGTGCTTGACGGTATCGGCCATCTCGCTGACGGCACGGCGGGTGCGCTGCGCCACCTGCACGAGGTTCTCGCCGGGCTGAAGCAGCTCCTTGGCGAAAGTGCGCGTGAACACCGAATTGGGATTGGCGTCGTCGTTGGAGAGGCGATCGAGCGCGGTCTGGCGGGGACCAGCCGAAAACACCGAGAACACACCTTCGGGCAGCTGCACCATCGGAGCAAGCCCGCCGCCACCGGCCACCGCGCGGGTACCCTTGCGCTCGAACGGGTTGTTGCGGCAAGCGTCGAACACCAGGATCGAGGTTCGCGCCTTCTTGTTCTGGAGGCGCTCGACGATGCGGTCGGCCAGGATCGAGGCGTCACGCACCAGCTCTTCCTGCCCTTCGGTCGCCGCCGGCACGTCCGTCGGCAGCAAGTAGTTCTGGCCTGCGATCTCGAAGCCGTGGCCGGCGTAGAAGAAGAACGCCGTGTCACCTGGCTCGATCGCCTTGTCGAAGGCGAGCAGGGTCTCGGAAAATTGCTGCCGGCTCTGGTTCTCGGCGATCATCACCGAGAAGCCGAGCTGCTTCAGCGTGTCGCCCATGGTGCGGGCGTCGTTGACCGCCTTGAGCAGCTTCGGGACGTTCCTGTAGTCGTTGTTGCCGACGACGAGCGCGACACGCTTCTCGGCATGGGCGGGAGCTGCGAAGCCGCTCAGGCCCGCCGCCAGGCCAAGGGCCGCCAGAATTCTGAAAAGCCGACGCGTCATCGCAAGATTCCCGTTGCAGAACGGCGCCAAGCCGCTTCCCTCGAACAGCAGTTCATTGGACCCCCTGCCGCTGTGTGATAGTCGGCCCAGACGTAACCGTGGTTCAAGGAACCTGGGCCGCGGTTCCATGATCTGGCTATGGCAGATTCCCGTGGAATCTGCTCTTTCTAGGGCAATTGCGCTGCAAGTGAGGGCTGCCGTGTATCGCTGGTGTACCGACGAGGTCGAGCCGCACGATCGCTTCGACTATTGGCGCGAGGTGCGCTCCAAGGGATTGTTCGGTGTCACTGCCGAACTCGCGCGCGAACGGCGCGCGGACTTCTTCGGCGAGTTCTCGCTGCGCCAGCTTGGCGGCGCCGGCCTCGTCGAGCTGAAGGCCTCGCAATATGCGGTCGAGCGCAGCACCTCCGACATCGCCTACGCACCCGGCGACAGCATCTGCGTCTACCAGCAGCTCGGGAGCGGCGGCTGGTTCGGCGGCATGCGCGGCAACGACTTCGCGATCGCCCCCGGCAGTTTCGCCACCAGCCATACCGACCTGCCCTACCGCACGGCGCCGCTCGGCGCCGGGGGCTTTCACCTGCGGATCCTGAAGATTCCGGTCAGCACCATCCCGGCGCAGGACAAGCGCATGCGCGAGCTTGCGCCCCGGACGTTCGGCGACCCCACCCTGGCGCCCCTGCTCGGGGCCTGCTTTGCCGAGCTCGGCGAAGCCTCAACGGATCAGGGCGACAGCGATGCGACCTCTCTCGTCCAGGCTTTGGCCCATCTGGCGCTGATCGAGCGCGGCATCGTCAGGCCCGGCAGCCGGCGCGGACAGGCCGCGCTGCGGACCGCCCGCCTCTCGCGGGCCCGGCGCCTGATCGCGGGCCACCTGCAAAACCCGGATCTGGCACCGACGATGGTGGCCGACGAGCTCGGCGTGTCCGTGCGCCACCTGCACATGCTGTTCGAGACCGCGGCGAAGAGCTTCTCACAGACCGTGACGGACGAACGCCTGAAACAGAGCCGCCGCCTGATGCGTGAGGCACCCGAGCGGCTGATCGCCGACATCGCGACCTCCTGCGGCTTCGAGAGCCTGGCAACCTACTACCGGGTCTTCAATGCCGCTTATGGCATGGCCCCGGGTGACTTCCGGGCGCAGGGCTCGGATAGGCGTTAGCCGCCGTTTTGGCGGCTCAGGCCGGAGCGCGGGGTTGGGCGGAAAAACCCCAGTCGCACCCGCTATTTGGTAAAAACCTCAGGTTTTTTAGGACCTTCCCGCGCCCGCTCCATTGACTTTGGCCGATTCCCGCCTATGTTCCGGGGCGACGCGGCTCAGATCGAAGACCGATTCCTGAGCCTGGCGCTTTGTTCGCGTGAGTCAGCACCCCCAGCTTCTTTGAGAGCGCGCCGTTTCGGGGTGGAACGCGACAGCCTTATTACCCTCGATTCCGAACGGCGGTTTCGACCAGAGGCTCAATGTCCTTTTCAGATCTCGGACTGTCCGAAAAAGTCCTCGCCGCAGTGGCGGCCACCGGTTACACCACCCCCACCCCCATTCAGGAACAGGCGATCCCCCACGTCCTCGCACGCAAGGACGTGCTCGGCATCGCCCAGACCGGCACCGGCAAGACCGCGGCCTTCGTGCTGCCGATGCTCACCATCCTCGAGAAGGGCCGGGCCCGGGCGCGCATGCCGCGCACGCTGATCCTCGAGCCGACCCGCGAGCTCGCGGCCCAGGTCAAGGAAAACTTCGACCGCTACGGCGCCGGCCAGAAACTCAACGTCGCGCTTCTGATCGGCGGCGTTTCCTTCGGCGACCAGGATGCCAAGCTGACGCGCGGCGTCGACGTGCTGATCGCCACCCCCGGCCGTCTGCTCGACCACACCGAGCGCGGCGGTCTGCTCCTCACGGGGGTCGAGCTGCTCGTCATCGACGAGGCCGATCGCATGCTGGACATGGGCTTCATCCCCGACATCGAACGCGTCTGCAAGCTCGTCCCGTTCACGCGACAGACCCTGTTCTTTACCGCGACCATGCCGCCGGAAATCCGGCGCATCACCGAAGCCTTCCTGCACAATCCGCAGAAGGTCGAAGTGTCCAAGCCTGCCACCACTGCCGTGACCGTCACGCAATCCCAGGTGCCAGCCGGGCGCGAGGCGCACGAGAAGCGCGAGCTGCTTCGCCGCCTGCTGCGCGAAGCCAAGGATCTCAAGAACGCGATCATCTTCTGCAATCGCAAGCGCGAAGTCGCCATCGTTCACAAATCGCTCCAGAAGCATGGTTTCAGCGTCGGCGCACTGCACGGCGACATGGACCAGCCGGCCCGCATGGCGGCGCTCGAACAGTTCCGCAAGGGAGAGCTACCGCTCCTCGTCGCCTCGGATGTCGCCGCCCGCGGCCTCGACATTCCCGAGGTCAGCCACGTCTTCAATTTCGACGTTCCCCACCATCCCGATGACTACGTCCACCGCGTCGGCCGCACCGGCCGCGCCGGTCGCACCGGCACCGCGATCTCGATCGTGACGCCGCTCGACCAGAAGTCGATGGTGGCAATCGAGAAGCTGATCGGCCAGAGCATTCCGCGCGCCGAAGGCGACTTTGAAATCCACGCCGAAGCCTCCGATGGGACCGAGCGTCCGCGCGAGTCGCGTGGCCGCGAACGTTCACGCGGCGGACGCGGCAAGCCGCAGCGCGGCCGCGACCGTGAGCGCAGCCACGAGCCGCGCGAGCCCCGTGGCGAGGCAAGACATGCTTCCGAGGCCAAACATTCTTCTGAAGCAAGACATTCTTCCGAAGCAAAGAGTTCTTCGGAGGCAAGACAGCCCGCCGAAGCAAGGCATCGTTCCGACGACAAGCGCAGGGCGGAGCCGCGTCACGACGCGCGCCAGCAGGCCAATAATTCGCACGTGCCGTCGATCGGCCGTCCCGAACCCCGCCGCCAGCGCGAAGCCGACAGCGAGCCGGGCGATCACTCGCATCTGCCGGCGTTTCTGCTGCGGCCGGTCCGCTCCCCCGCCGGAGCCTGAGGCGCGAGGCGCCCCAGGTTTCGGTTGAGCAAAGCCGCCGCACAATTTTTTAGATGCATTCGTGAACGTATATTTACGGGGTGTTCACGATCGTCCGTTAGCCTACGAACATAATTTAAGCATTGCTGCGGTCGACGGCGCACCGACCGCTGTGGGGTATGTTCCGTGGTCAAGGTTCTCGACGAACACGAACGCACGATGGCGTTCGCCGAGGTAGCGCTCGGGCAGATCCGATCGCTGCGGCAGACGGCAATTCCCCGCAACTATGAGATTTGGTACGTCTACGCCACCGGCTACAACGCGCCGCTCAACAAGATCGTCAATGAGACGCTGGCGCGCAGCGGCAAGCTGACTGAAGCCGATCTCGAGCAGATCTACGAGACCTATCTCTCCCACATCAAGACCACCGACCGCATCGACAAGGTCGGCGCGCGCGTCATCGGCGAGATCGACGACGTGATGAAGGTCTTGAGCGATGCACTCGGCATGACCGGCTCCTACGATGCCAGCCTGTCGGGGGCCACAGAGAAACTGGCGTCGGCCAAGAACCGCGAGCAGATCAAGGCGATCGTCGAGACGCTGCTCCGTTCGACCAGCGAGATGCGCGAAACCAACAAGACGCTGGAAGACCGGCTGACGCTGTCGAAGAACGAGATCAGCAATCTCCAGCAGAGCCTGGAGGCGATCCGCGCCGAGAGCCTGACCGATCCGCTCACGGGCCTTGGCAACCGCAAATATTTCGACCGCATGATCGACATGGCGGTGCAGAGCGCCCTCGCCTCGGGCGAGCCGCTGTCGCTGCTGCTGTTCGACATCGATCATTTCAAGTCGTTCAACGATTCCTACGGCCATCTCACCGGCGATCAGGTGCTGCGGCTCGTCGGCCTGTCGCTGAAGCAGACCATCAAGGGCCAGGACATCACCGCGCGTTATGGCGGCGAGGAATTCGCGGTCGTGCTCCCCAACACCGCACTGCGTCAGGCCCTCACGGTGGCCGACCACATCCGCCGCGCAGTGATGGCGAAGGAATTGAAGAAGAAGTCCACCGGCGAGATCCTCGGCCGCGTCACCATCTCGGTCGGAGTCTCCATGCTCAAGCAGGGCGACGACACCGACGCGCTGATCGAGCGTGCGGATGCCTGCCTCTATGCCGCCAAGCGTAACGGCCGCAACCGCGTGATCTGCGAAGCCGATCCGGAATACGCGGTCGAGACCCACAGCCGGGTGGCGTGACGCGATCGCGGCATGCCGAACGGCTGTGCTTGACATTCCAACGTGACGACCGCCATCTTCTGCGCCGCCAGACCGCGAGCGTTGAGGACTTGTCGTCGTGCCCAATCCCCATGATTTTCACACGCCGCAACCGTCCTACACCAGGGACGAACTGCTGAAATCGAGCGACGGCGGCTATTTCGGGCCGGGCAATGCGCAACTGCCGGCCCCGCCGATGCTGATGATGGACCGCATCACGGAAATCAGCCTGGACGGCGGCGAATTCGGCAAGGGCCATATCGTCGGCGAGCTCGATATCGTGCCGGACCACTGGTTCTTCGATTGTCACTATCGAGGTGATGCGATGATGCCGGGAAGCCTGGGCCTGGATGCGATGTGGCAGATGGTCGGCTACTGGCTCGGCTGGTCGGGCTCACCGGGCAAGGGCCGCGCCATCGGCGTCGGCGAAGTCGAGTGCACGGGCACCATCACTCCGGAGACGCGACGCGTGCGCTACGAAGTCGCCATGCGGATGGTCCGCCGCGGCAAGCTGGTGCTCGGAATTGCCGATGGCCGTGTGCTGGCAGATGGCATATCGATCTTTGTGGCGAAGGATATGCGAGTTGGTCTGACTAAGGCTACAGACTGAGATCCCGTAGGGTGGGCAAAGGCGCGTAGCGCCGTGCCCACGATCTCTCGCGATGACATCCTGATCGTGGGCACGCTCCGCTTTGCCCACCCTACCGCACCTTCCTTTTGGCTGCCTTCTTGGCCAACCGCTTCTTCGGCGCGGCTTTTTTTGCCGCCGCCTTTTTCTTCGGCCGCGTCTTCACCTTGGCGCGCTGGGCGGCGGCGAGTGCCGCCCTCGCCCATTGGGCGAGCTCGGCGGAATCGTCGAACAGGCGCGCCGGCAGCTCCCAATAGGAGTTGACCACCACGGTCCTGGCGCGGGTCGAGTACTGAAACGGCTTTGAGCCTTCGGCTTCAAAGTCCGGGATCGTCACCTCGTCGGCGCGCAAGAACAGGCCGGCACGCAGTGACAGCGCGAAGTTGATGCCGTCGGCGGAGATGCCGTAGCCGGAGAACATTTTCCGGATGGTGACGGGCCCGAAATCGGCAAACAGGTCGGTCAGGAATTCGCGGTCCATGCCAAGCTATCTCCCCATCGTCGTCCCGGCGAACGCCGGGACCCATTACCCCAGGGAGGAGTTCAGCGAAGACTGCCAGTGGTGCCAGTGGTGGTACTAACACCGCCCATGATCGAGAGATCACGCGGTATGGGTCCTGGCGTTCGCCAGGACGACAGCGGTGGGAATTGCGAGAGCCGGGCTTACCCGTCGATCTTGGCCGGCCGCAGCTCTACCGACTCGCCGCAGCCGCAGGCGGAAATCTGGTTCGGATTGTTGAAGACGAACTGGGCCTGCATCTTGTCGGCCTTGTAGTCCATCTCGGTGCCGAGCAGGAACAGCACGGCCTTGGGATCGACCAGGATCTTGACGCCCTTGTCCTCGACGACCTCGTCGGTCGGGCGGACGTCGTGGGCGTATTCGACCGTGTAGGACTGGCCGGCGCAGCCGCCGTTCTTCACGCCGACGCGCAGGCCGACGATCTCCGAATCGGCGCGCTGGGTCAGCTCGGTGATGCGCTGGGCAGCAGCGTCCGTCAGCCGCATCACCTGCGGGCGCGGCCGCCGCGGCTTCGGAGTGGATGCTGGTGTCGCCTGGGTCATCTTATCTATCTGGTCCGTTGCGGAGCAAATTCAATGCTGAGATTACGCGTCACCACATGTTGAGCACGAGGCGCGCCTCGTCGCTCATGCGCTCGGGCGACCACGGCGGCTCCCAAACGACCTTGACGTCGACCACGCCGACGCCGGGGACGCTGGCAACCGCGTTCTCGACCATGGTCGGCAGCTCGCCGGCGGCCGGGCAGTTCGGCGTCGTCAGCGTCATCTGGACGTCGACGGAGCGATCGTCCTTGATTTCGACCTTGTAGATCAGGCCGAGCTCGTAGATGTCGGCCGGGATTTCCGGGTCGAACACGGTCTTCAGCCCGGCGATGATCTCCGTGGTCAGCCGCTCGGTCTCCTCCGGCGGCAGCGCCGAATGGGTCTCCATCGGACTAGCTTTGATTTCGGCCGTGTCACTCATGCGAACAAATCCCGCGCCTTCAAGAGCGCCTGTGCCAGATGATCGACTTCTTCCCGCGTATTATACATGCCGAACGAGGCTCGGCAGGTGGCCGTTACGTTGAACCGCTCTAAAAGCGGCATGACGCAATGGGTGCCGGCGCGCACCGCGATGCCCTGGCGGTCGATCACGGTGGCGACATCGTGGGCATGCGCGCCCTTCAGCTCGAAGGAGATCACCGGGCCCTTGCCCCGTGCCGTGCCGATCAGCCGCAGCGAATTGATCTCGCGGAGCCGATCCTGGGCATAGGTGGTGAGATCGTGCTCGTGCGCGGCGATGCGCTCCTTGCCGATCGAATTGACGTAGTCGATGGCAGCGCCAAGGCCGACCGCCTCGACGATCGCGGGCGTGCCCGCCTCGAATTTGTGCGGGGGGTCGCCATAGGTCACGACATCGCGCGAGACCTCGCGGATCATCTCGCCGCCGCCGTTGAAGGGACGCATCGCGACGAGGTGGTCGTACTTGGCCCAGAGGATACCGATGCCGGTCGGCCCGTAAACCTTGTGGCCGGTGAAGACGTAGAAATCGCAGCCGATGTCCTGGACGTCGACGGGCAGATGCACCGCGCCCTGGCTGCCATCGACCAGCACGGGAATGCCGCGCGCGTGGGCGATTCTGACGACCTCCTTGACCGGCACGATGGTGCCGAGCGCGTTCGACATCTGCGTGATCGCGACCAGCTTGGTCTTGGCCGTCAGCAGCTTCTCGAACTCGTCGATGAGGAAATTACCCTCGTCGTCCACGGGCGCCCATTTGATCACGGCACCCTGGCGCTCCCTCAGGAAGTGCCACGGCACGATGTTGGAGTGGTGCTCCATGATCGAGATGACGATCTCGTCGCCTTCCCCGATGTTCGGCCCGCCCCACGACGAGGCGACCAGATTGATCGCCTCCGTCGCGTTGCGGGTGAAGATCACTTCTTCCGTACGGGGCGCGTTGATGAACTGCGCCACCTTGGTGCGACCGCCCTCATAGGCTTCGGTCGCGGCATTGGCGAGGTAATGCAGGCCGCGATGCACGTTGGCGTATTCGCTCGTGTAGGCCTGCGTCATGCGATCGAGCACGGCGCTCGGCTTCTGCGCCGAGGCGGCGTTGTCCAGATAGACCAGCTTCTTGCCGTAGACCTGCATGGCGAGCGCCGGAAAATCCTGGCGCACGCGCGCGACGTCATAGGCACCGTTCTTGACTGCCGGATGCGTGCTCATGACCGCCGCTCCAGCCAGCGCTCGGCGATGCCGATCACGTGCTCGCGCAAACCGTCATCGGCGATCTGCTCGATCGCCTCGCCCACGAAAGCCTGGATCAGCAGCGCCTGGGCCTGCTTCTCCGGCAGGCCGCGGGCCTTCAGATAGAACAACAGGCTGTCGTCGAGCGCGCCGGCGGTCGCGCCGTGGCCGCAGGAGACGTCGTCGGCAAAAATCTCGAGCTCGGGCTTGTTGTCGGCCTCGGCCTCATCCGAGAGCAGCAGCGCGCGCGTCATCATCTTGCCGTCGGTCTTCTGCGCATCGGGACGGACGATGATGCGGCCCTGGAACACCGAATGGGCGCGGTCGTCGATCACGGCGCGGAAGATCTCGCGGCTGACGCAGTTCGGCACGGCGTGGTCGACCACCAGCGTGGTGTCGCCGTGCTCGGTCTTCTGCAACAGGTTGACGCCGTTGGCCGAGAGTTCGCTGCCCTCGCCCGCCAGCGTGATGAAGCCCTGGAGGCGGCTGACCGCGGCGCCGGTCGTCATGTTGAAGAAGTTGAGCTTCACGTTGGCGCCGACGGTGACGAAGTGCGACGAGACATTCAGCGCGTCAGGCGCATCATCCATCAGGCGGATATGGGCCACGTCGGAATCGTCGCCGACCGTCACCAACACAGCGTCATGGACCTGGTAAGTCTTGGCGCCAGCCGCGACAAAACTCTCGATGATGGTGGCGCGCACGCCCTTCCCGACCGCGACCTGCGAACGGGTGAAGGCCGACGCCGACGCGGCCGTCGCAATGTGGATGATCTGGACCGGCGCGGACAGCTGCGCGCCGTCGGCAATCGACAGCACCACGCCATCGGTCGCCATCGCCGCGTTCAGCGCGATCACGGCATCGGTGGACGCGGTCTTCAGCAGACCGGCATCCTTCTCCAGCGTTTCCCGCAACGTGCTGAAGCCCGCCTCGGCTGCCAGCGCCTTCACGTCGGAGAGATCGGCCGCGAACACGCCGTCGACCAGCAC
Organism: Bradyrhizobium sp. CCBAU 11430; assembly: GCF_028128855.1. Classification (NCBI taxonomy): domain Bacteria; kingdom Pseudomonadati; phylum Pseudomonadota; class Alphaproteobacteria; order Hyphomicrobiales; family Nitrobacteraceae; genus Bradyrhizobium; species Bradyrhizobium sp. CCBAU 11430. The sequence continues at coordinate 167,379 of NZ_LBJV01000065.1, forward strand.
CAGCTTGCGGGCGCCCGCGATCGCATGCACCTTCACAGCGTCCGCGGCGCGCTTCAGCGCGGCCGCGTCGGGCGCGACCGCAAGCGGCAGCACCTCGCCGACCAGCGCGCGCAGGTCGGTGTATTTCCATTCCTCGATCCGGCGGTGCGGAAGGCCGAGACGCTCATAGGTCTCGAACGCCTCGCGTCGCACGGCGGTGACCGCGGTCGAACCCGGCAGCCGGCCCTCGGCGCTGGTGAAGAGATCGCTCACCGCGCGGCCCTTTCCGGTCTTTGCCACAGCAACGTTCATCGCAAAATTCCTTACGCGGCGTCCTCGAACTGGGCATATCCGGAGGCTTCCAGCTCCAGCGCCAATTCCTTGCCGCCGCTCTTCACGACACGGCCCTTCGACATCACGTGCACGACGTCGGGCACGATGTAGTTCAGCAGCCGCTGATAATGGGTGATGACGACCATCGCGCGCCCCGGCGAACGCAGCGCGTTGACGCCGTCGGCAGCAATGCGCAGCGCGTCGATGTCGAGGCCGGAATCCATCTCGTCGAGGATGCACAGGCTCGGCTCGAACAGCGCCATCTGCAGCACCTCGTTGCGCTTCTTCTCGCCGCCGGAGAAGCCGACATTGACGCCGCGCTTGAGCATGTCCTGCGGGATGTTCAGCGACTTCGAGACCTCACGAACCTTCTTCAGGAAGTCCGGCGTCGAATATTCGCTCTCGCCGCGTGCCTTGCGCTGGGCGTTCAGCGCGGTGCGCAGGAAGTTCATGGTGGCGACGCCGGGGATCTCGACCGGATACTGGAACGCCAGGAACACGCCCTTGGCGGCGCGCTCGTCAGGCGACATCTCCAGGAGATCCTCGCCCCTGAACAGGATCTGGCCGTCGGTGACCTCGTAACCGGGCTTGCCGGCGATCACGTGGGAGAGCGTCGATTTGCCGGAACCGTTCGGCCCCATGATCGCGTGCACCTCGCCCTCGTTCACGGTCAGCGTCAGCCCGTGGAGGATCTCACGCTCCTCGACACGAACCTTGAGGTCTTTCACTTCAAGCAAAGCCATTATGGTGTCCAGTCTATTCAAATGATGCATGGAGCGCTTAAGCGCACCGCGAGGGTCGGTATTAACCGACCGACCCTTCAAGCGAGATCGAGATCAGCTTCTGCGCTTCCACCGCGAATTCCATCGGCAGCTGCTGCAGCACGTCCTTGACGAAGCCGTTGACGACGAGGCCGACCGCCTCCTCCTGCGAAAGGCCGCGCTGGATGCAGTAGAACAGCACGTCCTCGGAGATTTTCGAGGTCGTCGCTTCGTGCTCGAACGTCGCCGAGGAGTTCTTGGCCTCGATGTACGGCACGGTGTGCGCGCCGCATTTATCGCCGATCAACAAGGAGTCACAGGCGGTGAAGTTGCGCGCGCCGGTCGCTTTCCGGTGCGCGGTGACGAGGCCGCGATAGGTGTTCTGCGACTTTCCGGCGGCGATGCCCTTGGAGATGATGCGGCTCGACGTGTTCTTGCCGAGATGGATCATCTTGGTGCCCGAATCGACCTGCTGGAAGCCGTTCGAGATCGCGATCGAGTAGAACTCGCCGCTCGAATTGTCGCCGCGGAGAATGCAGCTCGGATACTTCCAGGTGATCGCCGAACCCGTTTCGACCTGGGTCCAAGAGATCTTCGAACGGTCGCCGCGGCAGTCACCACGCTTGGTGACGAAATTGTAGATGCCGCCCTTGCCTTCCGAATTGCCGGGGTACCAGTTCTGCACCGTCGAATATTTGATCTCGGCATCGTCATGCGCGACGAGCTCGACCACGGCGGCGTGCAGCTGATTCTCGTCGCGCTGCGGCGCGGTGCAGCCTTCGAGATAGGAGACGTAGGAGCCCTTGTCGGCGATGATCAGCGTGCGCTCGAACTGGCCGGTGTTGCGCTCGTTGATGCGGAAATAGGTCGACAGCTCCATCGGGCAACGCACACCCGGCGGCACGTAGACGAACGAGCCGTCAGAGAACACCGCCGAGTTCAGCGTCGCGTAGAAATTGTCCGAGGTCGGAACCACCGAGCCCAGATATTTCTGCACCAGCTCGGGATGCTCGCGGATCGCCTCCGAGATCGGCATGAAGATCACGCCGGCCTTCTTCAGCTCCGCCTTGAACGTGGTCGCAACCGAGACCGAATCGAAGACAGCATCGACCGCGATCTTGCGGCGGGCGGGATCTTCCTCGCCGGGCTTGGGTTCCACGCCCTCGAGCATGGCAACTTCCCGCAAGGGGATGCCGAGCTTCTCGTAGGTCTTCAGGATCTCCGGATCGATCTCGTCCAGTGAGGTGACCGTCTTCTTCGGCTTCGGTGCCGCGTAGTAGTAGAGGTCCTGGAAATCGATCTTGGGATAATCGACGCGCGCCCAGGTCGGCTCGGTCATGGTCAGCCAGCGCCGATAGGCCTCAAGCCGCCACTGGAGCATCCAGGCGGGTTCGTTCTTCTTTTGCGAGATGAATTTTACGATCTCTTCCGACAGCCCCTTGGGGGCCTTCTCGGAGTCGATCAGGGTCTCAAACCCATAACGATACTGGTCGACGTCGATGCGCTTCACGCGCTCGACCGTCTCTTGTACGGCTGGCATTCCATCCTCCGCTCGCGGTTTCAAGGACCGCGGTGGATCAAACTCGAACGATTATTACGGTGTCTATTACGATGTTTTTTGGCGGAAAGCACGCGCTTAGAACCGTTCAAGCCGTGTTTCATCGCTTAGCTCTTAAGTAGGGTATTACCGAGCTTTCGCCAAGCCTCTAACGCCCTATTGATGTCATCCGGTTCCGTGGACCAGCCCAGACTGAGACGCACCGCTCCCTGGGCCACGGCGGGATCGTATCCCATGGCGGACAGCACATGGGACGGCTGGACCTTGCCCGAGGAACAGGCCGAACCCGAGGAGACTGCGATGCCTTCGAGGTCAAAGCCGATCACGGCGGTCTCAGCCTTGAGGCCGGGCGCGGTGAAAAGGACGGTATTAGGCAACCTCTTGACCTCATCCGAGAAGATCGTTGCGCCGGCGATTCCCCGGATGCCATTTTCCAAGCGATTTCTGAGGGTTGCCACCTGCTCCGCATCTTCCGAAAGAGTCTGAAGCGCGGCTTTCACCGCTGCGCCAAAGCCGGCAATCCCCGCAACATTCTCGGTTCCGGCGCGCCGGTTCAACTCCTGGCCGCCTCCCCGCAACAACGGCTCCAATCCCGTCAGTCCCTCCGCCACGACCAGGGCGCCGACGCCCTTGGGGCCGCCGACCTTATGTGCGGAAAAAGTCGCAAGATCCGCGCCCATAGCGTTGATCTCGAATGGGATTTTGCCAAGCGCCTGGATTGCATCGACGTGCAGGAAACCGCCGGCCTCATGGACGATCCGGGCGACCTCCGCGACCGGCTGGAGCGCGCCGGTTTCGTTGTTCGCCGCCATGACGGAAACCAGTGCCGGAGCGCCGTCGCGGAGCAGGCTCCTGAGATGGTCGAGGTCAACCACACCGGAACGCGTCACCGGGATCAGGCCGATCTTGTCCGCCGCGAACCGGCCACCGGCCAGCACCGAAGCGTGCTCCACGGCCGAGACCAGCAGCCGCTCGACCGGGCCGCCGGATGACCGCCGCAGGCCAGGCGACAGCGCCAGCGCGTTGGCTTCCGTGCCAGCGGAGGTGAAGACGACGTTCCGCGGCAGCGCCCCTACCGCCACCGCCAGCGTGGCGCGGGCCTCTTCGATCAGCCGTCGCGCCTCCCGCCCCTCGGCATGGACCGATGACGGGTTGCCGACCAGATCCCAGGCGGCGAGCATTGCGCGTCGCGCTTCCGCACGCAGCGGCGTGGTCGCATTCCAGTCGAGATAAACGCGGTTCCGCATGTAGTATTATCTTACCTTGTCTGGGAAACCTAACCCGTTGGGCCCATCCAGCCCGACATGGCGCCCCGACACGCGCTTGGCAACGGGCGATTCCATGCCCGCGGCAGCTGATGACGCGACCATGACACGCTAACATCTTGAGCCCATTGAGTGATGTTCAAGATGCTTGCTTTTTGACCCTCAGCCTATGTTAGAACCCGCACCGTCAAGTCACCGCACGCCTTCAGCGCATCACCGCAAGGCGCGCCTTCTCACCCTTCATTCGCGCTTCCGTCGGTACCTGCCGATGAGGCCACAATCGGTTGATTGCCGAGGATCGTCTCTCCAGCACATCAATCAAGAGATCATCGATGCCTGAAGTTATTTTCACTGGCCCTGCCGGCCGTCTCGAAGGCCGCTATCACCCGGCCAAGCAGAAGAACGCGCCGATCGCGATGATCCTGCATCCGCATCCGCAGTTTCACGGCACGATGAATCATCAGATCGTGTACCAGTGCTACTATGCGTTCGCGCATCGCGGCTTCTCGGTGCTGCGCTTCAATTTCCGCGGCGTCGGCCGCAGCCAGGGCTCGTTCGACCATGGTACCGGCGAATTGTCGGATGCCGCCGCAGCCCTCGACTGGGCGCAGACCATCAATCCCGAAGCGCGCGCCTGCTGGGTCGCCGGCTTCTCCTTCGGCGCCTGGATCGGCATGCAGCTCCTGATGCGCCGCCCCGAGGTCGAGGGCTTCATCTCGATCGCGCCGCCGGCCAATCTCTACGACTTCTCGTTCCTTGCGCCCTGCCCGTCCTCGGGCCTGATCGTGCATGGCGAGAAGGACGCGGTGGTGCCGCCGAAGGACGTCAACACCCTGGTCGAGAAGTTAAAGACGCAGAAGGGCATCGTGATCGACCAGCAGGTCATCCCCGGCGCCAACCATTTCTTCGACGCCAAGCTCGAGCCGCTGATGGAGACCATCACGGCCTATCTGGACATGCGCCTCGCCAACGTGCGCTAAGCGAGCTTTAGCGCGGCGATCCCCATCAAGACGAGCGCGATGCCCGCAAGCTTCATCGCGCTCAACGTCTCGCCGAACAACACGACGCCCATCACGAAAGTGCCGGCAGCCCCAATGCCGGTCCACACCGAATAGGCGACGCCGACCTCGAGCACCTTCAAGGCCCGCCCGAGCAGGACAACGAAGGCCGCGAGCAGCACCACCGAAACGACGCTCCAGCCTAAGCGCGTGTAGCCCTCCGCATATTTCATCGAGATCGCCCAGCCGACGTCGAGCGCGCCGGCGATCACCAGCATCAGCCAGGCCAGGGATTGCGACATCGGCATCGTCTCAGGCGGCGAGCTTGAGCAGATGCGCGTCGTGCCGCACCAGGAAGGCGCGCAGCAATTGAGAATAGTCCGCGCCGACCGCGGTTCGTACGCTCGGACGCTTCGCAAGCTGCGCGCGCCACGCCCGCACCTTCGGAAGATCGGTGAAGATGCCGTGCTCGGTCAGCTCGTCGAACAGATCGAAATAGCGAAAGATCGGCGCGAACACCGCATCGGCCAGGCTGAACGCATCGCCAGCGAAATAAGGTCCCGCGCCGAGCGCCCCTTCGACACGCGCGAATTTCGCGGCGAGCGCCTGGCGCTTGGTTTCGAAGGTCGCCGGATCCGTCGTCGTCTCCAGTCCCCAGAGATCGCCGAGGATCGCCGAGCCGAACTCCATCCAGGCGCGATGCTCGGCACGCTTCAGCGCATCCGCCGGATGCAGCTTCGCGCCGCCCTGTGTCTCCTCGATGTATTCACAGATCACGTTGCTCTCGAACAGCGCGACCTCGCCGCTATCGGTCGTCACCACCAGCACCGGCACCTTGCCGAGCGGCGAGAGCTTTAGAAACCAGTCGGGCTTGTTGGCGAGATCGATGTCGATCCGCTCGAACGGCACGCCCTTTTCCTTCAACGCGATCACGGCGCGCTGCACGTAGGGGCAAAGCTTGTGACTGATGAGTTTCAGTGACGCGGTCATGGCCAAGATCCCGGCGTTTCGATGCAGCTGCACCCAACATAGATGCATTTGCATGCAACTGTCAAGATCAATGCAATTGCATTAATTTAGGGCCGGCCGATCACCCTGCCCGTCATCGGCATCGGCGCGCGTCGGGCAAAACACCCAAAACCCGTCAATCCCCGTCCGCAAAAATATTCCATTTTCCCGAATTTCGGATTTATGGCATACACACGCCATCCCGGCCCTGCCAGAGGGGCGCTTCGCGATCGTCACGAGATGCGGGCCGGGGTGCGGTGGACGCGGTAGCGCCGGCGCGATGTGCGTGAGGACAGGGCGGGCGACCGTGAGTCCCGGCACAACGCGCATACGACACGGCGCGGTCACAGCGGTTTGGTCGATGCTCTGGGGCGGGCACACGCAAGCCCCGGATGTTGAGGCCAAGCCGTCCGCGGACGGAGAAGTCGTGTGGTCCCGACGCCCGGGGTTCTGGCGTCAAGGCTTGCGGTGATGCGGCGGCCCGACCGGGCACGTGCATCAGCCATCCGCAAGGCGACGGGGGCAATAGTGCAACGCTCCCCGAGGAGAGCACGAAGGACACCGTTAAAACCATCCGCGCAGGGAAGGCCGGGCGACCGGCACACCTGTGGTCCAGCCCGTGTGCGTTCTAATCGCCCACGGACCTGCGGGTGCCGCCGGCGCCCGGCCTTCCCTGCGTCCTCTGGTCCGATTGAGGGCGCCGAACGACGGCAAGGCTCGGGCGAAACCTGCCGCGAGAGTACGAAGGCGTGTCTGCAATCTTGAAAGCCGATTGGAAGGGCGAGGCAGTGCCCCAATTCGGGAAGCCGCCCTCAGGGCCGCGCGATCACCCCGCCCGTCATCGGCATCGGCACGCCCGTGGTGGCCGGATAGGACAGCGGCAGGCCCTTCAGCCCACGCGCGGCGAGGAAGCCGAAGGCCTGGGCTTCGATGGCGTCGGAGGCCCAGCCGAGCGTCTCGGCGGCCTCGACGGTCGCCGATCCCACCCGCTCCCGCAGCATCCGCAGCATGGTGAGATTGCGGGCGCCGCCGCCGCAGACGATCCAGCTCCGCGGCCGACGCGGCAGCAACGGGATGATGCGGGCGATCGCCGCCGCGGTGAAGGCGGTCAGCGTCGCCGCGCCATCGGCCGGGGCGACATCGCCGAGCTTGAGCGCGGCAAAATCGTTGCGGTCGAGCGATTTCGGCGGAGGCAATGCAAAGAATGGCAGCTCGAGCGCGCGCGCGATCCAGGCCTCATCGACCTTCCCGAGCGCTGCGAACTTTCCTTCCGCATCGAACGCCTGGTTCATGGTGCGGTACATGAAATCGTCCAGCAGCGCGTTGCCGGGGCCGGTGTCGCAGGCGATCAGCGTGTCGTTGCCGTCGATATAGGTGATGTTGGAGACGCCGCCGATATTGACCACGACGATCGGCCCCTCGCGATCCAGCGAGTTGGCGAGCGCGCGGTGGTAGACGGGTACGAAGGGCGCCCCCTGCCCGCCAGCCTCGACGTCGGCGGCGCGGAAATCATGCATCACGGGGATATGGATCGCTCTCGCCAGCGCCGGCGCGTCGCCGATCTGCACCGTCAGCCGTTTCTCGGGGCGGTGCAGCACGGTCTGGCCGTGGAAGCCGACGATGTCGATGTCCTCGGGCTTCATGCGGTTCTGGGCAAAGAAGGCGGCAACCGCCTCGGCATGGGCCCGTGTCACCGCGCGCTCGGCCTCGGCCAGGATGCCTGGCCGGGCGTCACGTTGCAGCAGGTGCACAGCCTCGGAGAGCGCCTGGCGCAGCAGATTGCGCTCCGCAGGGCTATAGGCCCGGTAGCCGGACGGCCCGAATGCCTTCACCTGTTTTCCATCGGTTTCGATCAGCGCGACATCCACCCCGTCCAGCGAGGTGCCGCTCATCAAACCGAGTGCCGTCAACATCATGGATCAGCGTCCTCAAGAGACCCCCTCCGGCATGCCGATCTTGTGCCAGAGGGACACATCTTATAATGCCACAGGCCAAAGTGGCGGGCAGCAATCGAGTTCCCACGGAAGACCCTTAAATTGCGCCCAAAACAGTAAACCAAGAATTGTCAGGCACGCCGACAGATGACTGCATTTAAATCGGATTTCCTCAACACCCTGCAGGAACGTGGATTCATTCACCAGTGCTCCGATTTCGAGGGGCTGGACGCGCTCGCCGCCAAGGGCGAGGCGACCGCCTATGTCGGCTACGATTGCACCGCCCGCTCGCTGCATATCGGCAATTACCTCACCATGATGATGCTGCACTGGCTCCAAGAGTCCGGCAACAAGCCGATCACGCTGATGGGCGGCGGCACCACCATGGTGGGCGATCCCTCCGGCAAGGACGAGACGCGCGCGATGCGCACCGTCGCCGAGATCGAGGCCAACAAGGAATCGATCCGCGGCGTGTTCGCCAAGGTATTGCGCTATGGCGAGGGCAAGAGCGACGCCATCATGCTCGACAATGCGGAGTGGCTGACCAAGCTGAACTGGATCGAGATGCTGCGCGACGTCGGGCGGCACTTCTCGGTCAACCGCATGCTGACCATGGACTCCGTGCGGCTGCGCCTCGAGCGCGAGCAGGAGATGAGCTTCATCGAGTTCAACTACATGGTCTGCCAGGCCTACGACTTCGTCGAGCTCGCCAAGCGCACCGGCTGCAAATTGCAGATGGGCGGCTCGGACCAGTGGGGCAACATCATCATGGGCGTCGATCTCGGCCGCCGCATGGGCACCCATCAGCTGTTCGCACTGACGACGCCGCTGCTGACGACGGCATCGGGCGCCAAGATGGGCAAGACGGCGCAAGGCGCGGTCTGGCTCAACGCCGACGCGTTCTCGCCTTATGATTTCTGGCAGTACTGGCGCAACACCGAGGATGCCGACGTCGGCAAATTCCTGAAGCTGTTCACGACGCTGCCGATGGCTGAGATCAGGAAGCTCGAGGCGCTCGGCGGCTCGGAGATCAACGAGGCCAAGAAGGTGCTCGCCACTGAAGCGACCGCGCTGCTGCACGGCCGCGAGGCCGCGAACGAGGCGGCGGAGACCGCGCGCCGCACCTTCGAGGAAGGCGCGCTGGCCGAAACCCTGCCGACGGTGCAAATTCCGCAGGGTGAGATCGACGCCGGCCTCGGCGTGCTCAACGCCTTCGTCAAGGCGGGCCTCGTTGCATCCAACGGCGAAGCCCGGCGCCAGATCAAGGGCGGCGGCCTTCGCGTCAACGACGAGCCGGTCACTGACGAAAAGATGGCACTGTCGGCAAACAATCTGACGCCCGAGGGCGTGATCAAGCTGTCCTTCGGCAAGAAGAAGCACGTCCTCCTTAAGCCTGCATAGGCGTATGAGTTTTTCGCTGCTTGTCAGGGCGCACGGATGCGCGCTCCCTGACGGGCAATGGATCAGAACACGCCCAGGGAGAACGTCGCGAGCGATCAGCGGGACGCTGTTCGCATCGCGCTCGTCGTGCTCGCTCTGTGCTTCACGCTGGCCGTGCTCGGCCGCGGGCTCGGCGACAGCTTTACGGTGTTCCTGAAACCGATTTCGGAAAGTTTTGGCTGGGACCGCGCGCAGATCGTCTCGGTCTATTCACTGACCTGGCTCGCGAGCGGTCTCACCGCGCCCTTCGTCGGACGCCTGTTCGACCATTCCGGACCACGCATCGTCTATGCGCTCGGGCTGCTGCTGCTGGGCGCGGCGTTCCTGGTCGCAGCCCACGCGCAACATCTCTGGCAGTTCCAACTCTCGATCGGCCTCTGCGTCGGCATCGGCGTTGCCTTCATCGGCATCGTGCCGAACTCGATCCTGCTCGGCCGCTGGTTCGGCCCTCGTCTGCCGACGGCAATGTCGGTGGTGTATTCAGCGATGGGCGGCGGCGTGCTGGCGCTGCTGCCGGCTTCGCAGCTCCTGATCGATCACATCGGCTGGCGCGACACCTACCAGCTATTCGGTTTTACGGCACTGGGCCTGTTGCTCCCGCTGATGCTGCTGCCGTGGCGGCTGTTCGCCGCGGGCTCGCCGCATGTCGTGAAGAGGACCGACCCTGATTTCGTCGACAATGGCTGGACCCTGCTCCGTGCCATGCGCCATCACGCCTTCTGGGCGCTGTTCTGGACCTTTTTCTTCACTGCCGTCGGCATGTACTCAATCGCCGCACAGATCGTGGCCTATCTGATCGACGCCGGCTTTCCGCCGCTGCAGGCTGCGACCGCCTGGGGTTTCTCCGGCGTCGTGCTTGTGTTCGGCATGCTCGGCGTCTCCGCGCTCGACGGCCTGATCGGGCGCCGGCCGTCGGTGCTGCTGAGCTACGCGATCTCGATCCTCGGCATCGTCCTGCTCTGGCTGTTGCAGTATTCTCCGAACATCCTGCTGCTCACCGGTTTCGTCGTTTGCTTCGGCAGCATGATGGGCTCGCGCGGCCCGCTGATCAGCGCCACGGCGATGAGGATTTTCCAGGGCAAGCGGGTCGGGACCATCTACGGCACCATCTCGATCGGCAGTGGCCTCGGTTCGGCGTTCGGCTCCTGGAGCGGCGGCCTGATCCATGACGCGACCCACGGGTACAACGCGCTGCTTGCTTTCGCACTTGCGAGCGTGGTGCTCGGGATGATCCCGTTCCTGATCGTGCCCGCCTTGCGGCGGTAGGTGTCCTGGAGGTAACTTGCGCGCATCCGCGTCACCGGGAAATTACGGATGGGCGCGACGCGGAATACGCGCGAAAGCTGCGGTCGTACGCGGCTGAAATCCTGGCCTGCGGTGTTTTGTCCGACATGACGAAAATGTCAGGACGAATCGAGTGCGCACGGCTTGCAGGGCGAAACCGAATGCGGTCCAAGTCGCAGCATTGGATGGAGGGCACAAACCAATGAACTTTCCGTATCTCACTCGCTTTCAACCGGTTCTCTTGAGCCTGTTTCGCTTCGTCACCGGATTGCTGCTGTTCCAGTACGGCATCGCAAAGATCTTCAAGTTTCCGGTGCTCCCCTACTTCGCCAACATCCCGCCGCTGATCTGGACGGCAGGTGCGCTCGAACTCGTGCTCGGCGCGCTTCTGATGCTCGGCCTGTTCACCCGCCTCACCGCTTTCATTCTCTCGGGCGAAATGGCCTTCGCTTACTTCATGGGCCACATGCTCAAAGGCGAAACGCCGGTGCTCTTGCCGCTGCTCAATGGCGGCACCGCAGCAATCCTGTTCTGCTTCGCCTGCCTCTACCTCGCGGCCGCCGGCGGCGGTTCGGTCAGCGTAGATGCGCTGATGGGCAAGGAGAGTGACGCGGCGGGCGATGCCTACGCACGGCGCTGAGGCGCTCGCAAATTAATCTGAACGCAAGACGGCACCGGCGGATCTGCCGGTGCCGACTCAGTGCGCGCCCAGCACGTTCCAGATCAGGACGAGGGCGGCCACGAGCAGCACGGCCATGACGATGCGGTGAACGAATCGGTTCATTGCCGCTCCGGCCGGGCTCGGTCACCACCACATTCCGACATCATCTGTCTCGGCGACCTGACGCGCCACGCACTGGCGAAGCGCGTTTCCGCCTGCATGCGTGCGCATCCGGCTGCGGACGCTGCGCGCGCGGCAGCACGTCGCACGCGTCCATTCATGATTGGTAAGAACTTCATGCTACCGACGCGAGCAATAACAACCATTTTTTTCGAGGCTGCGATGAAGCTGATGAGTCATCTCAAGATCCGGACCAAGCTCGCCAGCATGGTCTGTCTTTCAGCTCTCACAGTCACAGCCATCATCGGCGTATCGTCCGTCCTCAGCAAGAGCCGCATGATGGAGGACCGCGTCCAGCAGATGCGGACTGCGGTAGAGCTGCTCTACAACTACGCGCAATCTCTTCAGGAAGAGGTTACCGCCGGCAAGCTGACGTCGGCCGACGCCAAAGCCCAGTTCCACCAGCGTGGCCGCCGCATGAACTTCAACGGCAACCAGGGCTACCCCGTCGTCTACAACCCCGACACCTCCATCCTGGTGAACGGCGCCAATCAGCAGCTGGAAGGCAAGATCACCGGAGCCAAAGACTCCAACGGCGTCCTGATCGCCGACGCCATCATCAAGGCTGGCGGCGAGACCGCGCAGGGCGGAGTGACCTCCTATCTCTACCCCCGCCCCGGCCAGACCGAGCCCGTGCGCAAGACCGTCTTCGCGCGCAAATTCGCGCCCTGGAACGCGACCATCAGCTACGGCCTCTATGTCGACGACATCGACGCCGACGTGCGCGCCCTGACGCTGGAGCTCGGCGCGATCGGCGTCGGCCTGATGCTGCTGATGGCGACGCTGTCCTGGCTGATCGCTCGCGACGTGCTCGGCGCGCTCGACCGCCAGAAGAACCGCATGCAGGAGATTTCGGAAGGCGCCATCGATAACCCGGTCGAGGAGACCGACCGCGGCGACGAGATCGGCCGCATGGCCGAGACACTCGAAGTGCTCAGGCAGACCGCGCTGACGGCGCGGAACCTGGAAGCCGAGCAGGTCGCCGCCAAGACCCGCAGCGAGCAGGAGAAGCGCGACGCCCTGATCGCCCTCGCCGATCGCTTCGATGCCTCCGTCGGTCAGCTCGTCGGCCTGATGGCCTCCGGCTCCGGCGAGCTCGAGACCACCGCGAAATCGATGTCATCCACGGCTGAGGGCACCAACCGCCGCGCCGCCGTGGTCGGCACGGCCGCCACCGAGGCCAGCCAGCGCGTCCAGACCGTCGCGGCCGCCGCCGAAGAGCTCTCCTCCTCCATCACCGAGATCAGCCGCCAGGTCGCCCAGTCCGCAGAAGTCACGGGACGCGCCGTGGACAGCGCGCGCCGCACCGACACCATCGTGCGCGCGCTCTCGGACGGTGCCCAGCAGATCGAGCATGTCGCCGAGTTGATCTCCAGCATTGCCGCCCAGACCAATCTGCTCGCACTCAACGCCACCATCGAGGCCGCGCGCGCCGGTGAAGCCGGCCGCGGCTTTGCCGTGGTCGCCTCCGAGGTGAAGTCGCTGGCGAGCCAGACCGCCGAAGCCACCCGCGAGATCGGCGACAAGATCGCGCAGATCCAGGGCGCGACCAAGGAGGCCGTGGACGCCATCGGCGGCATCACCGCCACCATCGAGGAGGTCAGCCGCATCGCCACCTCGATCGGTGCCGCCATCGAGGAGCAAGGCGCCGCCACCGCCGAGATCGCCCGCAGCGTCTCGCAGACCGCGGAAGCCACCAAGGAAGTCACCACCAATATCGGCGGCGTCTCTACCGCCGCGAACGAGACCGGCAACGCCGCCGGCATGGTGCTCGCCGCCGCCTCGAACCTCTCCAAGCAGGCCGAGCAGCTCTCCGGCGAAGTCGGGACATTCCTCGCAGGCGTGCGCGCGGCTTAGGCGGCCGACAACACTCCAAGCGATCTCCGTCATGCCCGGGCTTGTCCCGCCTGCGCGGCCGAAGCCGCTTCGGCGAGGCGAAGGCCCGGGCATCCACATTCCTGGTGCCGTGTGGTGAGGCGTGGATGGCCGGGACAGCCCGGCCATGACGCCGGAGACAGCCGCCCCTACTGCCGCCGCGTCAGGCTGCAGCCGCTCGAGAGCTGGCGCGTCGATCCGGTCGAACCGTCGTTTGACTGCGAGGGGAATTCTTCGAACGGCGAGTTCTGCTTGCCGGTGTTGAACTCGAAGATCTTGCGGAACAGGCCCGGGGCCATAGCCGAGATCGGATTGACGCGCATCACGGGCGCAGCCGGCGTGCCGACGACCTCATAAGTCACGCCGATCAACCCTTCATTGTTGCCGCCGCCGAGGAAGATGCCGAACAACGGGATCTGGCCGAAGATGTTGTTGACGCCATACATCGGCACGAAGGTGCCGCTCATGCAGACCTGGTTGCCGGGATAGTCGATCGAGCCCTCGATGGTGGCGCCGATCATGGGACCCTTGACTACGCCGTCACGGACCGTGAGCGCGCCGTTCTGCCGTGTGAACTCGGCGCGGAGCGCGCTGAACGAGACGCCGTTCCCGGTGCCGTTGGGCGCGCCGGCGGCAACGCGCTCGAGCTGCGCCTCGCCCTTCACCGTGAAGTCGCGGACGTTGATGAGGCCCTCGCGCGAGGTGTTCGGCTCGGATGTCGGCGGCTCCATCGCCACCACCATCTGGCCGCCGACCGCCTTGGTATAGGTATCGGTGAAGCGCAGCAGCGCGCCGGCATCGTTGGTCTGGAGGTAGATCACCTCGCGGTTGCCCTGTGCACGCCCGCCGCGCAGATCAGCCGCCACCGGCGTGTCTTTGCCGACCTTGCCGCTCAATGTGAAGGCCTTGATGGCACCATTGCGTTTCGACATCTTGGCATCGACGCTGCGCATGGCCTCGCCGTTGAAACCCGCGACGGCGCCGAGCTTCACGTCGATGTCGAAATCGACGTTCTTCATCTTGTTCTTGTCGTCCTTGGAATTGCCGGAGATCGCCGACTTCAGGAAGCCACGACCGTCGAACACGTCGCCGCGCATCGTGCCCTTGATGACGCCATCCTGGCTGCGCTCCACCTTCAGCGACGCCTTGTCGCCATCGGACGGCGAATAGACCGGGAAGTTCGCGCTCATGAGATCGCCGTTCGCGTCGACCTCGAGCGAGCCCTTGATCGAGGCGCCACCACCTTCGATGACGATGTCTTCCAGACGCGTCGATTGCGCGGTCGGCACGACCTTGAAGCTGGCCTTGCCCGACTTGCCCGGCAGCTTGACCCAGCCGGGCAGGATGTTGTCGAGCTTCACCGAGGTCAGGTCGGCCTCGACGCCGAGCTTCGTCGTCTGGTCGGGGCCGCCGGCGATCTTGCCCGACAGCTTGATCGGCAACGATCCACTGACGGCGGGGCTGAGATCGAATCCCAGGCGCGCCCGGCTCGCATCGTCCAGCGTCGCCTGCAACCTGACATCCGCGTCGCCCTCGGCGGGCTTGCGATAGTCGAGCGAGGCCGCCTGCCCGTTGATCTTGACGTCGCCCTTGACCTGATAGCCCGTGTTGCTCGCGACGATCTTGAGAGTGTTGGCCTCCAGCTTCTGGTTCATCACCAGCTTGTCGGCGGCAAAACCGTTGAGGTCGGCGGTGACGGCGTAGGTCGTGTCCGCCTTGGTCAGCTCGCCCTTGACCGGGAGGCCGAGCTGGATATTCGCCGTGAAAGTCCCCTTGCTGGTGTTGGGATCGACGACCGTCGACGACAGATCGCTCAGGCGATCATTCGAGAGCATCTCGGCGGCCGCCGGCACAGGCCCCTCGACGCGGAACCTGGTCCGCGACGGCGACGGCTTGGGCGCCATATCAGGCACCTCGAAGACGAAATCGGAAATCGTGACCTTGCGGCCGGCTGGCGTATCGGCAATGCCCTGCCCGATGGTCACGGTCGCGGTGCGGCCGGTCACGCGCGCCTTCAGATCGGCATCGTGCACAACAGGCATGCCGTCCACGGGACGGACCGCGACGCCGCTCGCCACGATGTTGACCGAGAGGCCGTCGTCAGGAATGGGCGGCCCCTTGCGCGGAAGGTTTCTCGTGGGCGAATTGACGCCGATCTCGATGCGCTGGAGCGTTCCGCGCTCGATCCGCTCGATCACCCATTCGCGCAACTCGGGAACGACCAGCGTCGGCCACATCCGCTTGAGCGCGGAGGCCGACATCGGCGTTCCCGCAAAGCCCAGCGTCAGCCGCGGCTCGCCGGAATAGTCGATCGCACCCGTGCCGGCGACGCCGATCTCGCCATTGCTGATGTCGGCCTGCGTCAGCAAGAGGCGCTTGTGGTCGGTGTCGAAGCGGAAGCCGATCGCGATGCGGTTGAAGACGAGCGGCGGCTCGTTGTCGATGCCGCCGAGCAGGATCGAACCGCCGCTGAAGCCGAGCTGCCAGTCGTTGATGGTGCCGTTGGGCGGCTCGAGATGGGCCAGAAGCGTCAGGCGGTTCGCGCCCGACAGGATCTTGAACGGTGCCACCAGCACCCGCCGATTGGCGTCCCACTCGACGTTGATCTCGGCCTGGTCGATCGCCATCGGATAGTCTGGCGTGTCGGTGTCGATGATATTGCCGGCGCCGACCGCGAGCTTTCCGCGGAAGAAGGTCGGCACGCCATCGCGGCCGAGCTCGCCCTTGAGCTCGCCCGTCAGCGGCAGGTCGGCCGTGTAGGTGAGATCCTTGACCCGCAACGCCAACAGGATGTTGGAGGTCGAGACCTTGTCGGCCTTGATGTCGACCGAGCGCACGCCGTTCTCGGCCGGCCCGATCGTGGCGCGCAGCATCCATGGGCGCGCGCCCTCTTCGCCCAGGCTGAGCGTGACGCCCCCGCGGCTCGGCCGGCGCAGGCTGAGCGTGATGTTCTCAAACGACCATTTGCTGCCGCGCTGCTGATCGTCGACGATCAGGTTGCCGTTCTTCAGACCGATCTCGTTGAGGTTTTGGCCGTCGAGGCCGGTCATGCTCAGACTGTCGAGCCAGTCGAGGCCCTGAAGGATGCCGCTCTGCGCCGTCGCCTGAGGCGGGCCTTGAGAGGCGGATTGTGATGGATCCTGGCTCGCGGGCCCCGTGGCGAATGGCGGCGGCGGGACGCCATTGCGCGGGAACGTCGGCGGCAGACCCGCGTCCTTCTTCGAGGCGACGCCGGTTGCCAGCGGCTTTGCGGTATCGCCGGCGGACACGGTGACGGTACCGTCGGGCGCGATGCGGATCGCAAGTTCGGCATCGACCAGATTGAGGCTCTCGGCGCGCAGATGCCCCATCAAGAGGCCCGCACCCGATAGCTTCACTTCAGCCTTCGGCGCGCTGGCAACGACGGCGTGATCGCGATCGCGGACGATGATGTCTCGGATGCGGACGGCGATGCGGACCCGGCCGGCGCGCTCGATCTGGGTGCCTCCGATCTCAACCGTGTTGCCGTGACCGATATTGTCCTCGATCGCGGCCGCCAGCCATGGCGTTGCAATGTCGAGATTGATGGGACCGGCACCGAGCCGCCACCACAGCGCGCCGAAGCAGCCGATGAAGATGACGGCGAGAGTCCCTACGACAAGGACAACGCGCTTTAGCCAGCGATCGGCCGCCAGCCAGCGCCGCAACGCGCCAAAACCGTCACCGAAGCGATGAAAGCCCGAATTGGAACGCGACAACAGCCGGCGCGCGCGATGGCCCGCGGCCGCCTCCTGATCCGGATCCCAATCGGCGTCGTCCCATTCCTGCGGCTGTTGCTGAACGCCGCGCCGATCGAAGTCCCGATTGTAATCCTGGGGCGACTTATTCCTTGCCATTGCCTCTCGATACAGGCGCCCGTCAGAGGATTGAGCGCCGCCGGGACCGCAGCCGTCCACGGGAAGCGAAGCTCCCCGCGCCGGCATTGCCGCCATACCTCGAATATTCCTGCTGTTCGTCATTTCGCCCCGGGAGCGCGTTCAACGAGCAGTGGGGTGGTGCGTGGAATTCCTTGTAACCATACTCCGGCGCCGCCAGACTTGCCCAGCCGAGGGCGCGATTCCGGCACACCGGACGAGAGCTGCAATACCGTTTCGGTTGA
This sequence comes from Bradyrhizobium sp. CCBAU 11430, assembly GCF_028128855.1. NCBI lineage: Bacteria > Pseudomonadati > Pseudomonadota > Alphaproteobacteria > Hyphomicrobiales > Nitrobacteraceae > Bradyrhizobium > Bradyrhizobium sp. CCBAU 11430. The sequence continues at coordinate 184,793 of NZ_LBJV01000065.1, forward strand.
CCCGCCGAAAGCGTCGAAAGGAAGGCGTATGTCCAAGAAATCCCGAACGAAATCGTCCAAAACGCCCTCCGGCAGTCCGACGGCTAAAAAGAAGGCCCTGAAACCGCGGGCCTCTACTCCGACAAAGTCCGCGAAAACACAGCGGACACCGGCGACCAAATCAACCGGGACCTTAGCAAAGGCAGGATCACATAAGGCCGCATCGAAACAGTTAAATTCCTCCAAATCAGTGGCTCCGCCCGCCAAGGCGAAGTCGGGCCTGGTCGAGGGCCAGAAGGCCCCCGCCTTCCGCCTGCCCCGCGACGGCGGCGAGGTGGTCACATTGGCGGACTATGCCGGCCGAAAGCTCGTCCTGTTCTTCTACCCCCGCGCCGACACCCCGGGCTGCACCCGGGAGGCGATCGACTTCACTCGCCTCGCCGGTGCCTTCGCGGCCGCCGATACCGCCGTGCTCGGCGTCTCCGCCGATCCGTTAAAGGCTCAGGAGAAGTTCCGCAACAAGCACAAGCTCGGTATCCCCCTGATCTCGGATGAGACCCACCAGATGCTGGAAGCCTATGGCGCGTGGGGCGAAAAGTCCATGTATGGCAAGAGCTTCCTTGGGATTCTTCGCACTACGATACTGGTCGGGGCGGATGGCAAATTGGCCAGGATCTGGCGCAACGTCCGGGTCGATGGCCATGCCGACGAGGTGCTGGAAGCGGCAAGGAGTCTTTAACCAGTCCTTTCAATTCGCGCGTTCCCATTTCCGGAAAATTAACCATGACCGGCCCAGATTGCTGCGGCAATTAGGCCGTACGGACTCATCCGACCGGCGCGGGAGTGCCGATGTCGAAAAGTTCTGCCCAATACTCGCAGTACGCCCAACATCATCCTCACGACCACGGACGGGCCTTCCAACGCCGTCCTGCCCTCGCGGCAGCCGCAGCGATTCCCCTTCCCGCGACCGACGACGCCTACACCATCGTCCATGCCGGCAAGCAGGTTCGCTTCGGGCCCGTGGTGTTCTGGATCGTGGCCGGCACGGTGGTGCTGCTCGGTCTCTGGTCGGCGGCGACCGCCACCTATTTCGCCTTCCGTGACGACGTCCTGACCCGGCTGATCGCCCGCCAGGCCGAGATGCAATACGCCTATGAGGACCGCATCGCCGAGCTGCGCGCCAGGGTCGACCGCACCACCAGCCGCCAGTTGCTCGACCAGGAACAGTTCGACCAGAAACTCGACCAGATCATGAAGCGCCAGACGGCGCTGGAGTCCCGGGCGACGGCGCTTGGGGCCATGCCTGACGTGACCGGCTCGATCCCCCGCGCGGCCCCGCAGCGCGGCGAGGCGAGCCAGAGCACGCCAAAACCCTCGCCGATCAGCGACACCGTGATTTTCGTGGCACCGCCGGACCGTGAGGCGCGGCTGGAATCGCGCGCGCCGACCGTGGCTGCTCCCCCGACCAGCCAATTCGCCAAGAATCAGGGTTTCGACAACGTCCTGGTTCGGCTCACGACCTCGCTCGACCAGGTTGAACGGCGCCAGATGGCGGCGCTCAGCGCCGTCGAGGAAGGCATGGATTCACGCATGCGCCGGATGCGCGGCGTGGTCAGTGATCTCGGCCTGAATCTCGCCAATCTCGAATCCGCCGTGCCGCGCAGCGCGATGGGCGGGCCGTTCGTACCGGTCAAACTGACGGCCAATGCCGGACCGTTCGAGAAGCAGCTCTCTCGCATCAACACCACGCGCGCCGAGATGGATCGTCTCAACCGCACGCTGGCGCTGGTGCCGTATCGCAAGCCCGTCATCGGCGAGGTCGAATTCACCTCCGGCTTCGGCGTCCGCAGCGATCCCTTCCTCGGCCGGCCCGCGATGCATACCGGGCTCGATTTCCGCGCCGCCACCGGCGATCCGGTTCGCGTCACCGCCAACGGCAAGGTGGTGTCCGCCGGCTGGTCCGGCGGTTACGGCCGCATGGTCGAGGTCGACCACGGCAACGGGCTTTCGACCCGCTACGGCCATCTCTCCGAGATCAACGTCAGGGTCGGCGAGACCGTGAAGATCGGCCAGGTCGTCGGTCTGGTCGGGTCGACCGGTCGCTCCACCGGTCCGCATCTGCATTACGAAACCCGCATCGAGGGCGAAGCGGTCGATCCGCAGAAGTTCCTGCGCGCCGGCGTGCGTCTCAGCGCGGGCTAAGCCCGCGACCAAAGGCGCCTGTACATGATCACTGGCTGCGCTCGTGGCCAACCTCGCCGGTGATGACGTCGCCGAACAGCTCCCAGGCTTGCCCGTTGAAGCGCATCAGCTGCATCTGCTCGATCGGGAAATAATCGTCCGGTGAGGTGTTGACCATGATGCCGGGCAGCATCAGGTCGGTGTGGAAATCCTTCAGGTTCGCGGCCTGCTTCATGACGTTCTCACGGGTGAGATTATCGCCGCACTGCTTCAGCACCTGCGCCATCGCCTCGGCCTGGACATAACCGTAGATGTTGTTGGAATTGGCCTTGTCGCCGTCGGGATAGTATCTGTCCATGAATTCGCGCCATTTTACCACGGCCGGATCCTTGTCCCAGGTCGGATCGGTCGGGTCCTTCAGATAGACCGTCGAAATGATGTCCTTGGAATAGTCGAGCCCGGCAGGCTTGAGCACCGAGGCGACCGAAGTCGCGGTGTTGGCGAGGAAGAATTTCGGTTTCCAGCCGAGCTCGCCGACCTTCCGGATCGCTTGCGCCGAGCCCTTCGGCGCGGCCCATGAGAAGAAGATGTCGGCACCGGAATCGTGCAGGGCGACGATCTGCGAGTCGATCGAGGGATCGCTGACCTCGTAGGACTTGTCGGCGATGATCATGCTGGCCTTGTCGCCGAGCCCGTCCTTCAAACCCTTGAACTGGTCCTTGCCGGCGTCGTCGTTCTGCCAGAAGACGGCGATCTTGCTGCTCGGGAAATGATCGCGGATGTACTTGGCGTAGATCCGTCCCTCGCTCTGGTAGTTGGGCTGGAAGCCCATGGTCCACGGGAAGTTCTTGGGGTCGCCGAACTTGGTGCCGCCGGAGGCGACGAACAGCTGCGGCACCTTCTTGGCGTTCATGTACTTCATGATCGCGGAATTCGAGGGCGTACCGAGCGGCTGGAAGATCAGCAGCACCTCGTCGCTCTCCACCAGCTTGCGCGCCTGTTCGATCGCCTTCGGCGGCGAATAGGCGTCGTCATAGCTGATGAAGTTGATCTTGCGGCCGTTGATCCCGCCCTGGTCGTTGATCATCCTGAAATAGGCGGCCTCGGTCTTGCCGATCACACCGTAGGACGACGCCGGCCCGCTATAGGGCATGATGTTGCCGATCTTGATTTCGGTGTCGCTGGCGCCGGGGTCGTATTTTTTCTGCGCCGAGGCCGGTGTCGTGATGAGCACTCCGGCAGCAATCATGGCGAGGGCAGCAAGGCTTTCGCGACGACCCGGCATCGGTCTCTCCCCTGTTTTGTAGTCTTGTTTTGTAGGGAGTGTCGCAAGGCCGTTGGCGGCTGGCAAGCGCTTCGATTTTCCGCGAGATGAAACGGCGAATCCGGAATTTACTCGCTGCGCCGCGGCAGGTTCAAAACGCGTCCGTCGATCACGAGCAGCGCGCTGCCAATGACGATGGCGCCTGCGATCTCGCGCATCGAGATCGGCTCATCCAGCACCAGCCATCCCAGCAGGATGGCGGTGACGGGAATGAGCAGCGTCACCAGCATGACATTGGTCGCACCGGAGCGCCGTATGATCTGAAAGAAGACGATATAAGCGAGCGCCGTCGAGAGGCCCGCAAGGCCAAGCACCGCGAGCCAGGTCGTCAGGCCCGGCACCGGAAGACGCCAAGGCTGCTCCACCACGCCGGCGACGATCGCCATCATCACCGTCGACGCCATCAGTTGAAACGTCGCGGTGCCGAGCGGTGCTGCGTCCTTCAGCATTCGCCGCGCTGCCAGTGCGGCGAATCCATAGCTGAAGGGGCCGCCAAGGCAGAGCAGGATGCCGAGCCCCTGCCCCGGCCTCGTCTCGAGACCCCATCCGCGCAGGATGATCACGCCGGCAAGGCCGAGCGCCACGCCGGCCACCCGCCGCAGCTGCAAGGCCTCTTCGCCCGCCGCGGCCATCACGACCACCGTGAACAGCGGTGTCGTCGCATTCAGGATCGACGCCAGTCCACTCGGGATGAAAGTCTGTCCGGCCACGATCAGTGAGAACGGGATGACATTGTTCAGCAACCCGATCGCAACGAATGGCTTCCAGCCCACAATGCTCTTGGGCAAGCCGATCCCCTGCATGTGCAGCAGCGGCAGCAGAATGCCCGCCCCGAGCGCGACACGCAAAAACACCAGCGTCAGCGGCGGCAATTCCCGCAACGCCGCGCCGTTGAAGAAGAACGAGCCGCCCCAGAGGACGGAGAGCACCGCGAGTAGCGACCAATCGCGCGCGTCGATCCTGTTGTCGTTTGGGGGCATGCGTTTCACCTCGGCGCAGTTGCTCGCCTAGGACAACGCGGAAAATTTCGCCACCCGGTTTGCGACAAAATTACTCGAGATCATTCCCGTGACCGCCGATCGCCCGCGATATCGGCAACAACCGCCCCAATCACCAACGCGCCGCCAATGAGCGCGTGGACGGCCGGTATCTCGCGGAAGGCAACCCAGATCCAGAACGGCATCAGCGGCGTTTCCAGCGTCGCGATCAGGGAGGCCTGTCCTGACGGCAGCAAGCGCGAGCCGAGCATGTAGAAGGTCAAGCCCAGCGCGACCTGAAGGCAGCCGAACATCGCGAGGACCGCGAGGTTCTGCCCGCCGACATGGGCGATGTCGTGAGCGAAGGGAAGGCTGACGAGGCTCCCGATGAAATTCGACAACGCCGCTGCCGCCACCATCGACGTCTCGCGATGGCGCCGGACCACCACCGTCATGGCGGAAATGGCTAGCACCATCACACAGCTGAGCGCGATGCCACCGAGATCGGCACCGGCTCGCACACCGCCGACCGTGATCACCACGCCGGCAAAGGCAATCAGGCTCGCGATCAGCGTGCGCCACGTCGCGGCCTCGTTGAGCCACAGCCAAGCCAGTGCGGCCGCAACGAACGGCTGTGTTGCGATCAGCACCGCCACGTTCATGACGTCGGTCATCTGCAACGCGGGAATGAACGAGACCATTCCGATCGCGGACAATGACGCGACGAGCAGGCCTGCCTTCCCCGGCACCAGCAACTGCCGCAGCCCGGCGCGGCCTTGCATCACCACGAGAAGCACCGTGATCAGGCTGCCGGCGAACAGGCCGCGCCAGAACAGAATGGTCCAGGGATCAAGCGGCAGAAGGCGTGTGAAGAACGGCGCCGTGCTCCAGGCAATCGCGGCGGCGACGACGAGGGCAATGCCGAGACCGCGTTCCGAACGAGGCTGCCCCATGTGGATGCGACCGGCTAGGACGGCTTCTTCGGCCGCGACACCAGCTCGATCATCTTGCCTTCATCATCATCCGGCATCGCCGCCTTCGCCTGCGCGTAGGCCTCGACCGCGGCCCGCGAGACCAGCGGCTTGTCGGCCAGCAGGCTCTCCGCGAGTTTGACGGCATAGGCGGCATCCTTGTGCCGCAGCGCTGCCGTGAAGGTCGCGCCGCTGAAGTCGCGGGCAACCATGCGCTTGGAGTGGCGCGCTACCTGCGGACTTGCGGCGACGCCCGCCTGAATCGATTCCAGCACGAGGTTCATGTCGAGCCCGGCCTGCTCGGCGATCGCGAGGCCCTCGGCGAGGCCGGCGATCTGGATCGCGCCCATGAGGTTGTTGATGAGCTTGTAGACGGTGCCGGAGCCGACCGCGCCGAAATGGCGGATGGTCGAGCCGATCGGCGTCAGATACGGCCGCGCGCGTTCGAGATCGGCCGCATCGGCGCCAACCAGCAGCGTCAGCTTTCCGCTGGCGGCGGCATCCGGCAATCCGGTCACGGGGCAATCGATATAGATGAGCCCGCGCGCATTCAGCTCGCGGCCCATCTCGCGGGCATGGTCATAGGAGACGGTCGAGCATTCGATCGCGATGGTGCCTGATTTTGCCGTCTTGGCCGCGCCCTTCGGCCCGAGCCAGACCGCGCGCGAGGCTTCGTCATCGGCAACCATGGTCACGACCGCGTCGGCATCGATTGCGGCGTCCTCGGGCGAGGTCGCCCAAAGCGCGCCGCGCGCGATCAAATCTTCAGCCTTGGCCTTGCTGCGATTCCACAGCGTCACCGTGAAGCCGGCATCGAGATAGCGGCCGGCCATGCCATGACCCATCCGCCCAAGCCCGATGAAGGCGACGCGTGTCATCGCTAATCCACGTCCTCGATGTCGGCACCAGTGGTGCCGAAGGCGCGCTGCGCCAAGGTTGCGGCCATGAAGTCGTCGAGATCGCCGCCGAGCACGCCCGAGGTGTCCGAGGTCTGCACCCCCGTGCGCAGATCCTTCACCATCTGATAGGGCTGCAGCACGTAGGAGCGGATCTGGTGACCCCAACCGATGTCGGTCTTGGCGGCCTGGTCGGCGGCGGCCTTCTCCTCGCGCTTCTTCAGCTCGATTTCATACAGGCGCGCGCGCAGCATGTCCCAGGCCTGAGCCCGGTTCTTGTGCTGGGAGCGGCCGGCCTGGCAGACCACGGCGACACCGGTCGGAATGTGCGTCAGCCGCACCGCGGATTCGGTCTTGTTGACGTGCTGGCCGCCGGCGCCGCCCGAGCGCATGGTGTCGACGCGGACGTCGGCTTCCTTGATGTCGATCTTGATGCTGTCGTCGATGACGGGGAATACCTGCACGCTCGAGAACGAGGTGTGCCGCCGCGCGTTGGAATCGAACGGCGAGATGCGCACCAGACGATGCACGCCCGCTTCCGTCTTCAGCCAGCCATAGGCGTTGTGGCCTGAGACCTGGATCGTCGCGGACTTGATGCCGGCCTCTTCGCCCTCGGACTCTTCCAGCACCTCGACCTTGAAGCCGTGGGTGTCGGCCCAGCGCGTGTACATGCGCAGCAGCATCTGCGCCCAGTCCTGGCTCTCGGTTCCGCCGGCGCCGGCATGGACTTCGAGATAGGAATCGAACCGGTCGGCTTCGCCCGACAGCAGCGACTCGAGCTCGCGCCGCGCCACTTCCTTCTTGAGATTCTTGAGAGCCGCTTCGGCTTCCGCGACGACGCCGGCATCGCCCTCGGCCTCGCCGAGCTCGATCATGCCGATGTCGTCTTCGAGCTCCTGCTCGACCTTGCCGATGCCCGAGAGCGAATCCTCCAGCGAGGTCCGCTCCTGCATCAGCTTCTGGGCTTTCTGGGGATCATTCCATAGATTGGGATCTTCTGCGAGCTTGTTCAGCTCAGCGAGGCGCGCCGTCGATTTCTCGACGTCAAAGATGCCTCCTCAGCAGCCCGACTGACTGCTTGATCTCTTCTACCAACCGTTCGATTTCGGCGCGCATGTCGTTCTCTGATGTCGCGGAATTGGTCCGCGTTAGATTGCAACGGGATGTAGCGGCGGCAGCACCAAAGCGCAACCGCCGGAACCGGGATCGTTTGTCTTGTCCTAAGCCTTAGTACAACCCGCCGGTGCCCGGCCGCATGAAGAAGCCGGAATCCGGCTGCTGCTGCTGCGACGCCGGCACGCCGCCGCGCCCGTCGGCATCGGCAACGCCAATGACCGAGTAATTGTCCGGCGGCGCCGTGCCCGGCTTGAAGGCTTCGAGAATGGTTCCGCCAGTCTCGCCCGGACCTGCGCGCATGCCGGTTTTGGAGACGACGCGCACGAGCTTGATGCCGGCAGGCACCTTGAAGGGAACGGCGGGCTTGTCGGCGAGCGCGAGCTTGAGGAAATCGCGCGCGATCGGAGCGGCCAGATGGCCACCGGTTGCGGCATTGCCCTTACCCAGCGGACGCGGCTTGTCGTAACCCATGTAGATGGCGACGGCGACGTCGGGCGAGAAGCCGACGAACCAAGCGTCCTTGGCCTCGTTGGTGGTGCCGGTTTTGCCGGCGACGGGTTTGCCGACTTCCTTGATGACCGTGGCCGTACCGGCCTGCACCACGCCTTCCATCAGCTCTGTGATCTGATAGGCGGTCATGGAGTCCAGCACCTGCTCGCGGCGGTCGATCAGCTGCGGCTCGGCCTGGTTCTTCCAGCCGCCCGGCGCGTCGCAGCCGCGGCATTCACGCTGGTCGTGCTTGAAGATCGTGTGTCCGTAGCGGTCCTGGATGCGATCGATCAGCGTCGGCTTCACGCGGCGGCCGCCATTGGCAAGCATCGAGTAGGCCGTGACCATGCGCATCGCCGTCGTCTCGCCGGCGCCCAGCGCGTAGGACAGATAGTTCGGCAGCTCGTCATAGACACCGAAACGGCGGGCATATTCGCCGATCAAGGGCATGCCGATGTCCTGCGCCAGCCGCACCGTCACGGTGTTGAGCGATTGCCGCAGCGCGTTGCGCAGCGTCACCGGTCCCTGGAATTTGCCCGAGGAGAAGTTTTCCGGCCGCCACACGCCGGCGCCCTGCCCCTGGTCGATTTCGATGGGGGCGTCGAGCACGACGGTCGAGGGCGTATAGCCATTGTCGAGCGCCGCCGAATAGACGATCGGCTTGAACGACGAGCCCGGCTGCCGATAGGCCTGCGTGGCGCGATTGAACTGGCTCTGGTCGAACGAGAAGCCGCCGACCATGGCGAGCACGCGGCCGGTCCAGGGATCCATCGCCACCATCGCACCCGACACCTCGGGGATCTGGCGCAACCGGTACTGGCCCTCGACAGGCTGGCCGTCCTTGTAGAGCGGATCGGCATAGATGACGTCGCCGGGCTGCAGCACCTGCGACACCGCCGTCGGCGTCTTGCCTTTGGTTCCGCCCTGCACGGCTCGCGCCCACCGCACGCCGTCAACCGTGACGATGCCGGTCTCGCGCTGCTTGCTCACGGCGCCGCCAAGCTCACGGCTCGGCTGGAAGCCGATGCGCGCCGACTGGTCGCTGGTCTCCAGCACGACCGCCATACGCCATGGCGAGATGTCGGAGAGCGATTTGATCTCGGCGAGCCTCACGCCCCAATCGCCCGACGTATCGAGCTTGCTCATGGCGCCGCGATAGCCCTGCTGCTCGTCATAGTTCACGAGGCCCGAGACCATGGCCTTGCGCGCCATCACCTGGATCTTCGGATCGAGCGTGGTGCGGACCGAGAGACCGCCCTCATACAGCTTCTTCTCGCCGTAGCGCTCGAAGATGTCGCGGCGGACTTCCTCGGCAAAATATTCGCCGGCGAAGGTGTGGGCGCCGTTGGAGCGGTTGGTGACGGCCAGCGGCTCCTTGCGCGCCTTGTCGGCGTCGGCCTGCTTGATCCAGCCGTTCTCCACCAGACGGTCGATCACGTAATTGCGGCGCTCGATGGCGCGGTCGCGGTTGCGGACCGGATGCAGCGTCGCCGGCATCTTCGGCAGCGCGGCCAGATAGGACGCTTCCGCCACGGTCAGCTCGTTCACCGACTTGTCGAAATAGACCAGCGAAGCGGCCGCGATGCCGTAGGCGCCGAGGCCCAGATAGATTTCGTTCAGATACAGCTCGAGGATCTTGTCCTTCGAGTAGGTCTTCTCGATCCGCATCGCGAGCAAGGCTTCCTTGATCTTGCGGGCGAAGGAGACCTCGTTGGTCAAAAGGAAGTTCTTGGCGACCTGCTGGGTGATCGTGGAGGCACCCTGCGGACGCCGGTTCGAGCCGTAATTCTGGATGTAGACCACGCCCGCGCGCGCCATGCCGGTGTAGTCGATGCCGCCATGCTCGTAGAAATTCTTGTCCTCGGCCGCGAGGAACGCATTGATCACGAGCTTCGGCACCGCCTGGATCGGCAGATACAGCCGCCGCTCCTTGGCGTATTCGCCGAGCAGCGAGCCGTCGACCGCGTGCACGCGGGTCATCACCGGCGGCTCGTAATCCTGAAGCTGAGAGTAGTCCGGCAAGTCCTTGGAGAAATGCCAGATCAGGCCTGCCACGGCCCCGACACCGACAAGGAACACCACCGTTCCCGCGGCGAACAGGAAGCCCATGAACCGCACCAGCAAGCGCATTATGTGTTTATCCGTTCAATCTCTGGATCAGCTCAGTATCAGCCCCTTGGCACCCAAACAGGGGCCAACCTTCACGTCACCAATTCACCGGCTTACGCAATACCATCAGTGCCGGACTTTAGACGCTTGCCGAGCGGGATTCTCTCCGATTCCGGAACCCCCTGCGGCGTTTTTATAAAGCGCCCGCTGTGGCCAAACTAGGGCTTTTGCGGCGGGACGGAAAAACCCTTTCAATTCGACGATCCCCGGGTCGTCAATTTGACGATCCCCGGGTCGTCAATTTGACGATCCCGCCGTGGCCATCCGCTTGGTCAAGAACCCGTCGATGGCCTGCGCCATCGAGCCCACGGCACGCGACCGCCAGCCCTCGGAGACCAGATGCTCGAGGTCGCCCTTATTGGAGACATAACCGATCTCGACCAGCACCGAGGGCACGTCAGGCGCTTTCAGCACCCGGAAGCCCGCCGACTTCAGGGGATGCTTGTGCATCCGCACCGTCGACTTCATCTCGCCCATCAGAAGACGGGCGAAACGGTTTGAAAAGGTGCGGGTTTCCCGCTGCGTGAGGTCGATCAGAATGTCGGCGACGTCGGTCGGCTCCTCGGCGAGGTTGAAGCCGGCGATCGCGTCCGCCCGATTTTCTGCGTCCGCCAGCCGCTGGGCCTCGGCGTCGGATGCCTTGTCCGACAGCGTATAGATGGTCGCGCCCTGCGCATCGCCCTCGGCACGGGGCAGCGCATCGGCATGAATGGAGACGAACAAGGCGGCCTTCAGATTCCGGGCGATCTTGGTGCGGTCATTGAGGGGAATGAAGGTGTCGTCGTTCCGCGTCATGACCACACGGTATTTGCCAGCCTTCTCCAGCTTGTCGCGGAGCGCCAGTCCAAAAGCCAGCACCAGGTTCTTCTCGCTCTCGCCGCTCGACTGCGTGCCGTTGTCGATGCCGCCATGACCGGGATCGATCACGACCACCGGGCGGCCATCGGCCTTCTGCTGCGCCGTGTCCGGGGGTGTCGTCGCGGGAGCGGTTGCGGGCTGCGCCTCGGCGATCGTGGGCCGCAGTTCGGGGCGATTTTCGGGTGCGAGCGACTGCACGAAGGCGGTCCGGTCGACCTCCTCCAGCTCCAGCACGAGCCGAGCCGGCTGGCCGTTGGCCGCCTCCAGCACATAGGAATTGGCGATCCGGGCCGGTCCCGTCAGGTCGAACACGATTCGCGAGCCGCCGGGCATGACGAGCCCGTAGCGGAAGGCCTTCACAAGGCCGCGCCCCCCGACCCCCGTGCCCGCGGGCAGCTGAAAATTGACCTGCGGCACGTCAACGACGACCCGATACGGGTCCGCGAGCGTGACCGCACGGAAGGTAATGGTCTGGTCGATGTCGAGAATGAAGCGAGTCTGCTTGCCATCGCCGGCCAGCCGGGCGGCCGAGGCGACTGGAAAATTCGCTACCGCAACAGTGGGTTGCGGCTGGCTTTCCGCGGCGCTTAAGCGTGATGAATCAGCGCACGGCAACGCTGCGGCGCACAGAAGTGCGCATCCCAGCAAAACCCGTTGATTTGTGCGGCTCGCCACCGATTCCGTGCCTCCGAGCAGCCCTTTTAACGCAATAGAACCACAGGGTTAATCGATCCTTAATGACAGAAACGCGAAACTCGCTGACTGTGACCGCCGTGCGACGCTCCCTTGCACCGATGGCTCATTCCTCGTATGTACGGAATGCTGACGGCCGATATTTCCGGTTGTGTCGCATTCAGCCTCCCGGTGCAGCGCCGGAACTCTCAAGGTTTGGGAATTCCAGCGTTTTCCGTTCCCCTCTAAGACCAGCGCGGTGCGCGGCAGCGAGGTGGAGCGGGTCAAGCGCCGGCGGCGGACGGTCCTGGGTTACCTCTCGCGTTACCGGGACAGTTCTGACAGCGACGTAACCCATTACCCGGTCCCTTGATCCCAGGGGAGCGGTTCGTGATCCCCAAGGCGAGCGCGCTCGCGCCATGCCTGGCCAGCAGCAACTGATTGAAGGGCGGCCTCGCCGCCCAATGTTTCATACGGGCCGACGCTTGATGCGCCAGACTGTGCCGACGAATTCTGAAGGATCATTCGCGACGCTGCGGAGTGAAAATCCCGCGCGCCGCCTTGGTCCTGAAGCTTCCGGTTCGGCAAGGCGCGAGAGACGGCGTTTCGGCCTTCCCCTCACCCCCGAATCAGGTGGACCGTCGCGTCACCCGGCAGCGCAGCTCGCGCCCACGGTGAATCGCGCCCGCCGCCGCCAAGAGTTAAGACATGCCCAACAAGATGTTGATCGATGCCACCCACCCGGAAGAGACCCGGGTCGTCGTGGTCCGCGGCAATCGCGTCGAAGAGTTTGATTTCGAGACCGCGCAACGCAAGCAACTGCGCGGGAATATCTACCTCGCCAAGGTCACAAGGGTCGAACCCTCGCTCCAGGCCGCCTTCGTCGAATATGGCGGCAACCGCCACGGCTTCCTCGCCTTCAGCGAAATCCATCCCGACTACTACCAGATCCCGGTTGCCGACCGGCAGGCGCTGATCGAGGCCGAGGAACAGGCCCATCGCGAGGCCGAGGAAGAGAGCGAGAACCGCTCCCACGGCCGCCGCCGTTCGCGCCACCGCAACGCCCGCCGCCGCGGTCATGGCGAGCGCGTGCGCAGCGACATCGTCGAAGGCGCAGATCCGACGGCCCAGCCGATCGAAGGCGCGGTGCTGCCGGAGCATGCCGAGGGCGCCCTGCACGAAGGCGAGCATCTGCACGCCGACGCGGAGCATCACGGCGAGCACGAAGCTCACGATCACCACGATCATGATCATGGCGAGCATGATCACGACGATCATCATGACCATGATGACGGGCACCATCACGCTCACGATCATGACCATGGTCACGACGGCGAGCATGATCATCACGACCACGATCACGCCGATGAGACGCCCGCGCCTGTCGCAACGATTGGCGCCGAGCCCGTGGTCGCTGCCGAACTGCAGGAGACCGCCGCCCCCGAAGCGCATGCGGAAGCTCTGGCTGAGGCCGTGACCTCCGCCGCCGAGCCGGCCGATGCCGTGTATGCAGCGGGCGAGAGCGCCGAGACGCCGCATGCCGAGGCTGCGGAAACGACCGGCGAAGACGACGAGGACGAAGACGACGACGGCGAGGAAGCCGAAGAGGAAGTCGTTGAATCCGTCGGCGGCGACGACGTGCTGGAGGAAGTGCCGGAGCGCACTTTCCGCCCGCGCCGCCAGTACAAGATCCAGGAAGTCATCAAGCGCCGCCAAGTGATGCTGGTGCAGGTCGTCAAGGAAGAGCGCGGCAACAAGGGCGCGGCGCTGACCACCTACCTCTCGCTCGCCGGCCGCTATGCCGTGTTGATGCCGAACACCGCCCGCGGCGGCGGCATCAGCCGCAAGATCACCAGCGCTCAGGACCGTTCGCGCCTGAAGGAAGTGGTGCAGGATCTGGACGTGCCCGAGGGCATGGGCATCATCCTGCGCACCGCCGGCGCCGCCCGCACCAAGCCCGAGATCAAGCGCGACTTCGAATATCTGATCCGGATGTGGGAGACGGTGCGCGACCTGACGCTGAAGTCGCAGGCCCCCACCCTCGTCTACGAGGAAGGCTCGCTGATCAAGCGCTCGCTGCGCGACCTCTACAACAAGGAGATCGACGAGATCTCGGTTGCCGGTGAAGCCGGTTACCGCGAAGCCCGCGACTTCATGAAGATGCTGATGCCCGCCAATGTCAGCGCGGTGAAGCAGTATCGGGACGGCCAGCCGCTGTTCTCGCGCATGGGCGTCGAGAGCCAGCTCGACGCGATGTTCTCACCGACAGTGCAGCTGCGCTCCGGCGGCTACATCGTGATCAACCAGACCGAGGCGCTGGTCTCGATCGACGTCAACTCGGGACGATCGACCCGCGAGCACCATATCGAGGACACCGCGCTCAAGACCAATCTGGAAGCGGCCGAAGAGGTCGCCCGCCAGCTTCGCCTGCGCGACCTCGCCGGCCTGATCGTCATCGACTTCATCGACATGGACGAGAAGCGCAACAACCGTGCGGTCGAGCGCAAGCTGTCCGATTGCCTGCGGCAGGACCGCGCGCGCATCCAGGTCGGCCGCATCTCGCATTTCGGCCTGCTCGAGATGTCGCGCCAGCGCATCCGCGCCAGCGTGCTCGAGAGCTCGACCGATCCGTGCCCGCATTGCGGCGGCACCGGCCATGTCCGTTCGGTGTCTTCGGTAGCGCTGCAACTGCTGCGCGGCCTCGAAGAGATCCTGATGAAGGGCGCGACCCACAATCTCGTGGTCCGCACCCGCACCGACGTCGCGCTCTATGTGCTGAACCACAAGCGCGGCCATCTGCGCGATCTCGAGAACGGCTTCAAGGTGACGCTGTCGGTCATCGCCGACGCGAGCGTCAGCGGACCGCAGGCCTATCTCATCGACCGCGGCGAGCAGGTGCATACGCTGGAAGCCGCCAAGGCCCTACTGGTGGCGCAGGCGGCAGCAAGCCCGCCGCCGATCGTTGAAGAAGCTTATGACGACGAGGAATTCGATTCCGAACTCGAATCCGAGGTCGAAACCGAGGAGACCGAAGGTCTCACCGAGGAGCAGGCTGCGGGCGAGGCAGCCTCCGACCAGGACGGCCAACGCCGCAAGCGCCGCCGTCGCCGGCGCGGCCGCGGTGGCCAGCGCGACGGCGAGTTGCGTGAGGATAGCCCCGCGACCCTTCCCGAGGCGGCCGTTGCGGCCGGCGAAGGCGAAGAGGATGCCGAGTCCGAGCAGGATGGCGAAGAAGGCGAGGAACAGGCGGCCCGGGGCGAGCAGCAGGGCAGCGGTGATCGCCGCCGCCGGCGTGGTCGCCGCGGCGGACGCCGTCGGCGTGGCGGCAGCGAGGACGGTCTCGCCGGCTCCATCAGCGACGAGCTCGCGGCCAATGCGCCGCCGGAAGCGTCCGACGCAGTCGCCGATTTCGACGGCTTCGGCGGCGAGGCTGCGCCCTCGATTGCCCAGGCCGAACACACCGCTGAGCCTGAGGTCTCGCAGCCCGAGCCGCGCGTCGAGGTGCAGACCGAGGCGGTGCCGGCCCAGCCTCAGCCGATTGCCGCTGAGGAAGAGCCCGCCGACGACAAGGCCGCGCGGCGCCGCTCCACGGTCCGGGAAAAGGTGAGCTTCCTGTCGAGCAGCCCGAGCGAGCCGGCAGCCCCGGTTGCGCAGGCGCCCGAGCCGGCCGTCCCGCCGGCAGCTCAACCCGTGCCGGAACCGGCAAGCGAAACGCCGGCCGCGCCACGCCGCGCCGGTTGGTGGTCGCGCCGCTTCGGCGGCGGTGAATAAAGCCGAACACTCAAGAAAAAACGCCCGGGTCAAGCCGGGCGTTTTTTGATTTGGCGAGGTCAGTTCCAATGCAAAGCGCAATCGTTCTCGGCGGCGGCATGATCGGCGTGAGCGCGGCGCTGCACCTCCAGCAGCGCGGCTGGGCCGTCACGCTCGTCGACCGCAGGGAGCCGGGCCGCGAGACCAGCTACGGCAATGCCGGGATGATCCAGGCAGAAGCGGTCCGCCCCTATCCGATGCCGCGCGACCTTGCGACGCTGCTGAAGATCGCGACCGGCCGCACCAACGACGTGCGCTACAGTCTGTCGTCGCTTCATCTCCATATCGAGCCCCTGCTCCGCTACTGGTGGCATTCGGCGCCGAAGCGTCATCGCGAGGCGGTCGACGCGTGGGCGCGGCTGATCGCTTACGCGACGAGCGAGCACGACATCCTCATTCGCGAGGCCCATGCCGACAATCTCATCCGCCGCGCCGGCTATCGCATGCTGCATCGCGATGCCGCTTCGTTCGATCTGGCGATCAAGACGGCGGAAGAAGACCGGCGCGAGTTCGGCGTGAATTTTCGCGTGCTCTCCGGCAAGGAGCTCGCGAGAGCCGAGCCGGTCCTGCGCGACGATCTTCCCGGCGCGATTCATTGGCTCGACACCTGGACCGTGTCCGATCCCGGCGCGCTGGTCACGGCCTATGCCGAGCTGTTCGAGCGCCGCGGCGGCACCATTGTGCTCGGCGATGCACAATCGCTGCAGCAGACCGCGACCGGCTGGTCGGTCGACACGGACCAGGGGCGTCTCGACGCCGCCCACGCCGTCGTGACCCTCGGGCCGTGGTCGCCCGATCTCCTCCACAAATTCGGCTATCGCATTCCCCTGGTGCGCAAGCGCGGCTACCACATGCATTACAGCGGCGGCGCGTCGCTCGACCTGCCGCTGATCGACAAGGCCGGCGGCTATGCCATGGGGCCGATGGCCAAGGGCATTCGCATCACCACCGGAGCCGAGCTGACGAGCCCGGATGCGCTCGCGACGCCCGTGCAGCTTGCCAGCGCGGAAGCATCCGCACGCGAGCTGATCGACCTCGGCAAGCGCGTCGAGCCGGATCCGTGGTTCGGCACCCGCCCCTGCACGCCCGACATGCTGCCGGTGCTCGGGCAAGCTCCGCAGCATCCCGGCCTCTGGATGAATTTCGGCCACGGCCACCAGGGCTTTACCCTCGGACCCGCGACGGGGCGCCTGCTCGCGGAGATGATGAGCGGCGAGACGCCCGCGATCGATCCGACGCCGTACCGGCCGGAGCGGTTCTAGCCCAAAGAAAAAAGGGCTGATCGAGGATCTCGACCAGCCCTATGACTTCAAAGTCCGACAGCGCAGCTCGCGCCGTCGGATCCTGATCAGTCCGTCGTGATCGCCGTTTCCATGTCGGTCGGATCGATCTGCTTGGAGAGGTTGGCGTTGAGCTTGTCGCGGTCGAGCTCACCCTCCCACCAGGCGACGATCACACAGGCGACGCCGTTGCCGCACAGATTGGTCAGCGCGCGGCACTCGCTCATGAACTTGTCGATGCCGAGCACGATCGCCATGCCCGGCACGAGGCGCGGATCGACCACGGCCAGCGTCGCCGCCAGCGTGATGAAGCCCGCACCGGTGATGCCGGAAGCGCCCTTCGAGGTCAGCATCGCCACGACCAGGATGGTCAATTGCTGGCTGAAGCTGAGATCGTAGCCGAGCGCCTGTGCGATGAAGAGCGTCGCCAGCGTCATGTAGATGTTGGTGCCGTCGAGGTTGAACGAGTACCCCGTGGGCACCACGAGTCCGACCACCGACTTGGAGCAGCCGAGCCGCTCCAGCTTTTCCATAAGGGACGGCAGCGCGCTTTCCGAGGACGAGGTGCCGAGCACGATCAGCAATTCGTCCTTGATGTAGGCCAGGAACTTGAAGATCGAGAAGCCTGCCAGGCGCGCGATGATGCCGAGCACGACGAAAACGAACAGCGCCGCAGTGAGGTAGAAGGTGGCGATCAGCCCGACCAGGTTGAGGATAGCGCCGGTGCCGAACTTGCCGATCGTGTAGGCCATCGCACCGAACGCACCGATCGGCGCCGCGCGCATCACGATGGAGATGACGCCGAACACGGCATGGGCGGCATCATCGATGAAGCTGCGGATGGTGTGGCCGCGCTCGCCGAGGCTCATGATCGCGAAGCCGAACAGCACCGAGAACAGCAGCACCTG
Source organism: Bradyrhizobium sp. CCBAU 11430 (assembly GCF_028128855.1). Taxonomy (NCBI): domain Bacteria; kingdom Pseudomonadati; phylum Pseudomonadota; class Alphaproteobacteria; order Hyphomicrobiales; family Nitrobacteraceae; genus Bradyrhizobium; species Bradyrhizobium sp. CCBAU 11430. Next base: position 202,423 of record NZ_LBJV01000065.1, read on the forward strand.
GAGGATCTCGCCTTGCGCGAAGGCGCCGACCACGGTGTCCGGAATGATGTGCAGCACGAAGTCGACGGACTTCTGGCCGGCGGCCTGCTTGGCGTAATTTGCAACGGCGGCCTCGTTTGCCGCCGCATTGCCGAAGCCCGCACCCGGCTTGGCGAGATTTCCGACGATGAGACCGATGACCAGCGCGAAGGTCGAGACGACCTCGAAATAGACCAGCGCCTTGACGCCGATGCGGCCGACCTTCTTGGCATCCTGGATGTGGGCGATGCCGGAGACGACGGTGCAGAAGATGATCGGGGCGATCACCATCTTGATCAGCTTGATGAAGCCGTCGCCGAGCGCCTTGATCCATTCGTTGGTGGCAACCGTCGGCCAGAGCCAGCCGACGATGGCGCCGAGCACGATGGCGATCAGCACCTGGACGTAGAGAACCTTGTACCACGGCTTGGCGACGGGCGGCGCGACCGGCGCCCCCGCCATCGTTGTCGTCGTCATCGTTTCACTCCCCCTCAAAACACTGGGCCAGCCAAGATCAACTTGGCCGGCCCTGTCAATTGGAACCGCTTGCTGTTGCGCGTTTTACCGGCGGCGATCGATCAGCCTGCGCGCCGCCGGCATCAACGCCGCGCCAAGCGCGTTCTTGACCAGCGAAGCGGCAATGAACGGCACGATGCCGACCTGCCAGGCCTTCGCAATGCCGAGGCCAAGGCCGAACGCCAACCAGCCGAAGCCGGCGGCCAGAATGACGATATGGCCGACGGCCATCGCTGCGAAAAGCAGCATGACACTGCGATCCCAGCCGCGCTCGGCGAGCCAGCCGGTCACGAAGGCGGCGGCAATGAAACCGAACAGATAGCCCGCAGTCGGGCCAACCAGCGGTGCAATTCCACCCACCGGCCCGGCGAATACCGGCGCGCCAAGCGCGCCTTCGGCGAGGTAGGCGATCATGGTTGCGCTCCCAAGGCGCCAGCCATAGGCGGCGCCGATCATCAGCACCACCAGCGTCTGCAACGTCATGGGCACATAAGGCAGCGGCAGGCTGACCTTGGCTGACAGCGCCATCAACGCAGTGCCAAGCGCAACCAGCACGACGGCGCGCACTGCGCCGACGGTTTCGCCCGGTCGGGTCGGCCACATCAATGCGGCGAGAGGAAAATGCGGTGTGGCAGCGGTCGGGACAGATCGGTCAGACAAGATGAACTCCGGGTGGTCGAAAACTGGCGGCTATTTAAGCCAGTGAGCGATCCGGTCAACTGCCTCTCGCATCTCCCCGGGCGAGCGCGCATAGGAAAGACGAATGAACGAGCGGCCGTGAACGGGATCGAAATCGAGCCCGGGCGTGGCCGCGACACGCGCCTGTTCCAGCATCTGCTTGGCGAACTCGAAACTGTCGGAGGTGAAGCCCGAGACGTCGGCGTAGAGATAAAATGCACCATCGGCCGGCAGGAATTTGGCTAGGCCCGCCTTCGGCAATCCCTCGATCAGAATCCGCCGGTTTTCCTGATAGCCGTGCTTGATCGCCTCCATCTCGGCCGCGCCGTCGAAGGCGGCTTCTGCCGCGATCTGCGACAGCGACGGCACCGAGATCGACAGGTTCTGCTGCAGCCGCTCGATCGGCCGCACCAGAATTTCAGGCACGACCATCCAGCCGACGCGCCAGCCCGTCATGCAGAAATACTTCGAGAACGAGTTGATCACGAGTGCGTGCTCGGACAGCGCGGCCGCGGTGACCGCTGGAAACGCATAATCAAGCCCGTGATAAATCTCGTCCGAGATGAACCGGATGCCGGCATCTTCGGCGGCCGCCATCAAGCCGGCGAGCGCTTCGCGGGACATCATCGTCCCCGTCGGATTGGCGGGGCTGCCGACCAGCACGCCCTTCAGCGGCGCCTTGCGATGCGCCGCGAGCAATGCCTCGCCGGTGAGCGCATGGCGCGTCTCGTTCGTGGTCTCGATCAGCACCGGCTCGCAACCGAGCGCAGTGAGGATATGGCGATAAGGCGGATAGCCCGGCACCGTCACGGCGACGCGGTCGCCAGGCTCGAACATCGACAGGAAGGCCAGGATGAACCCGCCGGAGGAGCCGGTGGTCACCACGATCCTGTCAGGGCTGATGGCACAGCCATAGGCATCGCGATAATGGCGCGCGATGCGCTCGCGCAGACTGGGAATGCCGAGCGCGGAGGTATAATCGATCCGCCCGGCCTCGAGCGCCGCGTGGGCGGCCGCAATCGCGGTGCCGGGCGCCCCCGCCGCGGGCTGGCCGACCTCCATATGGACGACATGGCCGCCGGCGGCCTCGATTCGGGCCGCCGCGGCCATGACGTCCATCACCATGAACGGGGGAACATCGCTGCGGCGGGAGGGCTCGAGCCACTGCCCCAACCGGTTCCTCAATGTCGCATCGTGCATCGATTTCTGCTATTTCGCTGGCGGGCCGGAGCGTCCGGCCCGGGAACGGGGCGCTTGCGCCCCAGACTGGCCGCATTGTACGGCTCATAAGGGTAACGCTCACAAGGGCATATCGCGTATCCGGTCCGCCGCCAATCGCCAAAACCAATCACGAAACTGCTCTCCAGACCGTTTGATGTTTCTCCAGATCGCATTGCGCAAGAAGGCCTCCGCCCTCACCGCCCTCGTTACGGCTGCGGCGATCGCGCTGCTGCCGCTCCCGGCGGCGCGGGCGCAGCAGAAGGGGCCGCCGGTCTTGCGCGACACCGAGACCGAGCAACTGCTGCGCGAATATACGCGCCCGATCCTGCGCGCCGCGGGTCTGGAGAAGCAGAACATCCAGATGGTGATCCTCAACGACGGCTCGTTCAACGCGTTCGTCGCCGACGGCCGCCGCATCTTCGTCAATTACGGCGCGATCCTTCAATCGGAGACCCCGAACCAGATCATCGGCGTGCTCGCGCACGAGACCGGGCATCTGGCCGGTGGCCATCTGTCCAAGCTGCGCGAGCAGCTCGCCGCCGCCCAGACCCAGATGATCATCGCGATGCTGCTCGGCGCAGGCGCGATCGCCGCAGGCAGCACCCAGCGCAGCAGCGCAGGCAACAACGGGCTCGCCAATGCCGGCGCCGCCGCGATCTCGGCTCCCCAGGAGGTGATCCGCCGGACGCTGCTGTCCTATCAGCGCCAGCAAGAGGAGAACGCCGACCGCGCCGGCGTGAAATTCCTGACCGCGACCCAGCAATCGCCGAAGGGCATGTACGAGACCTTCAAGCGCTTCACCAGTGAGAGCCTGTTCGCCGCGCGCGGCGCCGATCCCTATCTCCAGTCGCACCCGATGCCGGCCGAGCGCGTCGCCGCGCTTCAGGAATTCGCCAGCTCCAGCCCCTACTGGAACAAGAAGGACGATCCCGCGCTGCAGCTCCGCCACGACATGGTTCGCGCCAAGATCTCCGCGTTCATGGAGCGGCCGGAGACTGTGTACCGCCGCTATCCCCAGACCAACGACAGCATGCCGGCGCGCTATGCCCGCGCCATCAGCACCTATCTGCACGGCGATCTGCGCAGCGCGCTGGCCCAGATCGACGCGCTGATCCAGGTCCAGCCCAACAATCCGTACTTCTACGAGGTGCGCGGCCAGGCCCTGTTGGAGAGCGGCAAGGCCGCCGAGGCGATCGCTCCGCTGCGCAAGGCCGCACAGCTTTCCAACAACGCGCCCCTCATCGAGATGTTACTTGGGCAGGCTCTGGTTGGAACCGATAATAAGACCTACACCGACGACGCCGTTCGGATTCTCCGCGCCGCGGTGGCGCGAGAACCCGAGGCGGTGCTCGGCTATACCCAGCTCGCGATGGCCTATGGCCGGAAGGGCGACTATGCCGAAGCGGATCTCGCCTCGGCGCAAGCCGCTTACCTGCGCGGCGACAACAAGACCGCCCGCGAGCTCGCTACGCGCGCGAAAACCCGTTTCGCCGTCGGCACGCCCGGATGGGTCAAGGCCGACGACATCGTGGCGGCGAAGCCGCCGCGCAACTGACGCAACTCGAACGACGCCCGATACCACGACGTCACGACACCGAGCTTAAGTCCGCCGGGACGTATTCCGAAACCTGCTTTGGATAAGAGGATTTACCTATGCCTTCGCTGCGCCTGATTGCTCCCGCGTTGTTTGCGCTCGCCCTGTTCGGCGCAGCCGTGCCCGCGTCGGCCGACAGTTTCTCCGACACCCAGCGCACCGACATCGAGAATATCATCAAGAACTATCTCATCAGCCATCCCGAGGTGCTCGAGGAGGCGATGGCCGAGCTCAGCAAGCGGCAGGCCGCGGCCGAGACGCAGAAGCACGAGGCCAGCATCGCGCAGAATGCGGACGCGATCTTCAACTCCCCGCGCCAGGTCGTGCTCGGCAACAAGGACGGCGACGTCACCTTCGTCGAGTTCTTCGATTACAATTGCGGCTACTGCAAGCGCGCGATGGACGACATGCTCACCCTCATGAAGGCCGATCCGAAGCTGAAGGTGGTGCTGAAGGAATTTCCGGTGCTGAGCCAGGGCTCGGTCGAGGCGGCGCAGGTCGCGGTCGCCGTGCGCATGCAGGATCCCTCCGGCAAGAAATATCTCGACTTCCACCAGAAGCTGCTCGGCGGCCGCGGCGCTGCCGACAAGGCGCGCGCGCTTCAAGCCGCCAAGGAAGCCGGCCTCGACACCGCCAAAATCGAAAAGGACCTCGCCAGCCCCGAGGTGCGCGCCACCATCGAGGAGAACTTCAAGCTCGCCGAAGCGATGGGCATGAACGGCACGCCGAGCTATGTCATCGGCAAGCAGATCGTGATCGGCGCCGTCGGCGTCGAAGGCCTCAAGGAAAAGATCGGCATTGCCCGCTGCGGCAAGGCAACCTGCTGATCATACGTTTTACGATCCTGAAACCCCGAAAAGGCCGGCTGACAAGCCGGCCTTTCTCTTGCGCCGAACGTTCGTGCAAAGTCATTCATCTGGCATTCAACAAACAAATGCCGCGGAACAGGCGAAGTTCCGGAACAACTCAAATCTCCTTTCGTTGTCGGCGCACGGGCAATGACGCAAAGAAACACGTGAGGAGAATTCGATGTTGAACCGCTTTATGATTTCTGTCGCCGCAGTCGCCCTGGTCGCGGGCGCCGGTCTGGCGAACGCACAAGACAAGGGCCGTGACAGCGGCGCTGGCTCGCAGCAGATGCAGCACTCGCAGCCCTCCGGCGGCGCCGCCGAGCGCGGCTCGACGGGCCGCGATTCCATGAGCCATGACAAGGGCACCGTCGGCCAGGCCGGTGGCGCTGGCACCATGAAGTCCGATCGGCCTTCCGAGGACAAATCCGGCGCGATGAAGGACGAGCGCCCGGGCGGCGCGATGAACAAGAACGCGGCCGAGGACAAGGCCGGCGCCACCAAGGGCCAGCGCACTGACGAACGCGCGCAGGACAAGTCCCAGCAGGACAAGTCGAAGAGCATGAGCTCGGATTCGACGACGAAGTCTGACCCCGCCAAGTCTGCCAAGGACATGAAGGCCGAGGACAACAGGGCCGGCGGCGCCGCCAAGACCAATAATGCGGCTACGACCGACAAGTCCCAGACCACGACCGGCACCGCCTCCGCGACGGCTTCCGCGCCGCCGGCCGAAAAGCGGACTGAAATTTCGACGGCGATCAAGTCGACCAAGATCGAAGAGACGACGAACGTCAACTTCAACATCTCGGTCGGCACCGCGATCCCGGCCTCCGTTCGAGTCCATCCGCTTCCGCCCCGGATCGTGGAGATCTACCCGGAGTGGCGTGGCTATGAGGTGATTTTCGTCCGCGGTCAGTACGTGATCGTCCGTCCGCAGACGCGCGAAATCGTCTACATCATCGAAGGCTAAGCTGCTTCGCTGAAGCCCAAATGGGCCCTTGCCGAGAGATCGGCAGGGGCCTTTGGCCTATGCGACGCCCTCCCCCTGCGAGCCTCCCTCCGGCAGCCACGATTAGAACTGGTTAACAAGCAATTTCCGTAGCTTCCGCACAGGTTTTTGCACCGGGGATGAGCTACCTGAAGCCCCTTGGGAGGCCCTTCAAGGCTTCCCCTAGGCCGCTTTGTTACCTATAACCCCGCCACGCCGAGCACCTCTTCCCGGGATTGGAATGGCAGAACCTGCAACCGATACGATCCTCGTCCTCAACGGGCCGAACCTCAACATGTTGGGGACCCGCGAGCCCGAGAAGTACGGCCACGCCACGCTGGCCGACGTCGAGGCACTGTGCCGGGAGACCGCTGCAACGTACGGCCTCAAGGCCGATTGCCGGCAGTCAAACCGCGAGGGCGAGTTGATCGACTTCATCCACGAGGCGCATGCGCGCAAGATGAAGGGTATCATCGTCAATGCAGGTGGCTATTCGCACACCTCGATCGCGCTGCACGACGCGCTGCTCGCGGTGCAGATCCCGACGGTCGAAGTGCATGTGACCAACATCCACGCCCGCGAGAGCTTTCGTCACCACTCCTACACCGCACGCGCGGCTTTCGCCTCGCTCTGCGGTTTCGGCATCGAGGGCTATCGCCTCGCCATCCAGGGCCTTGCCGCCAAGCTTGCCATCAAGCCCAAAGCCTGAAGCCCCCTTCATCAAACAGAACATTCGGATCAAAGAACATGGCGCGCCAGCCAGACGACAAAGCAGCCGCAAAGTTTTCCAGCGAGGATTCCGCGCTCATCCGCGAGCTCGCTTTGCTGCTCGATGAGACCAGCCTCACCGAGATCGAGATCGAACGTGCGGGCCTGCGCCTGCGCGTCGCCCGCAACGTCAGCGTTGCTGCGACCATGCCGATGCAGATGGCAGCCGCTCCCGCCGCCCTGCCGGTCGCCTCCGCCGTGCCTGCCGCCGCCGGTCCCGACCTGTCGAAGCATCCTGGCGCTGTCAGCTCGCCGATGGTCGGCACCGCCTATTGGGCACCGGAGCCCGGCGCCAAGCCGTTCATCGAGGTCGGCAGCAAGGTCTCGGTCGGACAGACCCTGCTGATCATCGAAGCCATGAAGACCATGAACCAGATCCCCTCGCCGCGCGCCGGCACGGTGACGCAGATCCTGGTCGAGGACGGTCAGCCGGTCGAGTACGGCGAGCCGCTCGTCATCATTGAGTGAGGGACTGGCGAATAGCGAGGAGCGAATAGTTACTCTTCCCTGTTCGCCAATCGCTATTCCCCGTTCGCCCCCTGAGGCACCATGTTCGACAAGATCCTCATAGCCAATCGCGGCGAGATTGCCCTTCGCATCCTCAGGGCCTGCAAGGAGCTCGGCATCGCCACCGTCGCCGTGCACTCCACCGCCGACGCCGATGCCATGCATGTGCGCCTGTCGGACGAAAGCGTCTGCATCGGACCGCCGGCATCCAAGGACAGCTATCTCAACGTGCCCGCGTTGCTCGCGGCCTGCGAGATCACCGGGGCCGATGCCGTGCATCCCGGTTACGGCTTCCTGTCCGAGAATGCCCGCTTTGCGGAGATCCTCGCCGAGCACAATCTGCATTTCATCGGTCCCAAGGCGGAGCACATCCGCCTGATGGGCGACAAGATCGAGGCGAAGAAGACCGCCAAGAAGCTCGGCATCCCCGTCGTGCCCGGCTCCGACGGTGCGGTCGGTCCCGATGACGACGCGCTGGCGATCGCCAAAAAAATTGGCTTTCCGGTACTGGTGAAGGCGGCGGCCGGCGGCGGTGGCCGCGGCATGAAGGTCGCGCAGAGCGAGGTCGACCTTCAGGTGGCGCTGTCGACGGCGGCCAACGAGGCCAAATCCGCCTTCGGCGATGCCTCGGTCTATCTGGAAAAATACCTCCAGAAGCCGCGTCACATCGAGATCCAGATTCTCGGCGACGGCCGCGGCGGCGCGATCCATCTCGGCGAGCGTGACTGCTCGCTGCAACGCCGCCACCAGAAGGTCTGGGAAGAGGGCCCCTCGCCTGTCCTTGCCGCCGCCGCGCGCGCCAAGATCGGCGAGACCTGCGCCAAGGCGATGCGCGAGATGAAATATCTCGGCGTCGGCACCATCGAGTTCCTGTTCGAGGACGGCGAGTTCTACTTCATCGAGATGAACACCCGCATCCAGGTCGAGCATCCCGTCACCGAGAGCATCACCGACATCGACCTCGTGCTGGAGCAGATCCGCATCGCCGCGGGCGGCGATTTGCCGGCAAGGCAGGAAGAGGTCCAGGTCATCGGCCATGCGATCGAGTGCCGCATCAACGCCGAAAATCCCCAGACCTTCCGGCCCTCGCCCGGCCGCATACTGCAATACCATCCGCCCGGTGGACTCGGCGTCCGCATCGATTCCGCGGTCTACCAGGGCTACACGATCCCGCCCTATTACGATTCCCTGGTCGGCAAGCTGATCGTGCACGGCAAGACCCGCGCCGAATGCCTGATGCGGCTACGCCGGGCGCTGGACGAGATGGTGGTGGAAGGCATCGAGACCACGCTGCCGCTGTTCCGCGCGCTGGTGCGTGAAGACGACATCATCAACGGCGATTATCACATCCACTGGCTGGAACAGTATCTGGCCGGCAAGACGGAACCCGCTCCGCGATAAATCCACTTTCGCCGTGGAACCCTTTGGGCCTTATCGCGTTCTCGACGCGGGGACAGTCCAAGGGGGCGTTTTGACTTCCGCTGAACGTGACAGAGCGAGGCCGTCGTGACGGCCGAGGCCCAACGACGGCGCGCATTTTGGCAGATCCTGCTGATCTCGGCGGGCCTCCTGATTCTGACTGTGATCAGCGCCGGCTCGGTCTACCTCGTCAACAAGGCGCGGGACGACAGCAAATGGGTGGTTCACACCATCGAGGCGGAGAGCCAAATCAACGCCCTGCTGCTCGAAATCCGCCGCGCCGAGAGCAGCGCCCGCGGCTTTCTCCTGACGCAGGGACCGGATTTCCAGTCGGACCACGAGAAGGCCGTCGCAGCGATCATTCCGGCACTCGATAAGCTCACGCGCCAGATCGGCGACAATCCGGCGCAACGCGACAGCATCGAGAAGCTGAGTGCGGCGATTGCGACCCGGCTCGACCAGTTTTCGCGCGAGATGAAGTTCGTGAAGGAGGGCCAACCGGAGAGGGCCACGGCGCTGATCCGCGAGGCCGCGGCCGGCAACACCACGACGACGATCACCAACTTGGCCAACGCGATGATCCGCGAAGAGGAGCGGCTGTTCCGGGTCCGAACCGCCAACTCCGACCGGAGTCAGACCCTGGCTGCATCGATGACCGGCATCGGCTCCGGCCTCGTCGTGCTGCTGGCCCTGATCTCGACCTGGCTGGTGCGGCGCTCGGCCCGCGCCCGTGACGAGGCCGAAGCGCGCCTGCGCGATGCCAACGTCAACCTGGAGTCCGTCGTCGACGAGCGCACCGCGGACCTGCGCGAGGCCAACGCAGAGATCCAGCGCTTTGCCTATATCGTCAGCCACGATCTGCGCTCGCCGCTCGTCAACATCATGGGCTTCACCAGCGAGCTCGAAGAGCTCAGCGGCGATGTCTTCCGCCGCCTCGGCAGCCTCACCCAAGTCCCCGCCGGCGGGCCGCCGCTGGCGCCTGGCGCGCCCGGCGAGATCGTGCTCGAAGGCGCCGACAAGCAGCTCTCGGAGGATTTTTCCGAAGCGCTCGGCTTCATCAAGACGTCGATCGCCAAGATGGACCGGCTGATTTCGGCCATCCTCAACCTCACCCGCGAGGGCCGACGCGAATTCCAGCCGGTGAAGATCGACACCAGCGAGCTGATCGAGGCCATCGTGTCGACGTTGGCGCACCAGGCCGCCGAGGCACAGGCCCAGATTCACCTCGAGCCCCTGCCTGACATCGTCAGCGACCGGCTCGCACTCGAGCAGATCTTCTCCAATCTGATCGACAATGCGATCAAGTACCTGAAGCGCGGGGTGCCCGGCGAAATCAGAATTCGCGGGCGGACCAAACTCGGCTACGCTATCTTCGAGATCAGCGACAATGGCCGCGGCATCGATCCGAAGGATCATCAGCGGATATTCGACCTGTTCCGCCGCGCGGGAACCCAGGACAAGCCCGGCCAGGGCATTGGTCTTGCGCATGTGCGTGCACTTGTGCGTCGCCTCGGCGGCACCATGTCGGTATCATCGGAACTGGACGCGGGCAGCACCTTCACGATCACGCTGCCGATCGCCTGGAATGTGAGCAACCGGAACGCAGATCGATGACCCAGCCTGTCACCATCATCATGATCGAGGACGACGAGGGCCACGCCCGCCTGATCGAGCGCAACATCCGCCGCTCGGGGGTCAATAACGAGATCGTCTCGTTTCCCAACGGCACGGACGCGATGCAGCATCTGTTCGGCGCCGACGGCAGCGGGCTCGTGCAGAAGGGCAACGCGCTGCTGATCCTGCTCGACCTCAACCTGCCCGACATGACCGGGATCGACATCCTGAGGCAGATCAAGGAAAACAAATATCTGAAGGCTTCGCCCGTGGTGGTGCTGACCACCACCGACGATTCCCAGGAAATCAAGCGTTGCTACGAGCTCGGCTGCAACGTCTACATCACCAAGCCCGTCAACTACGAGAATTTCGCCAATGCCATCCGGCAGCTTGGCCTGTTCTTCTCGGTCATCCAGGTCCCTCCCGCCGCCCCATGAGCCAGCGCACGCCAACACTGCTCTACATCGACGACGATAGTGCGCTGGCGCGCCTGGTCGATCGCGGCCTGACGCGGCGCGGCTACAGGGTCGTCCACGCCGCGAGCGGCGAGGAAGGCCTGGAGCGCATCCGCCGCGCCGCGGTCGAGGGCGGCATCGACGTGGTGGCGCTCGACCAGTACATGCCCGGCCTCGACGGGCTGGAGACGCTGGAGCAGATCATGGCGATCCCGGGTGCGCCGCCCGTGGTGTTCGTCACGGCCTCGCAGGATTCCAGCATCGCCGTCACCGCGCTGAAGGCCGGCGCGGCCGATTATCTCGTCAAGGACGTCACGGGCGATTTCATCCCCCTGCTCCACGTCGCAACCGAGGGCGCGCTGCGCCAGGCCGAATTGCAGAAGGCACGCGAGGAAGCCGAGGCCGAGATCCATGCCTCGCGCGACCGCTACGCCGCCCTTGCCGCCGAACGCGAGCTGCTGCTGCGCGAGGTCAACCACCGCGTCGGCAACTCGCTCCAGATCATCGCCTCGCTGCTGCACCTCCAGGCAAGCTCCGCCGCGCAGGACGAGGTCAAGGCGGCACTGACCAATGCGATGGGCCGCGTCGCCGCGGTCGCGCAGGTGCACCGCCGCCTCTACACCTCGCAGGATCTGAAGAGCGTGGTCCTGAACCAGTATCTGGACTCGCTGCTCGAGGATCTCCGCCGCTCGGCCGAAGGCAACCGGATGTCGCGCCTGACGCTGAAGGCCGAGCCGATCGAGATCGATCCCGACCGCGCGGTCGCCGTCGGCATCATCGTCAACGAGCTGGTGATGAACGCGGTGAAATACGCCTATCCCGACGGCGCCGGCCCGATCCATGTCGAGCTGCACGCGCAGGGCGACGATGTCCTGCTGTCGATCACCGACGACGGCGTCGGTGACAACGTCAAGGCCGATCCGCGCTCCACCGGCATGGGCCAGCGCATCGTCGCGGCCATGGCCTCCAAGCTCGACGCCACGGTCGAGCGCGATCCCGCCCATTCCGGAACCCGGATCGTGCTGAAATTCGCGCGCATGCCGGCAGCCCCCGGCAGAACCAGCACCGCCGCCGCGAGCTGATCTCGCTGCCCTGCTCACCCCCATCGCAACCGCGTCGCGATCCTGCTATGGTTGCGAACCATGACTTCGCGCGACTCCGCCCCGCCTGAAATCACACCGGCCGTGCTGCTGCGCGCCTATGCCTGCGGCATCTTTCCGATGGCCGAGAGCGCCGAAGATCCGACCCTGTTCTGGGTCGAGCCGGAGCTGCGTGGCGTCATCCCCCTCGATGGATTTCGTGTCGCCTCGCGGCTCGCGCGCACCGTCCGCTCGGATGTGTTTCGCGTAACCGTCAACACCGCATTCAAGGCGACGATCGCCGGCTGCGCCGCGCCGCAGGCCGGACGCGAGGACACCTGGATCAACAAGCGCATCCGTGACCTCTATGGCGGCCTGTACGAGCTCGGCCATTGCCACAGTGTCGAGGCCTGGCAGGGCGAGGACCTCGTCGGCGGGCTGTACGGCGTCAGCCTCGGACGAGCCTTCTTCGGCGAGAGCATGTTCCACACCGCGCGCGATGCCTCCAAGGTCGCTCTGGTGCATCTCGTCGCGCGGCTCGTCCATGGCGGCTTCGAGCTGCTCGACACCCAATATGTCACCGAACATCTGAAGAGCTTTGGCGCGGCCGAGATCTCGCGGCGGCGCTACACCGCGCTGCTCGACAAGGCGCTTGCGGGCGAGCCCGGCGATTTCCTGAAGCTCTCTGCGGGTGAGGCGATCCCGGGCGCACGCGCGCTCGAGATCATCGCCGCGCGGCAATAATCGATAGCAGGCTTAGCGGCCGAACCCCGGGATACCGAACAGACCCGGCCGCTGCTCCGGCGGCGGAGGCGGCGGCGGTGCCGGTTGCTGCTGCTGGATCGGCGGCAGAGGCTGCGGCGGACGCTGCTGCACCTGCTTCGGCGCGGCCTTCTTCTGCGCGGGCGGCGGCGGAGGTGCGGGCTTGGTCGCGGGATCCGGCGCTGCGGTCGCAATGGTCTGCTGCGGCTCTTTGCAGTCGGTGAGCCAGATGTCGTAGATCGGGTGCTCGACGCCGTGCAGGCCCGGGCTTGCCGCGTACATCCAGCCCGAGAAGATCCGCTTCACCTCGCCCTGCAAGGTGATCTCGTCGACTTCGACGAAGGCGTCGGTGTTGGTGGCCTCGGTCGCCGGCCGCGTGTAGCAGGCGTCGGTCTTGACCCTGAGCGCGCCGAACTGGACGGTCTCGCCGATCTCCTCGTCGAAATTGATGATGCGCCCGGTGATCTTGTCGAGCCCCGAGAAAGTCGCCTTCTTGTTCACGATCTTCTGGGCCGGCGGCTCGGTGACAACCTCGTCGCCCGGCTGCAGGCTTGCCGGGGTCTGCGGCACGGCGCCACCCGG